>NZ_JBFAHJ010000039.1:0-102810 GCF_040654115.1 Nonomuraea sp. NPDC050786
CGGCGCGAGCTCGCGCGCGACGCTGCTCCTTTTCCTCGGGCGTTTCGCCGATGTCGGAGCCAGGCCCGCAGAACAGCGACACGTGTTCGTCTCGGCACGCGGCCTTGTCCAGGAAGTCGGTGAGCCAGCTCATCGCGGCGGCTCCTCACGGTCCGGGTCGAGCAGGCCCATCGCGTCCGCTGCGGCGAGGTACCTGTCAACCGTCCGCTTGTCCTTGCCCATCCGCCTGGCGATCTCGTGCCGGTTGAAGCCCGCTTTGAACTCGTCGGCGGCTCGTTTGACGAGCGCGTACGCGTCGGGCGTGGTCGGCATCCACGCCGGACCGTTGCGGACGGTGGGCCGGACCTCGAACCCGGCTGCGTGCAGCGCTCGCAGGAGCCGCCGCGGGGTGGGATGAGGGCGGGCCAGCTCCTTGCTGAGGACGGTCGCCGCCGATCGCATGGTCATGCTCTCTCCTGGATGGTGTGGTGGTGGACGTTCGGGTGGTTGGCCAGCCGCAGCGCGGCGTCGAGGTCGGCCGCGGTGAGGTCGCGGCCCTCGACGACCGCCACGGCGCGGGTGCGGTCGCCGTTCCAAACGGCGGCGCGCGGCCTCTCAGGCATGCGGGGCCGCTGGCGGTTCCGCCAACGTCGCTCGTCAGCGACGTCGGATGGGGTCTTCACGCTGCCTCCTTTCGGTGCATGGTGATGTGGGCGAGCACGTGGCGGTGCTCGGCCGGGACATGGACCTCGGGGTGGCCGAGGAGGTCGAGGAGGAGCCAGCGCGCCCAGGCGGCGTCGCACTCGTCCTCGCTGGGGAACCGGGCGCCCGCGTACTCGAGGGCGGCGTCGCTCATCTGGCGCTTGGAAGCGTCGGCGTCCCCCGTGGCGTACATCTTCAGGTGCTTGACGTTGATGACGGCGATGGCGATCCCGGCCCGCCAGCAGCCGAGCCGCACCGTCCCGCCAATCTCGGCGAGCCGGTGCGTACCCGATGACCGCTTCTGAAAGGCGTAGTCCTCAATCCCGATCGCTTCCACGCCCGTGGCGAGGATGTGGCGCATGCACTCGCCATCGACGTGGTCCATCCGCCGCATGTTGTCCGCCAGCGTCCGCTTCTGCCCCTTCTTCACGCTGACCTTGGGCGCGGTGATGAGGCAGGTGGTGCCGTCCGGCAGAGCCAAGCCCGTCTTCTCGGCGGCCTGGTCGAGCCCGGCCACCCGCGGTGCCGGCCCGGCCGGCGGCTGGATGGTCACTGTGGGTCTCCCTCCTTCGCAGGGGTGCTGTTCTGATCGCGCAGGGCGGCCAGTTCGGTCTGCGCGTCCCGCAGATCCCGCTCGAGCTCGGCGAGCTGGCGTGCGGTCTGGTGTTGTGTGATCTGGCTCTGCCGGGCGTGTTCGTACAGGTTGTCGTACGCGTCTTTGAGGCGGTCGGTCCGCTCCAGACGGCGGAGGTCCCCAATGAAGAAGCCTGCGGTCAGCCCGGCACCGGCGCCCAGGGCCAGGCAGATGATGGCGGTGACGAAGGCGGCCACTCCCTGGTTGGCGAGCGAGAGCAGCCAGGTGCCTGCGCCGAGCCCGGCCAGCCCGGCGAGCAGCGCCGCGCTGGGAGAGCCGGGCCGGCGCGCGGGCGGCTGCATCATGCCGACTCGCTGGCGGGAGGTTCCAGCGCTTCCAGCACTTCCTCCAGCGTGCGGCCGTTCCTGTCGTTCCAGCTCGTCAGCCACCACTTCGGGCTGAGCTCGTCGTCCTCGGGGTTGCGGCCCAGGCTGGTGGCGATCTCGTCCATAAGGTTGTGTGCCGCGTCCCATCGAGCGCGGAAGGCGGCATCGCGGCGGCGAGGCTTCTTGGCGGCCAAGGCGAACGGCGGGAGACCCGCGCCACGGCCGATCGCCTCGATCAGGCAACATCCGGTCTTGCCGGGCTGGTTGTTGGCGAAGGTACTTTGGACCCAGCCGTCACTGCGCAGCACGACGATGGCGGCCGGGCGGATCGTGTCCGGGCTGATGGTGGTGCTCATGTGGTTACCTTTCGAGGGGTGATTCCTGCGTTGGCCAGGTCTTCGGCCGTGCACGGAGCGACGCCGATCTCCTGGCCGGGGTGGTCGAGCGCGGCCTTCACGAACGCCGCCGCCGCGCCGAGGAGCGGCAGCGGGTGTTCCGGGTCGAGTGCGACGCCGTTGACGAACACCAGCCAGAACAGGCCGGACTTCCATCTGGAGTCGATCGCCGCCGCGGCGGGGTCAGTCAGCGTGTTCACGTGGCCGGGCCCTCCTCGCCGGCGGCGCTCTGGGCGAGCAGGCCGGTCAGGTTGCCGAGGATCGGCATCGTGCACAGTTCCCCGGCGGGCACGTGCGTGCCGTTCGCGTCGTGGACAGGGCCGCGCACCTTGTCCACGACCGCGATCCGGCCGCACGCGCACACGAACGTGGGCGGCTCCTCGCCGGTGTCGGCCTTCATCTCCTCCTCGCCGCCGAGGAACGCGACCAGTTGGGCCCGGCTGGCCACCAGGACCGCGAGGTGCTTCTCGGTATCGGCTCGCGCCTCAGCGAACTGCCTGTCCACATCGGCGCGGCGGCGGTCGAGTTCGGTGAGGTGCCGCTCAGCGACTGCGATGGAGTTGTCCACCTGCTCGACGCCCTGCCTGAGGTAGGAGCGGACGGCGGGTGTGGTGACGTCGAGAGTGCCGGGCTGCTCGGAGAGGGTGTCGATCGACATCCGATCTTCCTTTCTCGGGGGGTTGGGGGGTGTTGGGGGCCGGCTGAGCGCCCCGGCCTCGTACGTGCTCAGGGCGCCCGGCCGGGGCTTATGTGGTACGGGTCGTGACGACGTAGCCGCCCATGCAGTACCAAGGCAGACGCCGGGCGATCCGGCAGCCGGTGCACTTGCACTCGGCCTGCTCGTCCCGCGCACCGTCAGCGGTGTAGGCCCGAGTGGCGTGCCCGTCCAGCTCCTCGCGCAGCGTGCCGAGGAGCATGTCGCATTCGGCCCGCAGCTCGGCCAGGTCTTCGGCGAGGATGGCTTCGCGGCAGTCGCACGCGGTTCGGTGGTTGGTGCAGGTTTCGACGCGGGAGTCGAGCGTGTTCTTCGGGGGCGGCTGGCTGACGTACAGGTGGAAGGTCGGCCGGGAGTGCCCGTTGAAGAATGGGACGATGTGCGGGAGGGCGATCTCCTTGGACGGCATCAGGAGGCACCTCCCTGCTGCGCGACGGCCTGCCGGTAGTCCTCCGGCGTGACCTGGCCCTTGTCCGGGTCGGCGCAGAGCGCCGTGAGGAAGGCTTCCAGGTGGGGGTTGGACACCTCGTCCAGCCTGGTGAGGGGCTGCTTGCTGCGGCGCTTGGTGTTGGCGTTGACCCACATGCACATGGCGGGCGTCAGCTCGTTGCGGGTGCCGCCCAGGTCGGACCAGACCTGCCAGACCCGCATCTTCAGGTCCTCACGGCGGGCCTGCGCCTCGGGTTCGAGCTTGGCGATCGCCTCGTCGGCCTTTGCCGCGGTTAGCTGGGCGGTCGAGGTGACCTTGACGTTGCAGGTGTTCAGCAGCCACAAGAAGCGGGCGTCGCCGCTGATGCCCGCCTCACCGAACAGCGTGTTCAGCTTGGTGAGGGTCTGCCGGTTGGCAGCGCCGACCGGACGCCCTTGTGGCTGCTCCGGCTCGGGCTGTTCTGGCGCGGGAGGAGCCGGTGCAGGCGGGGCCGGCGCGGTGGCGGGCTCAGCCGTGGGAGGCTGCGGGGCTTCCTGGCTCGGCGCGTCTGGCGCAGGCGGTGGCGTCTGCTCGTTCAGGTAGAGGCCCTTGTTGACCGCGTCCAGCACCTTCCGGATGTCGTCCCGCTTCATCTCCCGAGGGTGGGTGAGCTGACGGTCCAGGGCCTTCGACGCGTACGCGAGCATCGCCGGGCCGAGGACGCCCTTGGACTTGAGCGCGGTCCCGAGCGCGTCCAGCAGCTCGTCCTTGGACGCCTCGTCCTCGTCGTTGGCGGGGCTGTCCAGGCGTTCGGCGATGAGCCGGATCACGGAACGGGGCCGCGGCTCCTCCTGCTGCCCGCCGCCGTCGTCGTCGGCGCCGCCGTCGCCCTCCCGGTCATGGTGGACGGTGACCTGGAGGATGTCGGCGCGCGGGTCGTCGTCGATGCGGGTGCCCTCGTCGGCGTATGCGGCGGTGACCAGCTCGATCGTCTGCGGCAGCAGCTTGACCAACCTGGCCCGGATCATGGTCTTCTTGCCCTGCTCGTCGAACTCGGGCGAGTATTCGCCGTGCTCGTACCAGGGGCCGCCTCCCCTGGTCATGGCGTGCTTGTCGCGGTGGCGTACCATCTGCGCGTGCGTCATCGGCTCGGTGACGTGCAGTTCTCCCCGGTACTTCGCCATCGCGAAGTAGTCCGTGGTCGGCCGCTGGTCGCGGCGCGGGTCGCGCCGGTTGGGCTCGTAGAGGACGCGCCACTCGCCGTCGAACCACGACCTGAATTCGTCGCCCTCCTTGACGGCGTACGCGCCCATGAGGGTGGTGGCGGGGTCGCGGTAGCCGATGTCGGTGAAGCCCTTGTAGCCGACGATGAGCGTCGCCTCGAGCCGACCGCCTGCCTTCTTGTTCTTCATCGGAATCAGCCAGGCGTGGCCGAGCGCGGGGACGTGCGGACGCAGGTTGAGCTGCGCACATGTCACCAGCCCGCCGATCACGCTGGGGGCGTAGACGGTGGCCAGGTCCGGGTTGTTGGCGAGCGCATTGCGCGCGTCCTGGAGAAACCGTTCGACGCGGACGCCGGGCGGCAGCGCCTCGCGGAACACCAGCTCGTAGTCGGTGATCGTGTCGTCCAGCTTCGCCAGCTTGTCCTTCTGGTACTCGGTGAGTTCAAACCCCATCGGGGTCTCCTTCCAGGGCAGGAAGCTCGATCGTTTTGAGGTTGCGCACGGCCTGGATGTGCGGGTGGGGGCCGGAGTTGCGGCGGCGGGTGGCGATGAGCTGGCCGTTGAGGTACAGCTTCTTCGCGCGCCCGGCCTCGGCCGCCATGTCGGCCTTCGCGCCGGTCAGCTCCTTCTCGGCCGCGTTGAGCGCGAGCTGGGCCTTGACGTAGCGGACGCCGACCTTGTCCGAGACGCTGATGGACAGACCCTCGTCGATCTCTGGGTGCGCGGCGCGAAGCGCCCGGTAGGTGTGCGGGTGGTGGTCGAGCGGCGGCATGACGCCCCACAGCAGGTTCCTGCGGAACTCGGCGACCTGCGCGACCAACGCGTGGGCCGCCTCCGGGTCGTACTTGACGACGTACTCCTCGAACTCGAGTCCGGGTCCGATCATGGGTACGTACCAGCGGTCCACCTGGTGGATGTGCGCGTACCACATGGACTGCACCCAGTACGGGAGCGGGATCTCATCGGTGCCGGGCTCGCCCCACTCGTCGCGGTAGCGGGCCGACTTGTACTCGCCGCCCGCGATCAGCCGGCCCTGGTAGTAGGCGAGGGCGTCGGGGTTGGTGAGCATCCAGCCGTTCACGTACGTGCCGGGGTGGTCCACGATCTCCCACTCCGGGTGGCACTTGCGGAAGTAAGCGGCGAGCGAGGGTTCGAGGAGGTTGCCGCGTTCGGCGTCCTCGCCCGTCTCCTCGCGCTCGACGCGGCCGGTGAGGATCATCGCCAGTCCGTACGGGGAGATGAAGGTGCTGAATCCGAGGGCGGCGGCGGCGTCGGTGCCGCCCATGCGTGGCCCGTCTTCGGCCATGCGGGTGGCGAGCCATTCGGGGCTGCCTGGCTCGAACCGGCCGAGCCACGTGGGGGTGTCGGTGACGGTGGTGGTCATCAGAACGGCGGCTCGTCGGAGAAGTCCGGGTAGTCCCGCGCCTCCGTGGACTGCTCCGGCGGCTGACCCTTGCGAGTGACCAGGAACAGCTTGGTCGAGTTGTTGAGCATGGTCGCCGGGTCGTCCCACGGGACGGGGTCGGCGAAGTAGTTGTGGGCGTGCCGGCCCTCCTCGTTGACGAGGACCACTGTCCTAAGCTCGCCTTCGGTGTCTCGGCTGGCGAGGGCGAACCACCACGTGTCGTCCGCTTCCCATACGTCCCCCGGCTGCGGTGGCCAGTTCGGCGGCGGGACAGGGGTGACCGTCACGCCGACATGGTCGAGCGGGATGTGAAGGATGGTGCTGGTCTGGGAGCCGTTCGGGCCGACGAGCTTCACGGTGATGTCGGTGGTGCCGCCTCGCTCGGAGGTGGTGCCGACGACGAGGATGTTCTCCAGGGTGATGTTGTAGCGGCGGCCGGTCTCGTAGTAGGTGCTCATCGCGGTCAGGCCCCCTGCTCGGCGAGGACGGCACGGGCGGCGGCGATGTGCCGCTCGGCGGCGCCGGGGCCGATCTGCTGGATGAGGAGGGTGCGGGCGGTGCCGACGACGGGGCACATGGGGTCGTGGTCGGTGGCGGCGATGAGTGCGAGGTCGGCGGCGCGGTTGGCGGCGCGTTCGTCGTGGGGGTTGCTGGTCACTGCGTCTCTCCCTGGGTTGGTTGGCGGTTCCGCCAACGTATGGACAGGTGCGGAATGTGGCGTTTCCGCTGGTGGTGGTGTCTGCCGTGAGACTTGGTGATCTTGGTGGTGCGTGTCTCGCGACAAGTCCAGACTACGCCTCAGAGACGCGCCTGTCACGCGCCGATTGCGTCGCTTGCGTCGCATTTGGCCAGCACTGCAAGATCAACAAGCCGATGTTAATGATCTTGACAGGTGGCGTTGAGACGCGACCGACGCCAACCCGGGTGATACGCTCGCGTCGATCCCAGTCCGCCACGAGGGGATACCGCCACCATGCCACCCGCCACCAGAACATCTAAGCTCAGCCCCGAAATGGCGCTCATCGTCCGCCACCGCAGACGCGAGGGCACCCCCGAACCCGAACTCGGAATCCGCCCCCTCGCCCGCAAAATCAGCAGAGCCTCCGGCCACAAGTTCGGCGAGCAATACTGGCGCCGCCGCGAATCCGGCGAGGTCACCGACATCTCGGACAAGGACCTCGCCTGGATGGCCTGGGCCGTGGACGTCCCCGCCGACGAGCTGGCCGCCACCGGCCGCACCGACGCCGCCGAACTGCTCCGCCAGATCCACGCCGACCAGCAGGCCACGACCGCCCAGACGCCCGATGACCAGCTCGACCTGTCGGACGCACTGGAACGCATCGTTCACCAGAGGATGGAGAAGGTCCGGAAGCTGCCCGGCGTCACCAAGGAGGACGCCGCCCGGATCGAGAAGTTCCTCCGGCAGCGCATCGAGCAGGCGCTGGACGACACCGAGGCCAGGGTCGAAGCGCTGAAGCGCAGCTGATCAGGTCAGTTCATCCAGCGGGTCGCCGCGTGCCGGATCAGCTCGTTCCGTGACCGCACCCCGGCCCGCTGTTGCAGGTCCGTCAACCGCCGCTGCACCGTCCGCACGCCGGCCCCGAGGATGCGCGCGATCCGCTCGTTGGTCGCGCCGGAGACGAGAAGCCCGACGATGTGCTTCTCCTCGACGCTGAACTCCTCGTTCAGCAGTTCGTTGCCGCCGGCCAGGGGGGTCGCCGCCGTCCAACACTGCTCGAACACCATCTGATGGGCGATCAGCTCCGTCCCGCGCGTGATCAGATGTGTGGACAGTTTGTCGTCATGGTCGCGCGCGTAGGCGGGTACCAGCGCCCGCTCGCCATCCGCGATGATCAGCTTGTAGGGGAGCGACGGCGCGATGCGGATCTCCGCGTTCGGCAGATCCATGGTGTTGCGGATTCCCTCGAGGGCGCGGTCGTCGTCCACGACGGCCTGCTCATACAAGACCCGCCGGCGTGGCATGCGGATCGTTCCATCTTCACCGCGGCGGGCGTCGTCGCCGGGGGTGTGCACGTTGGTGAGCGGGATGTACGGGTCCGTGATGAACTTGTCCAGGGTCTGTGCGGCTGATAACTCCAGCTCGTCCATGCACGCTTGGAGCTGGGTGCGGGAGGTCAGTAGCACCACCGGGCCGGTGCTGCCGGGCCGGTGAGCGAGATCATAGATTTCTTGCAGCTCGGCCACCCGCGCCTTGGCCGCGAACAGCGCCGCTTCCTTCTCCCGCACGAGCCGCTGGAACGCCTGGTCAGGACGGCGCACGTCCAGTGGTTCGCCCGATACCAGTCCTAACCGGCGCAGGCCCTCCAGGGCGTCGGCCGCCTCGGCGCCGAACCGATCGACCAGCGTCTCCAGGTCGGTGCGCGGATTCGCGGCCAGGTAGCGGAACACCTGCTCCTCCCGCGCGTCCATGCCCAGCGGTGTCACATCGCCTCCCCGTGATGTTCTCTTTGCCCCCGACTCGTGTCATCTGACGCTTGAGTGACGTATGAGGTTGGCATCGCGCTGTCCCCAGCGGTACAGCCTGCGCCAGTTGCTGACCCACCGCACCTCGGCGACCAGCTGGACACCCGCGCGCAGGGGAACGCACACCCACACGGCCGCAAAGGCGATCATCGAGTCGGTAAGCGCTTGCTCGGAGTGCGCCAGCAACGCAACCGGAGCGGCCAGCCCCGCGACAAGAGTCATCGCGTGGGCTGGCCAACGTGCGCGTACGAGCCTTGCCGGGGCGCTCACCAGCCGCCCTGGTCGCCGTTTGCCTGCTCCAGGTGCATGACGGTGACCGTGGTGGTGGTCTCGGTCACCGTCTTGGTGACGGTCCGGGAGCCGTCCGGGTTGGTGACGGTCTCGGTCTTCTCCGTCTTCGTCGTGGTCACGACTGGCTTGGCCGTCGTGGTGGAGCTCGAGCTCGGCGTGGTGGTGGCTGTAGCGGCAGGCGCGGGCGAGCTGCTCGGCGTGGGCTCGTCGGCGGAGGCCGCGGCGGTCAGGGTGGTGAGCGCGAGTATCGTTCCAGCGCACACGAGGCCGAGTGTGCGGATGCGCCCAGCGAAGCTCATGGACTGGTCACTCCCTGTGGTGGTTTGCGGGTGCGAGGTAATCCGCGCCCGAGGGTTTTGGTGCTGAAGTGACATGTGTAAACGTTCATGTCATGTCGTGTCCACGGGTACAGGTGGCCGGAGCGTGACATGGCACATGTCGGCCATATGAGCACAACAGGCCAGCACGATGGCATATCGCGGCAATGCCGCACATGGGATACGTTGAGCCACGCCATTAGTAAGGGTTCTTCACCACGATGCACGGGGGTCCCCGATGAAACGGGCAGTCCGTATCCGCAGCGTCACTGTTAGCGTCACCATCGCCGGGGTCGCCGCCATCGCCATGGTGCTCGTGAACGCCGATCTCAGCCCGGCCGCGCTGCTCGGCATCGGCGTGCTGGTCGTCGCCGCCGCCGCAGGAGTGCTGTGGGACGTCCTGCGGCGGCCCACGCCGCGCCCGCCCCTCTCAGAGGCGTACCAGCGCGGCTACGACAGCGTGGACCCTCCCCGCGGCTAAGGCGCCGCGTGCCAGCCCGGATGCCATTCCGGCAGGTCGAACGTGCGCCGGTTCACACCGCGCACAAAGTCCTCCCACTCCCCCGGCGTGAAGTCCAGCACCGGGCCGCCGCGATCACGGCTGTTACGCACCCGCACGCCGCCGTCCTCGCCGCGGCGCACCTCGACGCAGCCGCCCGACTCCGACGCCGTCACCCAATCCCTGCCCAGCACTATCTGATCTCCTCTGCCACCTGCGCGATAAAGGCGGCCGACTCCTCGCCCGGCAACGCCATGCTCTGGAGCCGACCCAGTAGCCGACCGTATTCCCGCACACGCGGCCCGCGATCAACCACCCCTCCCGCACCCGCCTCGATGAACAACGCGTCGCCCAGCCACGGCAGGTTCAGCAGCACGAAACCGCCCGCCATGCCCGGGTGAGCGCCCACCGCCCGCGGCAGCACCTGGATCGTGACGTTCGGCCGGCCCGCCTCCCGCACCAGCCGGTCGAGCTGGTCACGCATCACCTGAGGATCGCCGACGCGCTGCCGCAGCGCGTCTTCGGCGACGACCACGTGCAGCTGGACGGGGTCGTCGCCGAAGACGATCCACTGCCGCGCCAGCCGCGCCCGCACTTTCAACCGGACAAGGGAAGCGTCGTCGTCGAACCGGTCGGCGGCGATCACCGCGTGCGCGTACGCTTCCGTCTGAAGCAGGCCCGGGATCAGCAGCGGTTGCCAGTACCGGATGTGCTGGGCCTCGGTCTCGAGAGCGACATACTCCTCCAGAGCGCCGAGAGCGCGCCGGTGCGGCGCCCAGTACGGGGTGAGGCGGGCGCTGGCGATGAGGTGCAAGGTCTCCTCGCGCACGTCCTCGTTGGCGTCGTACAGGTCAAGCAGCAGCCGCACATCACCTGGGGTGACGTAGCTGTTCTTCCCGCGTTCCAGCCGCGACAGCGCCGACTGAGTGACTCCGGTCTGCTGGGCTACCTGTGCTCCGGTCAGATGTCGGGCTTCGCGTAGCTGGGCGAGGCGCATGCCGAGCACGGTCAGACGGTACGGAGGGCTGATTCGTGACTCAGGCATGCGGACAATTCTTCCGCCGATCATCCATGGACAGTAGACCCAGCTTGCTGGCGTTCACCGGCCAGCACGGCGATCCCGGCTCGGGCCGGGGCCGGCGAACCGGCCGCGGCCCGGCAGGTGGTGGATGAGTCCCTCCTGGCGCAGTGGGCGCAGGGCGATGGCGATGGTGATGCCGGCCAGGCCGTAGCGGTCCATCAGCTCCTGCTCGGAGGGGAGCGGGTCGCCCGGCTTGAGCTGGCCGGAGGTGATCGCGGCGCGCAGGTCCTGGACCAGGCGCCGGGATGGCGGGACGGGCGCGCTCGCCGTCCCCTGGGTGACATAGGTGCCTTTGGCGTGCACGGTCTCGACGCGGCCTTCCTCGCGGAGTCGCTCGATGGCGGACCGTACCGTCGTCCGGCCGACGCCGAACCGGGCGCCGAGCTCCATCTCGGACGGCAGCTTGTCGCCGGGCTTGAGCCTGCCCTTGTCGATGTCGGCTGCGATCTCGGCGGCGACCTTGACGTAGACGGCGTCGGCGTGGGTGCGCGACCGGGGCTGGATCATGCTTCTACCGTAACCCGGGACGCGCACCTGTGTATACCTACGCGAAAGGCCCCGGCGGAAGGGGTGGACGTCCCGCCGGGGCCTCGGGTGCGCGGATTATGCAGATCACGCGCATGTACGGAGGCACTCTATGGGTTTGTCGTCTGGTTGACCAGCCTCCTTATGCCACTAGCCCGAGCTTGGCGCGCACCAGAGCCTCCACGTCGGGAGGCACGTCCCAGATGTTCTGCCAGCCTCGGCACGGCACCGGCTCGGCGAGGGGGCGGATGTTGGCCAGCAGCCAGTGAACCTGTCCAGGCTCCGCCCATGGCGACGACGAGTCCTGTACCACGTTGACCAGGTCGGCGACGGCCACGATTGCGCCGAACACGAACCGCTCATCCGGCAGCACAGGCCCGGCCAGCTGGCCGGCGGCGGCGATGATGCGCGGGTCGGCCGCGCCGATCTCGTCCCAGGGCTTCCCGGCGTGGATGGCGATCTCGCCTCGGTGGCGGGTTGCCCATCCGCGGTTCTCGACGGGCTTTAGGTTCGCGGTTATGGCCCAGGCCCACGGATGCCACACCGTTACTGCCTTCACTCAACGCCTCCTTCCAGGGCGAACACCGGACACCTTGGGGTGGGCGGCCTTCCACTTCAGCCAGTCCGGCGAAACCTCGTCGCCGACTGTGTGGATGCGGTCCATCACCTGCACCAGAGTGAGCGGCCCAGGAGACTCCTCGCCACGGATGCGGGGATGCTCCGGCACGTACGTCGGACCGTACTGCCAGGTGCGGCGGCGGTAGCCCCAGTCGCCGTCGCCCCACTTGCGGAAGGTGATCCCGTTCGCGCCGCCGTCGATGTCGAAGGGGCGCTCGGCCATCTTCGCTCTCCAGCGATCGTTGTACCAGTAGGTGATGTACTGGTCCAGGAAGGAGCACAGCAGTTGGGTCTCGTGCTCGTCGGGGCGGTGGTGCTCGTCGTCGATCCGGCCGGAATCGACCGAGACGATGTACGCCCAGCTTGGCCAGGCGTGCCCGATGACGGCGATGCGGAGCTCGGTGAGGGGATCGTCGCGGTCGGCGTCGTATGGCCAATCGGCGGCAGTGGGGGTGATCATGCGTTTTCTTGATCCTTTCTTGTTGTCGGTAGCGCCAACGATGTCAGGCGATGGCGCTCCGCGTGGCTGTGCTGGCTTGTGAGGCTTGATCGGATCTCTTTCGAGCTTACCTCTTGGAGCACCTTTGCATAGGTGCAGATGGACTCTCAGCGCCTCACGAAAACGGACAAAACCGGACATGGCTTTGTCGCGCGACACGCGCAGGACTACGGTAGGGATCACGCCCAGCACAACCACCGCCACACACCACCCGGGAGCGCCACGTGGCCCGCCGACAAACCGACCCCCGCCAGGTCACCTTCCAACCCCCCGAACAAGGCGGAAAGCACTCGTTGGCGAAACCGCGAACGCGCCCCGCCCGCACCAAAGCTGTCCGCTGGATCGACCTCATCAACACCGGCACCCGCCTCGACCCCGACACGATGGAACGCCTCAACGACGCGTGCGACACCACCGGCCTGGGCCTCCAAGGCGTCTGGGAAGCCGCGATCAACTACTACTGCGACCAGCTCGGCGTCCCCGCCGAGATGCCGCCAGGCAGCGAACGGGAACCCATCCCCCGCCCCAGCACGCCACCAGGCGACACGGAGCAGCTCAAGCTCGTCACCACGCGGCTCACCCCGAACACCCGCGCCCGACTCGTGGCCGGCTGTCACGTCGAGGAGCAGGGTGGGCAGGAGTTCATCCCGGCCGCGCTCAACGCGTGGTTCGACCACCTCGACGAGAGCGGGCGGTCCTAGGATGTCGCCGACGCCGAGCTGCACCACCATGACCGGAGGACCGATGAACACCATCGGCAGACACGACGAGATGATGCCGTGACCACGCCCAACACCCCCGTTCAGCTCGACCGCGACGCCGTCGAGGACCAGCTTCGCGGCATCTGGAACCTCCTCACCCCCTCTGATCGGAAGCTGTTCCAGGCCATCGTCGATGCCGTCGGCGTGCGCTCCGTCCGGATTACGGTCGGGAACCTGAAGGGCGGCGCGAACAAGACCACGACCGCCGTTCATCTCGCTCTCGCGCTGGCGCTCACCGGCGACCCTGTTCTCCTGATCGACGGTGACCCGAAGAACCAAAGCGCGCTGATGTGGAAGCTGGGCGCTGGTGAGGACTGGCCGGTCAACCTGACCGTGATGCCGTGGGCGACGCCCGACTTGGCCAAGCGGGTCAAGGCGATGGAGGGCCAGTTCAAGCACCTCGTCATCGACACCAGCCCGCAGCACGCCGACATCCTCGAAGCGGCGCTCATGGTCACCGACACGCTCGTGATCCCGTGCCAGCCGACCCCGATGGACACGGCGCAACTCGACTCAACGTTCAAGAGCGCCGACAAGATCGACATGTTGAAGGACACGCAAGGCGGCGGACTCGCCTCGATCGTGCTGTTCGTCCGGGCCAAGCAGGCGGGCAACTCCGACACCAACCTGCTGCGCAAGAGCTACGACCTGGTCCAAAAGCAGGACTACCCGGCTGTGTCCAAGCCGCTGTACGACTCGCTCAAGTACGCCGAGGCGTTCGGCCAATTCCCCTCCAGCTTCCGAGGGTACGGCCCGGTGATCGCCGAGCTGGTGACCTTCGCACTTGACCTTGACGAGGTACCCGGCCGAACAGGAGAGTCTGCATGACGACGGCGGTGGGCAACGAGGCCGAGGAGGACGCGGACATGTCTCCCCGGCAAGAGCGCGAGGTGGCCCGGCGCCGCCGCAGCACTGCACGGCGGGGCTCCGACGCTGATGAAGCGTTCGATCGGCTGGAGGCTGCGAAGAAGGCTGCGGCCGAGCTCGCGGCACAGCAGGAGGCCGAGTCTGGCGGGCTTGACGCCGAGCCGGTCCTGACAGGGCAGCTTGTGCTGCCGTCCACGGCACTGGCAGACATTCCGGACGCACCCGACTTCACACTGGCGGCCGAGGATGCCGACCGAGCGGCCCAGTTCGCCCACTACGACGCCACAATCTCCCGGGCCCGGGCCAAGGTCGCGAAGGTCCTGACGAAGGCTGAGCGGTACTGGCGGCTGACGGCCGGTCCGGCACTCAAGCAGATCCGGGACGACGGCCTCTACAAGGACGCCGGGTTCGCGTCGTTCGAGCGATACGTGGATGAGCGGTGGGACATGTCCCGGCCGCGGGCCTACCAGCTCATCGACTCCGTTCGGGCGATGGAGGCACTGGAGGGCGTCACCGACGAGGTGCCGAACGAGCGGCAGCTCCGCGCGATCCTGCCGGTGGTCGATGGCCACGGCAAGGAGGCGGCCGAGCAGGTGTGGCGGCTGGCCGAGGAGCGCGGCCGGACGTCCGGGGCGGGCCTGGAGCAGGCGGCGCGGGACCTCGGGTTCCTCCCGTCGCTGGAGGCGCCCAAGCAGGACGAGCCGACGTCGGAGGCGCAGCCAGTGTGGCCGCGCTACGAGCCGATGTTCCGCGCGCTGGACGATCTGCGGGGTCTGCGTCGCGTGGCGACCGAGGTTCCGGAGCGGGCGCGGGAGTTGGCGGCCCGGTTGCGGCAGGCGGCGGCGGAGCTGGAGCGGCAGGCAGCGGCGGAGCTGGAGGCGGATCTCCCGCCCAACGAAGAGAGTTGATCTTGTCTACCAATTCGCGGGATTGGTAGACAAGATCAACTCTCTCGAGGGGCGCCCGTCCGAATGGGCGCCCCTTCGTCATGCAGGAGGCAGCGCCCTACGCCGCGCAGGCCGCCGCGCCGGAGCATGATCGACCCAGGTAGCCACCACGTCCGCCCCGGCCGGGGCCGCGAGTATCGACCCCTGGTCCAAGGGGTGAGCTCGGCGAACGGCCCGCAGTCGAGCCGATTACGACGCCAGCGGGCACCGCGAGATAGAGATGCAGCCCACCCGAGGGCGTACGGACGGTGAGCGTGTCCGGCCACGTCTGCCCACGCTGGTCGCAGAGAGCGGCGAAACGGGCGATGCCATCCACGCCGCCCTTCACGTCGAGATCGAGGCCGAGCACACCGGACCGCCAACAGCCAACGCCGACGTTGTCCCCCGGCCGCCAGATCGACGCGAGCACCTCGGGGTCGCTGGTCGCCGCATGCTGCCAGCCGGGGCCGCGTACGAGCTTGCTCCCCGGCTCCAGGCCGAACACCGCCAGGCCCAGTGCGGCGACCGCCAACGGGTCAGGGATGATCGTCATGTCCTTCACCCCCGCGTCCTGCTACTCGTCGTCGCAGTGGCAGTCGTAGCCAGAGCGTGTGTCGCCACCGCACTCTGGGCACTCGGCCTCGGCCGCCTCCAGCTCGGCGACGTCGTCCGGGTGCATGTACTCCCGATGCCGCCACCCCGAGCATTGACCGTCGTAGCAGCCGCATCCGGGACACTCAGGGCACAGCATGCCGTTGGTCCATCCGCACTTCTCGCAGGCGACCTGGTTGGCCGGGTCGGTCATGATGGCGACCGCCTCGGCGGGGGTTTCCTCACGTCCGTCGAGCCAGTCCTCCAACTCGGCGCGGACCGCGGTGTACGGCTGGTCGGGCCGGTACTCCATGAGCTGTCGTACGGCGCGGCCAAGGTCGCGGTCGTTGTGCGGCATTGTCTCGTCCCATTCACGAGGCGCCCACGCTCACCCCGCCTGGTCGAGAGCGCACGGCAACAGCCAGTGCGAAAGATCCGTGAGAGGGGTGCCGCTCGCCGTCGTACGACACTTTCCCCGTCGATCGCCGTCTCCGCGCGTGGGTCGGGCCGGCTCGGGGTGGGCTGGAGCGTCAGCCTGTCGGCAGGTTACACCAGCATGCCGACAACGCGACAGCAGAATCTCGCGATGAACCACAAAGGGCGCGGCCCGGGGGAACGGACCGCGCCCTCATCGTTGGCGGTTACGCCAACGTCAGCACGCCTGCGGCAGTTCGCCCCGTTCGGCCAGGCGCCGCTTGTAGTAGCTCACCGTGGACCCCTCCACGCCCAGCAGGCGTGCGATCTCCATGGTGCCCTTGCCCTCCGCGAGAAGCTTCCGCGTCCTCTGCACACGCTCCTCGGTCTCCGGGTCGCGCGGCCGGCCGCCCTTCCTCGGCTCCGGCGGGCCGTCCTTCGGCTTACCCGCTTTTTCCCACCGCTCGTGGCAGGCGCGGCACCAGCCGAGCCGCTGCACCGCCACCGGACGCTTCCGGCACGCCGAGCACACCGCCGCGAACCGCGGGGCGCCCTCGTGCAGCTGCCACCACGTCACCGGCTGCTCGGGCGAGAACAGGCCGTCGCCGCGTGGCTCGACCGTACGGGTCACAAGCCCGGCCTGCTCCATCCGCCGCAGCGCCGCTTCCAGGGCCACCGTCCGGTCGCCCAGCAGGACCCGCGCCAGCTCGCCCGTGGTGAACCGGGAGCGCGGGTAGCGGCGCAGGTGGGCGAGGACGTCGGGCATGACCCGCTCGTAGTAGGTCGGCGGCCGTCGTGGGCCGCCGTTCATGGCGTGCAGGTAGCGCTGCACCGTTCGTTCGCTCACCCGGAGCCGGGCGGCCATCTCGCGTGGCTCCATGTTCTGGTCCTCGTTGACGAGGTCCAGGCACTCGATGAGCCGGGTCCACTTGTCGGATCTCACCAGCCCTCCCCCTGCTCAGCGATCAGGGCGGCTGCCCGCGACTGGGCCTCCTCGACGGTCAGCCCTTCGGCCTGCATGAGCATGTTGATCAGCGAGTCCATGCCCGTTGCGGCGTCCTCGGCCGCCGCAGCGACCATCTCCGGTGCGTCTCCGGTGGCGAGGGCGAGCACGTCCAGGTCGCGGGCGACGCTGCGCGCGAGGAGCTTCATGAAGTCGGCGGCCTCGACCGGCTGGACCTCGACCTCGGCTGGCCCGATGGTGGTGGGAGTTTCGTTTAGCTGGGTCATGATCTTCTCCTGTCGTAGATGGGGATGCCGGGCCTGTATCGCACGCGCGGCGGCTCTGCCCGGATCAGGGAGGACAGCCCCTCTCCGTGAATGCCAGGCAGTTCCATCACCGTGTGCGGTGGCGCGGCCGGAAGGCTGGCCAGCATCCGCTTCCGCCAGGCCAGCGCGTAGACGGGGCAGCTCGAACAGGTCTTGCCGCCGCGGGGATGGGTGTGTTCGGGGACTTCGATGTAGATGTCGTCAGCGTTCTCGCGGGCATTCTTCGACCACGCCTGGGAGTCAGCCGAGACGAGGAGATTCCCGAACCGGCGCAGACCGAGCGTCTTCACACCGAACCCGTGCATCCGCAGGCCCAGGCTGGCCAGCGCGCCGAGCACGCGTCCGATCTCGGGCGTGCTCTGCATTCGGCACACCGACCCGACGCTGACCAGCGGCGCCCTGGTCAGGTCGATCCCGCGCCGCGCGTACATATCGACGTGGCGGAGAAAAGCGTCGCGGCTGTCGCCCTGGAGCGGCGGCACGAACGGGCAGTCCGGCCCCCACAACCCGCGCAGAGTGATGTAGTTGTCGATCGACAGGTGCTGGTGGCCGTTCACCGACCGGCCCGAGCTGGCGAGCGCGGGCGGCTCGCACATCCAGTCCTGGCAGGCCGCCCACCGCAGGTTGCCGATCTCGTCGGCGTACCGGCGTACCGCCCGCGCGTAGTCGATTGCCGTGACCGTGTACTCGCCTCGCTGCGTGACCTCGTTGAAGCCGCCCGAGTCGAGAATCCAGGGCACCACAGCGCGCGGCAGCTCACCCTTGATCGTGGCCAGGCGCGGGTAGGCGACGCAGAGTGGCACGCCCACGTCCTCCCGCCTGAGCCAGGAAGGCGCGCTCGTCCCGAGGAAGAACTCCACCGGGTCACCGCCTGGCCGCCATCGCGGCGAGCAGCACGTCCCCGTGGCACGGGCCGTCTGGGCACCAGCACGCGACGTCCCGGTCGCCGATCTCGGCCACCGCTCGCTTTACCAGCTCCGGGTTGGAGTTGAGCTCGGCGCGGTACAGGCCGATCGCTTCGGCCAGCGTGTGTACCCGCCCGTAGCAGACTCGGCAGCCCTTCGGCGAGGTGCTGTGCAGGTTGGCGTACGGCGACGCGGGCAGGCCGGGCGCGGCGCGGCCGATGTAGACGGCCCCGGCGGGGACCTGGCCGTGGAACAGGTCTCCGGTGACCTTGACCCGCCTACCCATGTCGGGCCGCCTTCTTGAGCACGTACTGCGCCAGCGTCGCCGCGGGCGTGAAGCAGTCGCAGTCATCGCCCACGAAGCCGTCACACGCCGTGTGGTAGTCGCCGGCGGCCTGGGCGCGGACCTCCCGCTCCCGGATGAGGAGAGCCCGCTCCAGCACGTCCGCGATCGGTACGGCCATGCCGGGGTCGGCGATGGCGATCCAGGCGGCGTCGGCGTATCCCTGGTAGGCGATGGCGACGGGCCCGGCCGGGCCGTCCACGTTGTTGCCGTTCGAGCACCACGGGGTGCCACTCGTCCGGGCGGCGATCTCGCGGCAGATGGTGGCCGCCGTCTCCAGCTCCTCCCAGAGGGTCAGGTCAGGCATCGGGGTACTCCGTCCACGTCTGGCCGTCGAGGACGGCGCCCGCCTGGTGCTTGCCGAGCCTGACCATCTCGATCCGGTGGCCCTGCTCATCGACGGGATCGCCGACGAGGGCGTGCTTGTCCGGGCTGCGGCCGATTCCGACCGCGCCGGAGGGTGCCCACTCGCCCCACTGCTTGAAGAAGAACGGGATCCCCGCCTTGACACACTGATCGCGGAGGCCGCACGGCCAGTCGGGATGCATCGGCCTCGCGCCAGGGCCGGACTCGCCGCCGGCCACGACCCAGTCGAGCGCCGGGACGCTGCCCCAGGAATCGGCGATGAGCCATTCGTCCCGCAGGACGACCTGCTCCAGCAGCGGCTCCGCGCTGATCCACCGGATCGCGATGTGCGGGGTGTCGAGGAGCGTCGGGATGCGCAGCTCAGCGCTGGCCTGGTCCTCGGTTGACACGCCGATCTGGACGTTGGGCAGCGGCCGGACCGGCATCCACGGCCCGGCCGCGCTGGAGTCGTCGGTGAGCTGCATCGGCGACGCCGACCGGTACTTACCGCTGGCCCGGGTTATCGCGATGTCGTGGCCGTGCTTACCGATTTCCAACCAGAAGTCGTCCGAGCGGAGCATCGACCGCATCGGGCCGGGCCGCTTGGTGAGAACCAGGTACGTGTGCTGCGGCGTCATGGCCATCACCGCGAACGCTCGCGCGATCATCCAGTCGGGCACGTCGGCGTGCCACAGGTCGGACATGCTGTTGACGAAGATGCGGAGCGGGTCGCGCTTCTTCAGCGGCACGTCGAGGCGTTCGGGGTGCAGAATGACCCCGGTGGTGGCGCCGGGCTCGCCACCGTTGAACCGGCGGCCGGCGACCCGCATTGGGGTCTGCCGTTCGATGTAGCAGTTCCGGCAGCCCTCGGAGACGCGGGTACAGCCGGTGACGAAGTTCCAGGTCATGCCCTGGCGGCCGTCAGGTCCTCTGAGCCATTCGATGGCGCTGTTGTCACCCATGGGTCGTGATCTCCTTCGGTTGGTGGTGTTCGCATCGCGGCCCGTCTACATACGGCCGGGTCGGCTCCTTGCCGCACGGGCCAGGCCCCTGCATGCACGGCCCGTAGAGGCGGGACGACGGCGGGGCTGGCACCACGCTGGTGTCGGCGGGCGCCGCGTCGAGCTGGGCGGGGTAATCGGCGGTCGGCGTGTAGACGCCATCCACCCGGCCTGGACACGGGCAGCCTGGAACGGCGCACGGGCCGGACGCCATCACATACACCTCGTCGAACAAGGCCGCCCACGCGCCTTGCGACCAGGACGTGCAGCGGCGGCCGAGGGTGTGGCCGCCGTTCTGGTGGCCACATCTGCCGCACGGGCGCTCGAGCTCGTCGGTTGACGGCCGTCGCGCCCGCGGTGGCTTGGTGGCGGTTCGGGTCACGTGTAGGCGCCCATCTGCCCGGCCTGGTGCAGCTCGTACGCGAGAGCACTCCTCGCCTCGCTGGACAGGCCCTCCACGGCCAGGGCCTGCTTCGGACCGTTGGGGCCGTGCTGGGCATACACTCGGTCGCCGTCGATCCAGTACGAGGAGTTGCCGCCGGTCGCCCGGCCAGCCCGGATGGCGGCGTTCAGCATGGCGACGACCATGCAGGCGATCGGGTTGTCGAAGGCGTGACCGACGAGTCGCGGGGTGGCCTGGCCGTTCTCCACCAGCAGGATGGAGCGCTGCGCGTGGTCGTAGTAGACGCGTTCGCTGGTGGTAGCGGGCGGGAGGTTGGCCAGCAGCAGACCCGTGACAATGGCCGCGGCTGAGTTGTCGCCGACGTTCTCAGCGATGCTCTCGATCAGCGGGTAGTCGGTGCCTCGCCCGGTCCACTGGTCGAGGTCGTAGCAGCCGTCGTCGGTCGGGTCGAACACCAGCGTGCGGTCGGTGTCGGGCATTGGCACGGTGACGGTGTGCTCGTCGCCGTCGCGGTCGATGACGGCGGGGATTCCGGCGCGGTGCAAGGTGAGGTACAGGTCGTTGGTCTGCTGGTCGTACTTGCCCATCGTGGGTCTCTCTTTCGTGGTGGTGGGGGTGGCTCCCGCCAGCCCGGTGGCCGGCGGGAGCCTCAGAGGTTCAGGCGGTGGCGTTAGCCTGATCGGCGGCCTGGGCGAGGACGGCGCGGACGTTCTTCAGGCACCCGGGTCCGAAGTTCCGGATGTCGCCCAGGGGCAGGTCGTCGTACTCGGCGAGTCGGTCGAGGGTGAGGATGCCCTCGCGCAGCAGGTTGCCGCGGGTGAGTCCGGTCAGGCCGGGCAGCGTCTGGCGGTCGCGGAGGTCGGTGTTGCCGGGCAGGCCGGTGGCGGCGACGAGCTCGGCGAGGGTGCGGGTGTTGGTGCTGGCGTCGGTGATCGACATTTGTCTCCTTCGTGGTGGTGAGGACCCCGCCCGGTCGAGCGGGAGAAAGGTTGGCGGTACCGCCAACGAGTTAATCGTCGAGCTGTTCTCCATGAAGGACTGCGCGAATCCGCAGTCCTATCCACTCTCCGACTTGAGGGCTGACGGCGTTGCCGAAGCCGTCAATCTGGTCTCTCGCGGAGCCCCAGACGATGAAGGTGCCCTTGTGGTTGCCGAAATCGACATCGAAGCCGCAGCCAACGCCGACTTCGTGCGGGGCCATCATGCGGAAGTGGCAGTCCTCCAGTTTCAGGTCCGCAAGGACCTCGCGCCACTGAGCGTGGAGAAGTGCCGTGGTGTCGTGGCCGGTGATCGTTCCGATTGGGTCGCTCATGGGGTGTGGAGCGGTCTTGCCGTTTTCCTTGTACCAGCCGGAGAACATCAGGGCCATCGTGTTGTCCGCGATGACGGTCTTGAGCGGCTGGTCAACCCCGGACACCCGCCGGTCAACGCCCTGATTGAATTGGACGAGCCCGGCCGCCGTGAGCAGCCCCGGAATCTGATCGGACGTGACGGTCGGCATCGCTTCGGAATGCGAGGTCGGCAGCGTGTTCTTCCGGAACGGCACGACGCCAGCGGACAGCAGCCCCAGCGTCTCAGAGCCACCCTGCGTGGGCAGCGCCTCATCGACGCCACGGGGGGAGCCCTGGAAGTTGTTGACCGCGAGCAGGACCGCCTTCTCGTGCGTGGTCGTGACCGTGTCCATAGGCTCCGTAATGTGCTGGCCGTCGCCGTTGTGCCGGTGCGCGACCATCACCTGCCCCGTCACCAGGGAGACCGGCGGCGTGAGCAGCGCCTGCGTGTTCGTCGCGGTCTGCGACGGCAGAGGCTCGTCCAGGGTGCGAGTGCGGCAGTCGGAGCCCGGCCGCTCGAAGGTGTTACCTGCGGCGGCAATGAACGCCCCGGTCGAGAGGATCGCCGTCTCCTGCTGGCTGGTCTGCGTCGAGAGGGGCTGCCACGGGTGGCGTTCGGACCCGTGGGCGGCCTTGGCCGGCATGAGCACGGCGGGGAAGTCGGCGAACTTCTGCCTGCACCTCTCGGCGCGGGCCATCGTGGAGGGCGCGAGCGGGCTGAGAACGGTCTCGCCCGTCTTCTTGTCCGTGAACTCCTTGAGCGGCCTCTCGCCAATCTTGGGGCCGAGGTCGGACAGGTCCAGCGCGTTCAGCGACGGCGCGAACGGCGGGATCACCACGCGGCGGCAGGAGGGGCACCGATACTCGTACTGCTTGCCGTAGCGAACGCTGCCCGTGGGTGGAATCCCGGTCTTCCAGGTCCACACCGCCTGGACGATGGTGCCGCAGAAGCCGCACCACGACTCGGGCCGGTGGTCGAGGTCCGGTGCGGGCAGCTTCTCGTCCCAGAAGACGATGTAGAGCCGGTCACGGGACTGCGGTACCCCGAAGAACATGCTGTTCAGGTACAGGATGCGGTGCTTGTAGCGCTCGATGCCCCACTGCTTGAGCCACCATTTGAACGTGGTGCCGTCGCCGTACTTCTTGCCTGGTACCCGAGGCCCCCACGAGGTGAGCTCGGTGGTGCACTCGATGAGCGCCATCCAGGGGTGGTGCTTGGCCGCGTATTGCAGCGTGCACGTGGCCGTGGCCCTGTCCTTCTCCGATCGGGTGGCGCGCTCCTCGTACTCGGGGTCTTCGAGGTCGAACAGCGTCAGGCCCAGCTGGTACGCCTTCTGTGTGTTCGCCTGCGAGTGATTGGTGCAGCTCACGCCCGCGACGAGCAGGTCGGCGCGGGGAAGGTCGGCGGCGGAGTGGTAGTCAGACGCCTCTTTGTCCACCAGGTCCGCGATCCAGTGCTCGGCGTGCGGGTTGTTCCTCTCGTGGACCTTGACCTTGTACTCATTGTGGTTGGCCGCGAGGATCGTGGTGAACCCAGCGTCCTCGATTCCCTTCGTGAGCCCGCCGAAGCCGGAGAAGAGATCGACCGCGACGAGGTCGTCGTAGCGGTACCGGCGCGGTCGTAGGGCGGGGCGGTGTGACGCGGTTCGGGGCGGCTTCTGCTTGGCGCGGCGGCTCACTTGGCCCCTCCAGCGTTCGCTGCCGGCGAGGTGCAGGGCTGCGTGAGTTGAACGAGCGCGATCATCGTGCCCTGGCTGTCGCCGATGCTGCGACAGTAGTCCAACTGCTTGACGATCGCCTCCCGCTCCTCGGGAGTCTGCGGGTGGTAGAACAGGTGGTGGCAGGCCATGATCTACTCCTGAGTGAGGTGTTGTGCGAGGGCCTTCGCCCACTCGGCCGGGAAGTGCGCTCGCATGGTGGCGAGGTAGTGGTCCGGATCGTTCGGGAAGCTGTCGCCGTTCATGCACATGTCGGTGAACGCGGACCGTTCCCGGACGCGCGCCAGGTGCTCCCGGAAGGATCGCCAGTTGCCGCCGTGGGCGGCGGCCAAGGCCCTGGCGAGGTGTTCGAGCAGCGCGGCCAGGTGGCGGGCGGACTCTTCGTCACGCCCGTGCTTGGCGGGCTGGCGGTTGATCGTCGTCACGATCCGCTCCCGGCCTCGGGCAGAGGCAGGCCGTACACCAGGACGCGGCCCAGGTCGTCCCGGTCGGGGTCACCCCACGACACCAGCCGGATCTTCACGTTGATGATGGCGAGGGAGATGCCGCGCGGCCCCTTCCGCGCCGACATCTTGAGCTTGTACTCAGCCATCGGGAACCACACCGAGTACCACGGCGTGGCCGGTTGGCCCGACCGGACGATCGCGTCCAGGTCGGGAGTGACTGGATCCCCGCACCAGCAGCCCGCCGCGGTGCACTGGCGTCGCTGGGGTCGGGTCCGGTCGCGGTGGCGGCGTAGCCGGCCCGACAGCATGGGGCAGGCCCGGATCGCGTAGGCGGCGCATTCCGGATGCTGAGCAGGTTCAGGGCAGTGCCCGGCGCCGAAGTCCATCGGCCGGACCATGAGCACTGCGGCGTCGGCGAGGGGCTGCGCGCACAGTTGGCATCGCTGTTCGATGAGGCACTCGGCGACGCGGTCGTGGTCGATCTGCCCGAACTCAGGCGTGCCGTCGAGGTGTCGGAGAGCTATGTACGGGATGACCATCCCGTTATGGGTCTCAGCGGTTGCGAGCTGGATGGGGATTGCAGCGTTGGCCACTGCTCTCCTCCTGTTCTTCCTGGTGGTGGTGGTAGTTGCCCCCACCGAGGCGTGCGGTGGGGGCGTACGATCGGATGCGTGGATGCGCTGGACGAGCAGGTCTGGACGGTCGCCTGGTGGGGCGACGGCTGGGGCGTGTGGCCAGGCGAGAAGCCCGACCCGACCGCGCCGCCCGCCTACGCCACCGGCAACATCACCCACGCCGCAGCTGAGGCGGCGTCGTGCTGGGCGGTCGGCGTCGTGCCGCCACACCCAAGGTTGCGGGTGCGCTGCCCGTACGGCGGCGACCCGGACGGCGAGGCGCGTTTCCGCGCCCGCGCTGCCCGGCGCCGCTGGTGGCGGCCCTAGTAGGTGGAGATCTTGCGCGGCTTGTCGCAGTTGATCCGCGCCGACTCCTCGACCGACGCCCGGTACTCCTTGCCGGTGTCGAACGTCCCCGCGACGCCGACCTTGGCGCGGTAGCGGCCCGACAGGCACGGGTGGTGGGTCAGCACATACCGGTGGTCCGGGGCCACGTTAGGGAACCGCTCGCTGTTGACCTTCAGCCAGGGGGCGCCGAACGATTCCCGGTACTCCAGGTCGATGCTCATGAGCTGGGTGGCGATGCCGGACGGGTCGGTGCATGACTCGTTGACCAGGACGCGAACCCTCGGCTCCGCCGAGCCGATCCGGACGGCCTCGACGTGGACCGCACGGTCGCAGCCCAGCGCGCCAGGCTTGTACGGGTCGGTGGTGGTGCCCTTGGCGCCGCATCCTGCGGGCTCGGCGGCGAGCAGGACCGCCGCCATGGCAAGTGCTACAAGCTTCATAAATGCTCCCCTTTGCGTGGAAGGTGGCCCGCCCGCCAACGAGCGGGCCATACGATCGGTCGTGGCGCGAGCCCGATAGGCGCGGGCTCGCGCTTCTACAGCTCGTTCGGGTTGGCGGCCTGGTGGCGGTGCTCGGCCGCCCGCCGCTCCGCCTCGGCGCGCTCCTCGGCCAGCTCGCGCTCGCGTTCGGCGAGCCTCTTGGCCTCATGCTCCGCTTCTCGCGCTCGGCGAGCGGCCCGCTTGCGGAATGCGGCCTCCTCGATGGCGTCGAACTCGATGAGCCCGCGGTAGTGCGGGAGGAGCTGCCGGAGGACCTGGCCCATCTTCTCGGCCGCGCCCTCGGTGACGGTGCCGCCGTAGCCCTTGCGGTGCGGAGCGAACCAGCGCCACCGCTCCTCGTGCGGGTACACGATCGACGTCCCCGCGAACGTGATGGAGTTGATGTTGGGGGCGTGCGGCCCAGCCTGGTGGTACCGGCTGTCCCAATGCCGGTCGGCGGCGGGCACGTCGTCGCCGTACTGGACGGTGACCGCCGCGTGCCCGTTGCCGGTGTCGTTGCGCAGCTCGTACGGGCTGATCCAGATGACGCCGAGCCCGGCGACGGCGTACCGGACGCCCGGCCGCTCCAGGTCCACGGTGTGCAGGAACCGGTAGCGGCGCGTCTTCTCCTTCGCGCCCTTCCGGCTCGCAGTGACGGCGATGGTCTCCCAGCGGATGCCGGGAGTCTCGTACGGGTCGCCGTACCTGTCCTGCATCGGGTCCGGACCCAGTCCAGCGAGTACGCTCGGGTCGAACCCTCCGGCGTTCTTGAGCACCTTGCGCAGCTCCTCGGCCACCTCCTCACGCGACGGCGCGGCCCCGGCCTGCGGCTGCATCACCGCGCAGGTGTCGGGGCAGCGCTCCCCTTCTGGCGTGTTGCAGAAGATGCACGGCTGGTTCTTGGGCACGGTGGCCTGGGCGGCGTACACGTCCTCGACGGGCCAGAACTTGTAGGCGTCCTCGACCTCCTCCGTCTCGCCCGTCTTCGGGTTCTTCTCCTCCTTGGTGAACTTCCGCTCGACCTTCGGGGCGAGAATCCAGATGCGGGCGGCGTCGTCGGCGATGGCTCGCCCGTAGCCGCCCCAGAAGAACCGGGGCTGGACGTGCGCGGCGTCGGGGTTCTGGCCGTAGATCCGCATACAGTTGCGGATGGAGTACGGGTTCATGCGAGCGCAGAAGGCGCGGAAGCCGTCGATCGCCTCGGGGTGCTCCCGCAGCAGGATCGCGATCTGGGTCTCGGCCTCGTGCGCGCGGGCGCGGCCGGCGTCCTTGCGGGCCTTATAGGCGGCCATTTCCTCGTCGGTCATGTCGCTTCTCGACACGGTGATTTCCTTCCTGGTGGTGGGGTGGCTGGCCCGCACGGCGCGGGCCAGCCGGCGAGGGGTTCAGTCGGCGAGGCGGTCCAGCCATGCCCGCAGGTCCGCGACCGTGTTGCCCGGCGCGAACAGCGGATGCGGCACGTTGAGCGGGTAACCGTTCCTGTCGTAGGCGGCCTGCGGCTTAAGCCCGAGCAGCCGCATCGCGGCGTCCTGGACGCGTACGACCCTGTGGCCGCAGACGGTCTTGACCTCGTCAGCGGGGTCAGACTCATCGGCCAGCACGTAACCGGTGTGGCAGAAGGCCGTCGTCCAGTTGGTGGGCTCGCCGCAGAGCAGCGGGGTGCCGTCCTGGGCGACCGTGACCAACCACTTCCGACCGGCCAGTTCGGCGGTGTACCCAGCGGCGCACAGTGCGGTTCCACACCGTTCGGCCACCTCCACCAGGTTCTGCCAGGTGAGCTGGTTCCAGCAGGTGAATCCGTTCGGTGCGGGCTCCTCGGCCGCGCAGACCTCGGTGAGGGTGCCATCGTGCTCGATTCGGCCGATGACGGCGGCCAGCAACGCCTTGTTGCGCAGGTGGGTGGTCGGGGTGGTCATGGTCAGGCTCCTTCGTTGTCGGTTGCGCCAACGGCGGGGCGGGGGCCGAAGCGGTTGGTGATGAGCCGCTCCAGGTCTTCGAGATCGTTGCCCCCGGCGAAAAGGCCACCGTCGTCCGTGAGTTCCGAGACAGAGGCCGGGTCCAGGTCCAGGCCGAGCAGCGCGGCGGCGGCGTACTGGACGTGAATGACTCGCTTGCCGCGCACCTGCTCTACGAATGCCTCCGGGTCGCCGGGCTCAGCGATCATGTACTCGTGCGGGAAGTGCGCCCATCGCAGGTGTGCGTGCTCCTCCAGCCGAAGGGACGTACCGTCGATCAGCATGCGTCCGGCCCCGTCGAGGTCGATCAGCCATCGGCGATTCTCCGCGATCGCGAGCAGCCCCGCATAGCAGCAGCCCGTGCCGCATCGGGATCGGAACGTCCCTTGCTCCCATACGAGGCCCTCGCGGTCCTCATCGGCTGCCAGGTCGAACGCGGACCAGGCGCGGTCCCGGTACAGGTCGAGCTGGTTGGGTGTGACGAAGGGCACGGTCATGATCTCCTCCTCGTATCGTTGGCGGGACCGCCAACGTAAATTGGTGTGGGCTGCCACGCGTCTGCGGCGGACTCGAGGGCGGCGTACAACTCATCGTCCGCCGACTCGGGGAACGAGTCCGCCCATTCGGCGACCCGCAGGTACGCCATGCGCGAGTCGTCGGCTCCGGCCTCGAGCTCAGGCTTGGAGCGGGGCAGCTCGAAGTAGGTGACCAGCCAGGCCAGCGTGTCGCGTACGAGCGGGGCGCGGCCGACTGGCACCCCGGCGATGAACACGTCCCCGGCGAGCGCGCCGATCGCGGCGACCGGGCAGAAGCCGTAGCCGGCGGTGAGGGTGCCGATGACGAAGTCGCCGCGCACCCGCCAGGTGCGGCGCATCACTGCGACTGAGTCGCGGATCAGATCGGCAGGGGTGGGCTCGGGCTCGTCGGTGAGCAGGTCCGTCATCTACAGATCCTCCTCGGGGATCGGCGTCGGCAGCCCCAGCGAGTCGTAGCGCGGCCCGAGCACGTACGGCACGCCCAGTTCGACCGCCAGCTTGACCGCGGCCTGGGCGCTCTCAGCCCAGCGGCGGACCCGCCACCGGCCGTTCCGCTTCTCGACCAGCGCGTACTCGGCGTGGCGGTAGCGATCTGCGTCGGCGCCAGTGAACAGCGGGCCCATCGGCGCGAACCGGCGGGTGCCGTCCGGGAGAGTGACGTGGTGGGTGCCGTGCGGCTGGCAGCGCTGGCAGTGATCCAGCCCGTTGTTCATCGCCTGCCGGTAGGTGCCGTTCCGCTCCTGGATCTCCTCGCTGTCGTACTTCGCCAGCTCGGGGCAGCCGGGGACGTGCAGCACCTCATGCGCGGGCGCTTCCCAGACGGTGAGGTAGGTGTGGACGCCGTCCGGGTCCTGGTAGATGGGGTGGTTGAGCAGCCGGATGCTGTACTTGACCGGCTTGCTGTCGTTGCTGGTCATGGTCAGCCTTCCTCGACGGCCGCCACCGTGGCGGCGGGGGTGGGGATCTCGTGCAGGACTCGGACGACGACGAGTCGCCGGTCCCCGTATTCCGCGTGATACTCACACAGCGGCTTCCGCTCCAGCGGCGCGCTGTCGTCCCGGGTGTACTCCCGGACCAGGCACATCCGAGTGCCGAGGTCCTCACACAGCCAACCCCCGCACTCCCCCACCGTGTCCGGTGCGGGACCGAGGTGCACGGCGCTGGCCGGCCGGGGGTCGCCGTCCACGCCGTCGTCGTACACGACCCGGAGCCGGAACCGCCACGGGCCGGCTGCCGGGGGCCGGTCCTCCAGGTGGAAGCCGACGACGGTCCCAGCTCGGCCGCCCACGGTGACACACTCACCGACCGTGTGCAGGGCCATCTCCTCGCGGCTGCACTTCATCCACCGATCGACGGCGGCCACGGGGATGGTGTCGTATTCGACGCGGCCGGGCGCCAGCAGGCTGGCGGTGACAGCGATGTCGCCGCTGTAGAGGATGAGGATCGACCACGCGTCGCGGGTGAGCGTGGCCGCGGGCGGGGTGCCGCCGCTGGTGAGGTTCCACCCTGTCAGCAGCGCTTTCGTGGTCAGCAGATTGTGATGCTTGTTCATGGTTTCCTCTTCGTGGTGGTGGGGGGCTGGTGCTGACGGTGGCGCGTCAGCACCAGCAGGTTCGAGCGTTCAGATGTCGCGCGGGTAGTCGCTTTCGCCGTGGCCGTCCGCCCGGTACCAGTCGGAGAAGTTGCGGTCGTGGTAGTCGGTGGTCAGGTCGGAGCCGTCGTAGTTGTACGCCCACGTGATTTCCTGAAGGGCTTCCTTCAGCGCGGTGAGCTGCGGCCCGGCCACTCGCCACTTCATCGACTGGTCGTAGGGGTCCGGCTGGTCGATCCACCAGTCAGCGGGTACGCCCGTGATGGTGATGTGGATCGATCGGCCGAGGCTGTAGTCCTCCTTCTTCACCGAGAAGCGGACGCTGGCGGGGGCGTCCCCGATCGGCTCGGGCACTTTGACCTCGCCCGGATTGGCCGGCTGCCGCCCGAGCTTGCGCAGGAGGGCGATGTCGGCGCGGATCAGCTTGGTCAGCTCGGCAGACGGGATGTAGCCGGTGTACTTAGAGCCGTACGCGCGGCGGCCCGGCCCGTGGTAGCCGGGCGTCCCGACCGAGGTGGTGCTGTTCTGGCCATCACGCTCAGCGCGGGCCTGTAACCGGACCAGCAGGCGGCGGGCCGCCTCGCGTTCCTCCTCGGAGGTCTTGGGGTGGTCGATGAGCGCCACGCACGCGTCGATCTTGCTGGTGAGATTCATGCGTCGCTCCCGTCCGGGATCGGGTCAACAGGGGTGAGGCTGGAGCGGCCAACGCACAGCAGCCGAACGCCGTCCTCCCGTAGCAGCTCGTATCGGGGCCACAGGTGGCCGTGCTGACGGTCGAACAGTTCGCCCGCGCGGGCCTGGTCGCGTCGGCTAAGGGACCAGTACCACTGCTCCCACAGCTCATCGAAGGCTTTGTCGCAGCGTTCGCAACTGCACGGGCCGACGACGGTGTACGTGCCGTACTGCTCGGGCAAGGAGCCGTAGTAGACGACCACGGCCCCCGGCGCGAGCGGTTTGGCGGTGGCGGGGGCGGTCACGCGTCGCTGCCGTTCGGGATCAGGTCAACGACCGCGATGGTGGTGTTGTCCTGCGTGCCCCGGCCAAGCCGAGCGATCTCCAACAGCCGCCTCAGCACGCACTCGCCGTCCCACTGCGGGTCGGCGACCTCCGCGAGGGTCGGCAGCATCCCCGCTACGTGGTCGCCGTCGCGCTCCATCCACGGCAGGTGCGCGGTGACACCGTCGCTGGCGACGATGACCCGGACGAAGTCGTCTGCCTCGGCGGTGTGCTGGTGAGGCCACGGCCCGTCCGACTCGGCGTAGGGCGACTCGTCGTGCTCCTCGGCCACGTTGCACGGCGTCATGCACGGGTGGCACGACGGGACGGTCAGGCCGACGACCTCCCCGTCCCGCCTCACGGCCCAGGCCGGTGAGTCTCCCGCCCAGGCGAGCCGCAGTTCGCCGGAGGCGATGGCGAGCATCGTGGCCGTCGTCACGCCGCGCTGGAGCTTGGGCGCATAGTGGTTGCGCCCGTTGACGTGCGTGCGAGCCACGTCCATGCCCTCGACGGGGCTGCCAGTGGAGGCGGTGACGGCAGCGCCGACCTGCGCGGCGATCTGCGCGCACTCGGCGGCGTCGCCGTCATCGCCCGCGCCGTCCGCGATGGCGATGGCCAGCGCGCGGGCGCCGTTGCACACGCTGATGCAGTCGGCTTGGGTGTTCCGGCCGCCGATGACGGTGTCGTAGTGGATGCGGGCCACGCCGGGCACGTACTCGTACATGTGGGTCTCCCTCTGTCACAGGCCGGGGTCGGCGTCGGAGATGGTCAAGTCGTCGAACCAGTCGGCGGGGTCCTGCATGAGCACGCAGTCGTCGGCGCACTGCTGGCCAGCGGGGGCGCCGCACTTGGGGCACGGCCGGTCGAGGTCGAAGACGGTCACAGCGCCTCCATCGCGGCGACCCACTCCTCGTCGGAGTTGAAGACCCGCTTGCAGCCGTTCGTGCCTTCGGTGCAGCGGGACTGGCCGGGCTTCAGGCCCTCCTGCTCGGGGTAGATGACCTTGCCGACGTAGCCGACGACCGAGCCGTGAGTGCAGATGCCGCGCCTGCGGAGGGCGGCGAGGCGGTTGCCCTCCCTCTCCATCGCGGCCTGCTCCAGGTCGGCATCCCGGCGCAGGGTCTCGATGGCTTCCATGTCGGTGCCGTAGTCGTCCTCGAAGTAGGACATGTTGGTCTCCCATCGCGTCGTGCGGTGATCGGTTGCGGTGTGGCCCGCGCGGTGCGTTATCGTGGGAGCACTGGTCACGTACTCCCTCTTGGTGGTGGGGGTTCAAAGCTGGTTAGCGAGCCGGACCCATGTGGCGATGGGTCCGGCTCAATCCGTTTCGGAGGAGCTTCGTTGGCGGTAACGCCAACGAGCTATCCGGCGAAGGCGTCGTACCGGCGAGCGTGCTCAGCGACGTGGTCGAGCATGCCCTTCACGACGTCGTTGTCCAGCGCGCCGTAGTCGATCGGCGTGACGCGGGGGTCGTAGCCGTGGTTCAGGTGGAGCCAGCCGTGCGCCCAGGACTGGACGTCGTTGGCGTAGCCAGGCAGCAGGTGGTGAAAGTCGCCACCCGTGACCGGCTCCATGAGTGTGGCGATGGCGACCGCGACCGCGTCGAGCGCGTGCTCGGGGCGGGCGCCGGCGTCTCTCGCGTCGGCGAACACCTGGGAGGGGGTGAGGGTGTTGATCTGGTCGGCGGGGATGCGCTGGTCGGGGGTGGGCTGGTGCATGGTTCCTCCTGGGGTGTTTCTGCTGGTCACTGCCTGTTTTGATCTTGTGTGGTGCTGGTTCCAGTCTACCATTTCGCGCACGTTTGTATATGTAACGCTTTTGCGCAGATCAGCGCCTTAGCGATCTTGTCTGTACGCGATTCTGAGCCAAGATCATCGTTGGCGGTATCGTCAACGCCAACCATCGGCCAAACGGCCAGCAGCGGCCACCATGAAGACCATTCCATGCGTCTCCGCGCCAACCGCGCCAGCCGAGCCGCCGGAACACGACAGGAACGGGCCTCGTGTCGCACGACAAGATCAGATCTACGGTGTAAAGCCGGGCGTACCGCACAACCGCGTCCCCACCCAGCCGCCGCACGCCCCTCCCCCGCCGCCCGGGGCGCGGCCCCATGGCATCGAGAGCCGGAATCCTGCCCGCATGTCCGGTATTACCGGTAGGGGGAGCAGCCACGCCCGGCAGCGACGAGGAGAGCTGTGCGTCGCCCGCTCCTTTACTACGTAGATTCGATCTTGTCGCGCGACACACGATCATGACCCGCTCTCCCGCGCCGCACGATCAGCTCGAGCACGCTCCCGAGCCCGCGCCAGCGACGTGGCCCGCGCCAGCGCCTCCCGAGCCGCCTCGATCTCCTCCTCGCTGAGGCCGGCCACCCTCTCGGGCTCCGTCGCCCAGCGCACCCGCTCCAGGTCCCGCCCAACCTGCTCGTCGGCTTCTGCCCCCCGCCAGCTCGCGTCCGGCCGCCACTCCCGGCGCCGACGCGCGGACTCCTGCTCACGCTCCTGCATCGCCCGCGCCGCCCGCGGCGACGTGGCGGCCAGCCACTCGCGGGCCAGCGCCGCCCATGCGCTCGCGTCCGTCATGACGACCTCCGCGCCAGCCACGCCTCCAGCATCGCCTCCTTCTCCCGGCGGCGGCGCTCCAGCTCCGCCCGCGCCGACCGGTACGCGGCGTTCGGCCCGGCCGCCGGAGCAGCAGACGCTGGAACCACTGCCTCGAGACCCGCCTCCACGGCGAGCTCGGCGGCCGGGCGCGGCGCGGGCACCAGGCCGGCCGCTGCCGCCAGCCGCTCCTGTTCCTGGCGCCGGGCCTCCTGCTCGGCCCGCCGCTTCGCGTCCGCTGCCGCGCGGCGCTGCGACGGCAGCGGGAGCACCAGCCCGTCCGGCCCGGTCCACGCCGCGAGCCGATGCCGCACCCAGCCCGCCGGGTTCCGGATCTCCCGGACGCTCGACCACGTGTACGTCCACCGGCTGTCGTCCTCCCGCACGTCCAGCCCGTGCAGCACGTCGGCCGCCGTGGCTCCCGCGTCGAGGAAGGGCTTCAGCAGCCATCGCAGGTACCAGGCCGTCATCAGCCGCAGCACGGGCGACTCCTGCCGGAGCCGCTCGCACATCAAGAGTCGATCTCGTTTGGTCCGAGGCGTCGCGTGCAGGCTCCATGTCGGCGAAATACGGGAATGATCACGGGAGCGGTCACGGCGTGCCTCGCGCGCGCGCGTGGGATCTAGATCTCTCTTAGGGAGAGATCTAGAAGGGGGTTCACTTATCTGTTCAGGCTGGTCAGCGGCATGGCCGTGGCCTTGATCACGGTGCAGGTCGGCACGATCGCGAGCCGAGACGCGCGGCACGCACAGCACCCAGACGGCGGCGCGGTTGCCGAGCCCGTCATCGAGGAGGCCCGCCATGGTGCCCTTGCGGTACTGGCAGGTGGTGCCCTGCTCCACGACGCCCAGCCAGCCGCGCACGCGCAGCCAGCGCACCCACCGCTTCACGGTCGCCTTGCCCAGGCCGGTCACCTCGACGATCCGGCCGATGGTCGGCCGGGCGCACATGGTGTCCCAGTCGGCCGCCCAGACGATGAGGTTGGCGACGCGCATGAGGTTGGCGTAGCCGTCGCACCGAAGTTCGAGGACCTCCGGGTGTTCCTTCAGGGTGCGCAGCCACACCTTCTGTGAGCCGGCCCGGCGCATGCCGCGCGGTACGGACGCGGCGATGAGCGCCCTCGAGGGCGCTTGCATGAGGTCGGGCAGGTCCGACACGCCAGTGACGCGCCGCCAGAGGACGCCGTCCCGGCGCCGCGTGGTGGGCGTTTTGGTGGCGCGTGTCCGACACGCCACAGTTCCTGATTCGGGGCATGCTGGCATGGCCCCGTGTTGGGATGCCATAATGGCGATTGCCTTTCTGATGTGGGTCAGGAGGCACGACAAAGCCCGCGGGCGGCCATCCAGGCCGACGCGGTCATACCGCCGGACGATCCTCCTTGTCGCTCAGCTCTACCCGGCTGCCAACCATGGGAGCTGAGAAACGTAGAGGGTCGTTGCGTCTGAGAATGCCGGGCTCTGCCCGGCTTTCTTATTTTCTGGGGGTTGTCTCCTTCACGACGGGGCGCCAGCCGTACGGTTAGGCGGCCACCATCTCGCCGGTGTGCAGGGGCAGCTGTGCTTGAGCCGAGCCCGGCGCCGAAGCAAGCCCGAGCGCCATCAAGACCAGGTGCTCTACAGCTTCCGAGCGTGACATGCCCAACTGCTCCAGCGCGTCGATCGCGTCCACGGCCTCGTGTCGCTTGAAGCGCACAGTCTCCTGGGAGACCGTGGTCTTGGGCCGTCCAGGTTTGCCTCTGCTGCTCATGGTCGCCAATCATGGCGTATAAGCGAGTCGCGATTCCATATCCACGCGGGCGTGTCGCGCAACGACTTTCCGTGTTTTCGATCATGGAGGAGCCTTTCCCGCGCGACCTGAGGGGCTGGCGGCCGGGTGACCGCGTCTCCCGCACCGCTCCCGAGACGATCTTTCCTCGGTGCGCGGCGCGAGAGACGCGATCAACGCGCGTCGCCTGCCACCATATGGTCAAGCGTTCGATTCTGTCTACTGAGCCGCCAGTCAGGGCGCGACCAGCGGTTTTACTTGATCGTTTACTTTGGCAGGAGCGACGCGTCGCTCTTCCAGTCGATGGTCGGGTCGTCGTGCTCCTCGCCCAGGCCGTGCCACCAGTTGGCGCCGCCCTCCTCCTCGACGCGCAGCGCATGCTCGCGGCAGTGCCCGAAGTCGGCCTCCGGGTCCGACGTGTCACCGCAGTATGCGGCCCGGCCCGAGGCCGAGCCGATGTCGTACGAGCAGCGGCCTTGCCGGAACAGCGCCACCTCCTCGGCCAGCCACCGGCCCGGATGCGTGTCCGGCGTGATCCGTGCTCCCTCGGGCCGCCCGTCCATGTGCACGTACATCACGGCTGGTCCTCCCGGAGCATGCGGATCACGTCGTCCACGGGCACCAGATCCTCGGCCGGGCACGGCTCGGTAGGCGCGGCCCGGATCGCCTGGAGCACGCCCGGCAGGCCCCGCACCCACATCGTCGTCGTCACGCTTTCAGCGATGCGGGTCAGGTGCTCGACATCGCCCGTGCGGAAGTACCTGAGCATGGCGGCGAAGGTGTTCTCGAACAAGCTGCGCCGTTCGGCCGGGGTGAGCTGGTCGTAGACGGCCAGGGCCTTGGGGAGCCGGATGGCGGTGCCGGGCGGAGTGACCTGGCCACCGCCGTGCTGTGCCGGGCCATTTGCGTGCCGCATCACGCCCACCCCTCCCGAGCGATGCCGGAGTCCGGCGGCGGCTCCCACAACTGCATGCCGGTGACCCAGCTCAGCCGAATGACTCGGGGAGCGACATCGCCGGTCGGGGTGAGCTGGGCGTACACCGACATGACCACCTTGTCGGGCGGCTCTGCCAGGTCATTGGGGTTGAGCAGCATCTCGTACTGCCCCTCGCTGACCTGCGCGTATAGCTTGCGCGGTGTGCCGTCGTCTCCCGCGTACGTGATTTCGACGTTGCGGAACAGCTCGTCCATCAGCTCCCCCTGGGCAGGAGGCCGGCGACCCACGCGGACAGCCCGCGGCGCCGCTGCTCCTCCTGCTCCTGCTCGGGCGGCAGCGCCGAGCAGGAGTCGGCATGCCCCTGCGCACCCGCGCGGGCCTTGTCCAGATCGCGGTACGCATCGTCCTTGAAGACGCCGAGCCCGCCTGCGACGGAGCAGCCCAGGCAGCGCCAGTTAAAGCCGTCCACCTCGAACGACGTCTCCTGGTGGTAGTAGCCCCGGTAATCAGTCTTGGTGGTGAACCGCTGGTGATGCAGTTCGACGACCGCGCCGGCCCGGTTGGCGTAACGGGTAATGACCTCGCCGCTCACCGTGCGTCCCCCACGACCTCATACACGTAGATCATCGCCCTGTAGCCAACTCCCGACGCGTCCTGAGCCACGTACGTGGGGTCGAGCCACAACTGCACGCCCTCGCCGAAGAAGTCCGTCGCCTCGCTGAGAGCCTTCTGCTCCATGCTCTGAGCGTCGTGCCCGAACACGTTGGCGGCATAGCCGCGGCCGGTGTCCGGGCGGTTTTCGTTCTGGTTCGTCATCCGATCGTTCTTTCGTGGTGAGGGTTGGCGGCGATGTGGTCGAGCAGGGCGAGGTCGTCGCGGCTGACCTCGACCAAGCCCGCGTCGGCGAGCCACTGCACCCAGACCGGTTCGATGCCGGGCCGGTCGCGGAACTCGCCGGCGGTGAGATGACCGCGGGCGTAGGCGAGCGTCGTCTGCGTCAGCGCCTGGAGCTCGTCCGGCCGGAGCCAGCGGGCGTTGCGGGTCTCCCGCGCGCTCGGGTTCAGCTCGCCGACGACCTCGACGCGGAAGATCTGCCACTGGTGGCCGACACCGCGCGGGCCGGGCAGGCGGCGGCACCGGTTCGGGCGCCAGCAGCCGGTGACCAGCTCGGCCATCGCGACGGTCAGCCCGACCTCCTCGAACACCTCCGCGCAGACGGCGTCCATCGGGCCGCCGTGCCCGTCGATGTGCCCGGCCGGCCCGGCGGCGCCGGGCGGGTCGGTGTTGCGGTCGAACACCAGGAGGCGGCCCCCGTCGTCGAAGATGAGGGCGCCGACGCTCGCGTTGTCGCAGACCTTCACGCCTGTACCTCCTGCGGGGTGAGGAGGGGTTTGTCCATGTCGCGGTGCTGGACATCGACGATGTTCGCGCCGGACGCCCACACCAGAGCGGCGGTTTCCTCGGCGAGGGCGACGGCGCGGTGTCGGCCGCCGCTACATCCCCAAGCCACGGTCACCGGCTTCTGGGCGTCGGCGGCGAGAGCAGACGCGGTGGCCGCCACGTTGCGGAGCAGCCCTATCGCGCCGGGCGTGTCGAGCACGTGCTGACGCACCCGCTCGTCGAGACCGGTCAGCTCCCGCAGCTCGATGTCATCGAAGGGGTTGCTCAGGACCTCGCGCACGTCGAGCAGGATCTCGGCCTTCGGCGGGGGTTCGTGGCCGAACCCGAACGAGACGACACGTATGTGCCGCATCACTTCTCCTTTGGTCGTTTGTGATCATGTTGTTTGGTCGAGGGGTGGGGCTGGCACGGCAACGGCTGAGCCGCGCCAGCCCCGGTCAGGGAGGTTCACTGGCCGGCGGGAGCGCCCGCCTTGAAGATCGTGATGTCGGCCCTATAGCGGTGGCCGCCCAGGGCGGCGCCGCTGTTGTCGGTGCTGGTGAACGGGTGATGGGACAGTGGCGTCTCCCAGTCCTGGAAGAACTCGCGGGCGGCTGCCGCCGCGGCGGCCACCAGCTCACGCTCGGAGTTGCCGGTCACCTTTGCGAGATAGGTGTTGGTGTTGGGCACGTGAGGTGATCCCCTTTCGTCAGGCCCGTCGTGGGCCGGTTCCCCTGCGGCCGGATGGCCGCAGGAAGCTTGTGATCTGATCGGCCACCACCGTGGCCGTGAGAGACAGGACGGTCCCGGGGACAGTGCCCCACGTGCGGGTGGCCAGGAGAGCAGCCGCCGCCGTCGTTAGCGTTACCGCCAACCGGCGTGCGCCAAGGCGTGCCCCGCCGGTTGCTGCCAGGCATGCAACCATCACCGTGGCGGGCACCACCACCAGCAGATCCGCGCGGCTCACCCCCGCGGCGAGACCGAGCAGCGGGGCCACGCCCACCCATCCGGCCAGCATCAACACCCGCATCAGCAGGCGCACATCGTGATCACTGCGGGAATTCCGTCCTGTACGACGTGTAGGGGTCGGCCTTACCATGCGCGCATGCAGGGTTCCCATGCCGAGTCCTATGCGCAGCTCGTCCGCGACCGGGTCGCGGAGATCCCCGTGCCCGATCAGTTCCGCGATCCGGACGTGCTCATCGGGGACGGCCACACCGTCACCGTTGCCCGCGCAGACCAGGACCGGCCGCGGCCGGTCCTCACCGTGGGCGAGCGGCTTGCCGTCGAAGCGCCGCGCGACGTCGTCAAGGGTGTCGTTGCCGTGCACGTCGCTCGCGCTCACCTCGGCAGCCCCTCGCCGACCGGGCAGTGGGCGCCGACTCTGCTCATTTTCAGCGGCGTGTTCTGCGTCTTCGGCCTTGCCACAGGCTTGGCTCCGTTCCTGTTCATCGGCGGTCTCGGCGTGATCGGCGGCGTGCTCGGCTGGCGTGCCCGGATCGAGGCCGCGCACGAACTGCGTGCCCGGGTGCACGAAGCTGACGAGCTGGCCGCCTCCTGGGTGGGGCGGCAGAGCGTGGTGGACGGGCTGCGGTGGCTCGCCGACCGCAGCGAAGCCGATGCCCGCCCCAGCAGGCGGCTGGATCCCCCGACGTTCCATGACCGGCTCGCCCAGCTCGGCTCGTGACCGCACGCCGGTCATGACGCCTTCCTGACTCGCAAGTACCGGGTGCCTTTCTCGTCAACCGGCGTCACCTCGCCCTTGCCCTCAAGGGAGCGAACGGCCACCAGCACGGCCATCGGCTGCATTTGAGTGGCCAGCTCCAGGTCAGTGATGGTGAGCCCTTGATCGGCCCCGTCGAGCAACGGCAGGATCGCGGACTCGGCAACCGCGAGTTCGCCTGGGGTGAGCTGCACGAAGTTGATCAGCTTGCCGATGTCGGTGGGGTCGTCGAGTAGACCCGCCGCATCGTCGCCGAGTTGAGGCAGGTCGGGCAGCTCGGCGTCATCGAGGTCAGCGAGGTCGTCCGCGTGGCCGTGGGCGCTGCCGGTATCCAAGCCCACGCCGGCGGCGGAACTCGCGGAGGCTGCGGCTTCGGCGTCGGCCGGGTCGGCGGGCAACCACTTGATCGGCGCGGGCGGCTCACCGCCTAGGACGGCATGCAGGTTGTCCACGTCACGGATGCGCATCATGACCGGACGCATGGTCGCGCCCTTGACGTAGCCGCAGCCCTTCGTGTGCCCGCCGCCGGGGAACGTCAGCTTGATCATGTGCGGGTAGACGTCCATGTACTGGCCGATGGTCTGCTGCGCGATGAACGGCGAGCCGTTGCGGAGCAGGATCACATTGCCTGCGTTGAGCAGGCCCAACATGTCGCCGCCGCCGAACGAGTCCACGTAGGCGTTCTGGTCGATGATCCATGGGACGATGCCGCACTTGGAGCCCTCAGCGAGGATGTCGTACACCATCGCGGCCACGTCGGGATCGCGGACAATCTTGTGATACTCATCCAGCGCGAGCACCAGCATGTCGAGGTCGTGCGCACCGGGCCGGTCGTAGGACTGAACCCCGCGCCGCTTGTTGCCGTGCCGGTCGATCCACTCGACCGTGGACAGAAGGCGGCTGCGGCGCTGCATCTCCGCATGGACGTGCTCCACCAGCACCTTGATGCCGTCCAGGCCGAGCCCGACGCCGTTCTTCGGCAGGTACGGCAACAGCTCAGGGCAGCTCTGACCATTCTGCGGATCGCCGTACAGCAGCCGGATCGGCTTGCCCTTGAACTCGCACGCGGCCGACCGCAGCAGGGTGCTCTTACCGGTGCGCTGCGCGCCGATGATGGTGACCGGCAGAGGGCCTGACCCGACCTCCCACAGCTGAAGAGCAGCGTCACCGCGGCCATCAGCGAACGGGCCGATCCTCCAGATACCGGTGTCCATGTCGAGGCCGGGCTGGGTCCACCACTGGACGTCTTCGACGGCGAGCCGGTCGAGGAATGTCACCTCGGCTGCGTTGAGCACCTGGTCGTCGGGCTCCTCGATCTGGATGCCGTCGATGGTGCGGCCGAAGTCGCCGCACACCTTCTCACGGGCGGCTATGGCCTCGCTGGTGATGTGCCCGTCGAGTTGCAGCCGATAGTGGACGCCGCGGGCGCCGCCGTACTCGAAGGGGGTGCGGTTGGTGAGCTTGGAGCCGGGCAGTGCGCCGCGGTTCTTCTTGCCGGTGGTGGCGTCCCAGCGGAGCACATACGGGTCCGGCTGCTCCGCCTGCGGCGCGGGCGCGGCCGGGGCAGAAGCCGCCAATGCTTGCCGCTTCGGTCGGTTCGGCAGGCTGATGCGGGTCCGGTGGCGGTAGATGCGAGGGATGATCGCCAGTCCGGCCCCGGTGAACATGAGGGTCTGCATCCAGCCGTCCGCGCCGACCTCGGCAGCGAGGGCCAGCCATGATCCTGCGGCGGCCCACCACCAGCGGGAAGCGAGCCGCTCACGCAGCTTCGGAATGAGGGTGCGGACGAGAGCAGTCACGCCGTACGCGCCCACCGCGCCGGCGGCGACTTGCCAGCCGGGCACGTCGAGAGCGTGCAGGAGGATGCCGCCACCCCACACGGCGGGGACGGTGGCGTGCGCGGGGAGGGTGTGGCGGAACCGCTGGCCACGCTTCTTGAGTTCGTCCCAGCTCCAGGCAGCGACCAGCCCGGACACGCTCTCCTGCTCCGGCGGCGGAGGAGGAGGGTTGGTCGGCGGCACCGGGCCGGCGGCCTGCGGTTGAGGCTGCGGCGGTGCGGTGGGCGTGGCGGCCACGGGAGGTTCTCCTTCGAGGGTCGATCGGTGATGGGGTCAGCCGGGCTTAGTTCTGGTACCAGCGCAGGTCGCGGACCGGGGCAACGGTCATCCTGCGGGCGGCGGCGGCCATCTGGCCGTGGTCGCGGTCCAGAGCGTCGATGGCGGCCTTGAGTGAGACGGGAACACCGCCCGAGACACGAACGAGCGCGGCAGTGGCGGCGGCGGCCTGGTAGGCGTGCGTGACCTCGCGGTGGGCCTGGAGCCATGCTTCCTGGCATCGGCGGACCACGTTCGGGCCAAGCCCGTCCGCTTGGGCGGCCAGCAGCATGTTCGTGGCGACGGCCAGTTTCACCCGGCAGCGCTGCGCCTGCATGACGGCCAGGCGGTGCATGTGCTGGGCGGTGCCGAGGTCGGTGAGGTTGGCTTTGCGGAAGCTGAGCAGCCAGTTCCGGAAGATGCGGTAGCCGAGCGTGCGGAGGGCGGTCCGGATGCCAGCCACGGTGGGCACCTGGGCCATGGTGCGGCGGCCGGCTGGCACTAGGTCCATGTCGTCCACTCCTTGCAGTTCGACGGGTGCGATGACCTCGACGGGTTCGATGACCGCGACGGTGGCTTCTGGTGGCGGGTCGGCGGGCGGGAGTGCGGTCGGCTCGATGGGCTCGGTGACCGCCGTGACGGCGGGGATGTGCTCGACGTGGAGGTCGATCCCGCCTGGCGTGTCGAGGGTGGGGAGGCTGGGTAGTTGCGGTTCGGGAAGCTGACGGGGATCGGGGATCGTTGCGAGCCAGTCCGGGTCCGCCTCACCCAGCGCCGGTGGCCGGGCCAGGTCGGGCGGCAGCGGGGGCGGCGCGTTGCCGCTACCGCCGCCGAGCCAGTCCCGCACCCGGTCGAGTGGCCCACGCTGGATCACGAGGGCCTCGGCCGCCGAAGGCTGATCCGGCGGCGGAAGCTGGTCCGGGGCGACCCGATCGACCTCCACCTCGACGTCCCACTCGGACAGGTCGGGCAGGTCATCCAGGTTGGTCGGGGGCTCCCACGCTGGCCCGTCGTCCTTCGGCGCGGGCTTTGGCCGGGGTGGTTCGATCGCCGGGCGGCTGGTGTCCGGTCCTGCGCCGATGCTCTGCTTGACCCAGGTGAGCGCGACGTTCGTGACCTTCTTGGTGAAGGTCTGCTCGACGGTCGTCGTGGCCGGGTCCGGCTCGAACGATGGTGCCTCCTGCCCCTGCCCCTGCTCCTGCTCCTGCTGGGCCTGTGGCTCGGGTTCGGGCTGCTCCCGCTCGCGCCGTAGCGCGCTGAAGAAGTACAGCCCGCACCCGGCCACGAGCAGCAGGCAGACCACGATGGCGGCGACCTCTCTCATCGGCCGACTTTCGCGGTCGCGACGCTGTCCTTGGTCGTGTCAGCCTGGTTGACCATGTCCGTGTGAATGCTCGCACCCCATATCGCGCCGAACGCGATCATGGCGATCTGCGGGGCGATGAGGCAGGCCAGCAAGGTCCTCTTGTCGGGAACCCCGTCCTTGAGGTCGATCCCGACACCGACCGCAATCATCGTCGCGGAGGCGATGACCGACAGGGCGGCGATCACGACGCTGTTCGCCAGCCATTCGCCCAGGTTGGCGGACCAGCCGCCCACAGGGGTCAGCATGCCGAACAGCCCAGCGAGCAGCAGCGCGCCGGCGGCCCCGTACGCGACCTTGGTACGCGGCTGGTGTCCCTTGCTCTTGTCCTTGCGCCGGAACTTGCCCAGGGCCAGGCCCGCGCCGAGGAAGAAGGCGGCGAGGACGTTGTACCACTCCATGATGAGTCCTTTTCAGTCAGTGAAGATCGAGAGAATGAGTGGCCACCAGAACGGGCCGGTGGCCATCAGCACGTAGAAGGTCGTCGCGGGAAGCCGCGTGACCTTGAGGTTCGACCAGACCACCGCCGACCACCAGGCGACCCACACCCGGCTGAAGCCGTGCAGGGCATCCAGCGGCGGCAGCTGCGAGCGGTACAGGCCGGGCAGACCCTCCTTGCGGAACTTCCGCAGGCGGCGCCGGTAGTCGCCCGCGCCCAGCCACGCCACGGCGGTGAAGACGAAGCACCAGGGAAAGGCCACCCATGCGCCGTGGAGGCGGCAGACGCCGCCGAGAAGGCCCGACTCCCATGGCACGTAGCTGCCGTCCTTGTGGTAGGCGCGGACGGTCGCCGTCGATGGGAGCCGCTGAGCGCCGAGTGCGGGCATCCGGGTCTCCAGCAGGTCAAGCCACGTGAGGTGGGGCCGCGCGGCCGGCGAGGCAGCAGGGCGTGGCGGCGCGGGCTGCTCGGCGGGCTGGTCCTCCGGCTCCTCCTCCACGGCGGTGGTCACGGTGGAGGTGGAATCGGCCGGGGAGGTGCTGGTGTCAGCGGCGCCGGAGGTGGGCCTGCTGGCGAATGGTGATCTGATTCTTCCGCTCATCGTCTGCCTCCTTCCGGGTGTCGTAGGCGACCTTCTCGATGTCTTCGGCCAGGTCGCGGCATGCCTCGTCCGCTCGGGCGGGCAGCAGCTTGGCCAGGTCGGTCATCTCGGCGAGCATCAGGTCCAGGGCCGCGATGAGGAGTTCCCGGCCGGTAGTGGCGTCCCGCTTGCGCTGCTCGTAGACCTCGTCCCGGATCTCGATCCGGACCTGTGCGCGGGTGACTCTGGGCGCCATCCTCACCTTCCGGGTTGTGACCGTCCGTAGTTCCGGGTACGATGCCCTCGCGCGTGCGCGCGCTGGCGCGCGGGCGCGCGAGCGCGCCACTACGTGTAGGGGGTCCTCTGAACCCCCTGGTGGGGGCCTCCCCCACGCATCGGATGCCCTGAGCCTGGTTACGGACCGTCACTTTCACGGGTTGCCTCCGAAGAACCGGGCAGCCTCCGAGTCCCAGTCCACGACCGGCAGTTCGACCCCGGCCGGGGTCACGTCGGCGGCGGCCGACAGGTACGGCAGCAGCCAGCCGCGCTGGACCTCGACGAGCAGCACCGTCACCCGCTCCCCGTCGTCCGAGCCGGGCTGGGACAGCTCCCACACCACGGATTCACCCCTGACCTGCGGAAACATGCTCAACAGGAGCCCGCCGCCCAGCTCGGACCGCACCTCGTGGGTGAGGCCGCCGGCCAGGTCGGCGTGCGGGACGAGCAGCGTCCACCCGTCCACGAGGACGGTCACGTGGTGGGGCTCGAGGCCGGGGCCGTAGACGAGTTCGCCCGCGAGGATGTCGCCGGTCGCCATGTCCCGGACGGGCAGCGGCATGAATCGGGCGAGGATGTCGATGGCGGTCATCGCGGGGAACTCCTTGGGGTCCGTGAGTGGAACTGGACGGGGAACTCGGAGGGAGCTCGGAGGGGAACTCGCGGCCCCCGGGAGGGGAACTCGGAAGGGAACTGGACGGGGAACCCGGAGGGGAACTGCGGGGGGAACTCCGGGGCGGTACGGAGGGAACTCCAAGGGGAACTGGGGGCGGAACTCCGGAGGGAACTGGAGCCCCCGCGCGGACGGAACTGCGTCGGGAACTGGCGCCCCAGCGCGACGCGAGCCGCGCCAGAACCCCGGCTACGGGACCGCACGGAGACGCACCTCCTCGCCGCCGTTTTCGTCCTGACCGTTTCCACGGCCGGGCACCAGCTCGCCGATCAAGTCGCGGGCGTACCTCGGCGAGCAGCTGAGAGCGACGGCGAGGTCGCTCGCCTTCATGTCGGGGGTGTCGCGGAGTAGGGCGGCGGCGCGGTCACGCACGCTCACCTGCGGCTTACGGTCGGTCTTGGAGCCCCGCCCGAGCGCTTTCCGCTGCCCTTTACTCGCGGTGCCGTTCCTGGTGAGCTCCAGTCGGACGCGGGCCTCGGCCGCGATCTCCGCTTGCCGGACACGGTCCTCGATTTCGGATGCGGCGTCCTTCCGAATCTGGGCCTCGGCCTGCTCCCAGCGGGCCGCGAACTCGTTCCGAAGGGCCTGCTCCTGCTCGACCAGTTCCTCGCTGTGCGCCTGCCGGAGCTCCGCGAGTTCCCTGCCGTGTTCCTCCGTGAGTTGCCTCCGAACCTCCGCGACTTCCGCCCGGCGTTCCTCCGTGAGTTCCCTCCGGAGTTCCGCGATTTCCGCGTCCTTGTTCCTGGCGAGTTCCGCCCGTAGTTCCGCCTCGCGGGCGTCTTGTTCCGCCGCGAACTTCCCCCGGATTTCCCTCTCCAGGACCGGCTCCAGTTCCCTCCGGAGTTCCTCCAACTGGACAGCCCGGTTGTAGGAGTAGCCGACCCCGGACAGCGCCAGGAGAGCCATCACGGTGGACAGGTCGAGAACGAGCGGGAAGAGGATGGCCAGCCCTTCGTCACCGTTGACGAAGGGCAGCACGATCTCCTTCTGTGCGTTCACGCTGAGCGCCATGCCGCCCAAGAACACCAGTCCGACGCCGGCCTTGAGCGCGGGGGCGGCGTAGGGGTCGGTGAGCAGGTGAGCCAGGAGGGCGGCGGCGATGACCGGCGCGATGCCGATCAGGAAGCCTGCCACTGCCATCGCGTAGTTGCCCTCTTCGGCCTTGCTCATCGCGTGCATGACGCTCAACGTCAGGGAGATGGCCCCGCAGAACACAAGCAGGCCATAGAGCGGCCATCTCACGTGTTCGTGGGTGCTGGGCTGGGCGTTCACGGGGTTATCTCCTCAAATGGTGCGGCGATGTTGATCTGTGGTGGTGGGGGTACTGGCGGGTCAGTGGTGCGCCATCTCCGGCGCGGCCTTGGCCCGGGTGCACGCGTTGGCGTGCGCCTCGGCCTTGGCGAACGGCTCGCCGGTGCGGCTCGTCCCGCAGGTGCACTCCCAGGCGCCGGCCTGGTCGAGGGTGGGGCACTTGTCGATGGCGTGTGCCTCCCACTCGACCGGCCCGGCCAGCCGGTAGATCTCGTGGACGATCCCGCGGGGAGTCCGAGTCATCGAGCACGGCACCCCATCGGGCGAGCAGTGCGTGCCGATCGAGTTCCTGATGTTCTGGCACGGGTTGCCGTTGCTGTGGCCCAGGCTGAACAGCTTCATCGGTCGCCTCCCATGCAAGCCGTGAGCTTGGAGACGATCCGCGTCGCGCGGGCCTCGTGCTTGGCGTACGCGTTCGGGAACGCGCTGCCCTGGACTGCCTGGGCCGCCTCCGTCAGCGGCCGGGTCTTCCAGCGCGGGACCTTGACGAGCCGCGCATAGAAGCGACGAGCGCTCGCAGCCGGATCGGTGCGGTTGCGGCCCCAGTGCGGGTGCTGCTGGAAGACGCCGACCGCCTGGCCGCCGTCGCCAACCTCGTTCTCGTCCAGGTCGGATTCCTGGAGAGTGGTGGCGATGGCGATGACCTTCGCCCGCTCCGGCAGGCCCATGTCGTCGGCGACCTGGAGGACCGCGCGGGCGTTGGCCGCCTGCGAGCCGGTCAGGCCGGCCCGGCAGCTGCCCGAGACCGTCTTGCTCGCCTGGGCGTCGGCCTCGCAGCCCTTGGCCGCCATGGGGAGGGCCGCGACGACCACGGTGGCGAGGGCAATCTTCGCGATCATCTAGCGGCCCTCCCCTCTCCGGGAAGGCACGCGGCCAACGGGGTACAGGTAGATCCGGTCCGGCTCGTCGCGCCAGCGGACCTTGACCATGCCGATGTCGAGGCAGTGACCGATGATCGTGTACGGCCGGGAGCGCCGGTACGAAGCGACGATCCCCACGGTGGGGATCGCCATCGTGACCAGCAGACCGACGATGGGCAGGATCGTGTCGAGGGTGATGTTCACGCCGCGCCCCCGTTGTGGGAGGTGACGTGCTGCTCGGCGTCGGCCAGCGTGCCCGGCTCGTTCGTGGCGTGGCAGCCGGTGCAGCTCCACACGCCGTTGCTGTCCAGGCTCGGGCAGTGGTCGGCGCGGGTCGCCGTCCAGGTGACGGTGGGGCCGACGTCTCCGCCGAGCGTGACGAACCGCTCGTGGTAAGTGATTGCCAGGTCGTCGGCGGACCGCATGAGGTGGCAGACGCTGCCGGGCATGCCCGGTGCGACGTCCTCGGTGTCGTGGCTGTCGATGTGGGGGCCACGGTCAGCGGAGAGGATCATGCCGACGCCTCCGCCCGGAGCTTGTCGGCAAGGGCCTTCACGTACCGGCGCCGCTTGCTCGGGGTCAGTCCTCCGGCCACGCCACGGACGGCGGTCGAGACCGAACTGCCAGTGTTGGCGACGATCAGGGCCTCGTCGATCACGTGGAGCCGGAAGCAGGCGGCCTGGACCCAGCAGCCGCGGCACGCCTTTTCCGCGTCGGCGTCTCGCCAGTTGTCAGGGAACCACTGCTCGGTGTTCTGGCGGACGCATTTGCCCCGGAGGCGGGTGGCTTCAGCGAGCCGGATCTGCTCAGCCTTGAGCCTCTGCTGGAGGGTGGCGGCCGGCTTGGGTTTGGGCGCGGCGGCCACGGGTGCGATGATGGTGGACATCAGGTGTGATCTCTTTTCGCGAGGAGAACCTGATCGCGGCCTCCGCCCTCCGGTGTTGCACCACCGGGCCCAGGGCGGGGGCCGTTCTGTTGCGGCGGCTCAGTTGCCGACGTTGCACCGCCGATGACTTAGCCGTGTCGTGGTTGATCTTCCTCGTTTGCACCCGTGGAAGACTCAACCATAGCAATCGTTTTAGCGCTCTAAATTTCTAATAGGAATGTAGGCCCCTTCATACGCTCTCGTCAAGCGGCCCGCTACATTAGGGGGGACTCCTCGCGAAAGGAACCCCTCTGTGGACCTGCATGAGATCGCCAAGGTTGACGACCCCATCACCCGAGGCCGCCTGCTCACCGAGTACATCGACTCCGCCCGAGGCCGAGTGGACGAAGCCGCCACCATGCGACGACACGCCATCGCCGAAGCACGCGAGCGCGGCTACAGCGTCGGCCAGATCGCGGACCGTATCGGCGTCACACCCAGCAGGGTCTCCCAGACCTCGAAGGGCGCAAAAGCCCCGGCCGGCCCAGCGGAGCCGTACCCGCGTGTCCTGGTTCAGCGTCAGCTTCCGACAGACCCAGCAGTCCGTGGGTCGAAGTCGCTGTTCCTCACCGAGGCCGCAGCCCAGGGCATCGAGCCTGGCCGCCGCATGCTGTTCGTGGGACCCGAACCAGCCAAGGAGGAGATCGCGTCCCGCTTGGGCGTCAGCGAAGGCGACACCGTGATCGCCAGGCGGAAGCTGATGACCGCGAACGAGGTGCCCGTCCGCATCGCGACGAGCTACTTCCGCGAGGACCTGTTCGGTGACACCCGGATCGCTGAGCCGGAGTTCGTGCTCCCGACTCTTCAGGCCGCGATCGAGGCTCTGGGTTACCAGTTTGGCCGGGCCGACGAGGTCCTGACGATCCGCAAGGCGACGCCGTTCGAGGCGCACACCCTGGACCTGGACCCGGGCGAGTGGGTGGCCCAGATCATCCGCGCCAGCTACAGCACCGAGGGAACCCCGATCCACACGTTGGAGACCATCTGCGCGGGCAGCCGTCACGTCTTCCCCATCGGGCAAGCCGCAGGCGCCGACCAGTTCTGACCCGCCTTGCGCACACTGTGCTATCGCTGCATTGCGCATAGCAGACCTCCACGGTCCGGGTTACCCTGCGAACGGAATCTCGGGTTGAGCAACACGCTGCTCCCGTGAACGAGCGTTGACAACCGAGGTGTTGAGTGAGGGTGTTGACTGTTGCGCAACACCCAAGGAGGCGAGATGCCAGACGGAACCGCCGCCGCGTTTGGGCAGGTCTTGCGCCATCTCCGCGAAGAGCGAGGCTTTTCCTGCCGAGGTCTGGCCAGGGCCGTGCACGTCGATGCCAGCCACATCTCCCGAGCGGAGCGGGGTCTCGTCCTGCTCTCTCTTCAAGTCACACAGGCCGTTGACCAGGTACTTGGCGCCAATGGAGTGCTGGAGGTGTTGCGTACGAACACCGGGTGTTGCGCAACAGAATTGTCAACACCCACAACGCCATCCTCTGCCGATGTTCCGGGCATCCTGGAGATGTCGAGTTCTACCCCCCTGCCCGCAGAGGGCGGGGACGCCTACGCTGAGGACACGGTCACCGTGCCGATCAGCATTGCCGGGAAGGTGGTCCACGTGTCGTTGTCCCGTCGCACGCTCCTCGGGGTCTTGGCGGCCGGGGGCGCCGGAGTGATCCCTGCCGCGCCGGCCACGGCGTCGGGTCCGACGTGGCCCCGGGACGAGGATCCTGTCGCCTACGCCACCCGCTTCCTCGTTGGGCATCAGGACGCCCACCATCTTTTCCCTCCGAGCGTGCACATCGAGGCGCTCCGTCGTCGCCTGGACGGGATCGAGCAGATCCGGCAAGCCAGCGATGCGGCCACCCGGCGCAAGCTGCGCGCCGTGCAGGGCGCGTACGCCGAACATCTGTCGTGGCTGTCCAAGGAGGCCGGCGACGTGACCGGCTGCCTGGCCTGGGCCGAGCGCGCCGCGCTGTGGGCGCTCGACGCCGGCGACCACCCGATGGTCACCTACATGCAGCTGCGGCGCGCGTCGGTTGCTCTCGACCAGCGCGACCACCAGACCGCCGTGGACCTGGCCGAGCAGGCAGTCAGCGCGGCCTGGCCGCTCCCGCCCGTGCTGCGCGGCATCGGCCACGCCTACCTCGCCCGCGGCCACGCGCTCGCGTGCTCCAGGCCGGACGCCGACATGGAGCACGCCAACGAGCTGCTAAACGAGCCGAAGGGCGAGGACACCCCGGGGTATCTACGCTTCTACGGACGCAGCTTCGCGGACGCCGAGTCCGCCACCGCGTACCTCGAGGCGGGCCGTCCGGGCGAGGCGATCGACCTGCTGACCCAGTGCATCAGCGGCATCCCGCCGACGCACCGCCGCGACAAGGCGTCGTATCTGGCGAGGCTCGCGCACGCCCATGCCGCCGCCCAGGCGCCGGACGCCGCGGCGGACACGGCGAGCGAGGCGCTGGTCATCGCGACGGAGGCGGGCTCGCAGTCGGTGCGGGCCGAGCTGATGCGGCTGAACACGGTGTTGATGTCGCGGTGGCCGGATCAGCCGCAGGCGTTGGCGTTCAACGAGTTGATCACTGCTGCGTAACCCACTCGACAGGCGCATGTTCTACGTATAACATGCCCGCATGGCCGAGAAGCGCACGCCCCTCTACGTCCAGGCCGCCGACGACCTCCGCGCCAAGATCCTCGACGGCCGATACCCGCCCGGCAGCGTCCTGCCATCCTCGCGGGAGCTGCGCGAACGCTACCTGATCGGCTCGGACAGCACCCTCAACGAGGTCTACAAGATCCTCAAGAGCGAGGGACTGATCCGCCGCAACGCCGCCGTAGGCATGATCGTCCAAAACCCGAACCCGAAGATCGTGGACCTGATCCTGCACAACCCGACCGGCCATGGCCCTCTCCCCTGGTCCGAGTGCTGCAAGCGCGCCGGTCTGGACGGGATCATGGTCACCACTGACGTCCACCCCGCAGCCGCCAGCGCCGAGGCGGCCGAACTGCTCGGACTCGGCGACGGCGACCCGGTCGTACGACGCGACCGGCACGCCACCATCGGCGAGGAGGTCGTCCGCCTGGATGTGGCGTACTACCCGGCCGAGCTGGTCGAGCGCACGCCGATTGCCACCGAGCGCAAGGTGCCTGGCGGCATCTACGCCACGCTGGCCCAGGTCGGCCACTCCCCCGCCGCGGTTACCCGGCGCGCAGTCCAGGCGCGGCTCGCGACCGGCGATGAGACCTCACGCCTCAAGCTTGGCAAGGGGGCGTGGGTGCTGGCCGCCGACCAGATCATCGCCGACGAGCGCGGCCGAGCGCTGGAGCTGCTGCGGATCGTGGCGAACCCCGTACGAGTCCGGTTCACGGAAGAGAACATGTCTCTGTAGACCCCCATCCATCAGCCGAAAGGAGTCCTGTCATGGCAAGCATGACCGTCCATCCCCCGCCGATTCCTGAGGAGGTGCGCATCCTCACGGGCACCTCGAACTCCGACGAGATCACCCCGGAGGACCACGGCATCGACAGCGCCACCGAATGGTGGTGCGAGGCCATCCGCCGGCCCCGGTACGGCGACGCCGTCGCCTGGGTCCGAGGCCCCGGCGGCAGGCGGTACGACTCGTTCCTCATGGTGACCTTGCCCGCCAACGACCTGGACGACGCGGAGCGCACCGGTCGCTACGCGATCGAGGTCGCTCGCCACCTCGCGCGCGTCATCGCCGACCCCGACGACCGCCAGGCGTGGGACACCTTGCAGGAGCTGCTCTCCCCGGACGGCCCCATGGGCGGCAGCTCCAAGCGGGCCTGGCACCGCATCCACCAGTGGCTCCCCAACGCGCGCCGGGCGACAAGTATGCTCGACATGCCGAGTGTGGACATCTGACCCACCATGCTCCCCGCACCTGCGGGGATGATCCATTGGCGGTGCTCACACCCGCCTTGCTCCCCGCGCACGCGGGGTTCTCTCTCCTCTCCGCCTGAGCGGAGATCCACCCTTCACCACCCCGAGAGAGAGATCCGTCATGCCCATCACCATCCACATCCCCCACAACCTCGACGACCTGCTCGGCCGCCCCCGCGACGAGTACACGCCGATCCTGGAGATCGACCATCAGGCTCGGCAGGCGGTCTTCACATTCGCCCCGCTCGACGGCGAGCTGCCGGAGCATCGGCGCGAAAGCCGCCACCACGCGCTGCGCGTCGATCTCGGGCACCAGCAGGTGAAGTCGCTCAAGGCCGCTCGCGATCTGGCCGCGCTGATCGAGGCGGCCGACGTGCTTGACGCCCTGTGCGACGGCTGGCGATGGGACTACGACGCCCGCGGCGCGCTGGCATGGATGTACGACGACGACGCGGACCACGCGTTGCAGGTGCTGCACGAGGTGATCGCCCGCTGGCAGCACGGCATCTGACGGCGGAAACGCGAAAGAGGCCCCACCCGCCGGAGCGGGTGGGGCCTCTTCTTGTCTGAGCAGCCGGAGTCTATGACAGCTTTTCCTCCACGACGACCACGTGCGCGACCGGCCCGGACTTCGGGGACACCTGGCCGCGCAGGACCAGGCCCAGCACTGCCGACAGCAGCAGGATGAACGCCGCCGTCTGCGCGGGGGTGAGCACCAGCCAGAAGTGGCTGACCCCGGTCAGGATCGTAGAGACGGCGCCAGTCAGCGTCGAGATCACCCACGGCCGGGTCTGCCAGGCGACGATGAGCGCGAGCACGCCGGAGCCGATGGTGGAGATGTAGCCCGCGGCGGTCTCGGTGAGGCCGAGGGCCGGGATGGTGACCAGGAACGCCAGCAGCGCGTTCATCACGTACGCGATGACGGCGGGCTCCTGGCCGAAGATGGTGCGCGAGTTGGGACGGGTCGTACCGGTCATGAGGGTCCTCCAGAGATGGCGAAGGCCCGCACACGGCGGGCCAGAGGTCGAAGATGGTTGGCGGTACCGTCAACCAAAGGATCAGGAGACGCGGACGAGCACGGGCCACGTCTTCGGCCCGACCACGCCGTCATCCTTCAGCCCGGCCTCCCGCTGGAGCGCGCGGACGGCATCGTCCATCGGCCCGCTGAACACGGTGTCGTCGATACCGCCCACGAGGCCGTGCCCTCGAGCATGCAGCAGGTAGAAGACGGTCTTGACGTGCCACCGCTTCGGATCGTTGGGGTCCTTGCCGTCGCCGCGCCGCAGGGTCGGGAGGTCCTTCATCATCTTCTCCGTCCAGTTGAGCGCCGGCGTCGCGGGCGGCGCCGGGGTGGCGGGCGCGGGCAGGTAGGCGGGGTAGCCGAACCCGGCCACGTTGGCGAGGCTGCGTTCGCGGCGCTTCACGCGGTTCTCGGTGTTGCCCTCGATCGTCACGATGGTCCGGCCGCCGTCGCGGACCGCCTCGACGATGCCGACGTGGTCGATCGCCAGGATGTCGCGGGTGCCGCCCCAGTCGAAGAACACGATCGCGCCCCGCCTGGGTGTGTGCCCCCATTGGCCGCGCGCTTTGAACCACTCGGCGTGGCCGACCGTCCAGGCGTGATCACCGACCACCGGCAGCAGTCCGGCCTTGTTCGCGCACCAGGCGACGAACATGTCGCACCACGCCGCCAGCGCCCACGACGCGGACTTGCCGTGGCGTTTGGCCCACCACGACCCGTACACCGTCCACCCGGTCGGTGACTCGGTGGTGCCGAGCTGGGAGCGGGCCGCCGCCAGGAGGCGGTCTTCCGGTTTCGTCACCATCACACACGCTCCGGCCAGTGCCAGGTGCCCGGCTCGTCCCCGGGCGGCACGTTGAACTCGTGGAAGGAGCCCTGCGCGCCGGGTGTGAACACCAGCAGGTGGACGTGCTGGTCGCTGTCGAGTGCGGGCACCGCGCCGAGCCGGACGCCTTCGGGGTCGAGGGTGTCCACGTCGGCTGTCACGATGGCCGCGCGGACCGCGTGAAGGCCCTGCTTGCCTCGGTAGCGGACGATGCGGCCGGTGGTTGGCCGGTCAGGCTTCTTGCCCATCAACTGCCGACCTCCTCGTACTCGTCGTCGATGGCGCTGCCGGGCTCCTGCGGAAGCCCCTCCTGGTCGGGGTCGAGCACGGTCACCGCGGCGTCGGCGTACGGCGGCAGCGGAAGCTGCCCGTCCAGGATCGGGATCGCCTCGGGTGAGGGGTTCGACATGTTGATCTCCTTGAGAGCGAGCCAGTCAGCGACGGTCAGCTTGAGCTCGTCGTCGCTGATGCGGATAGGGAGAACGGCGGGCACGACGTCCACGCCGTCCCGCACGGGGAACACGATCAACAGGGGTCAGCCGCCGTCCCGGTGCTGGCGCAGGTGCTCGGCCAGCCCGTCCTCGACCCGGCGCACCGACTCCTCCAGCCTGTCGGCGACGTCCCGCAGCGACGTGCCGTGGTTCGGGTGGAGCTCGGCCTCCATGCGGGTGATCCGCTCTGGGACGCCAGGCCGTGCCTCGACACCGGGGCGCGCTGGTTCGCCTTTCCAGTCGTCGAGGAAGTCCTTCAACGCCACGAAGGTCCGCCACAGCCAGGCGCCGCCTTTGGCCAGAACCCCGACCAGCGCCAGGCCCCCAGCGATCGTTCCGGCCACGACGAACACCTGCACGAGCGAGTCTTCTGTCACAGCGGCACCGACTCGCCATCCAGTGAGTAAGTGATGTCGTAGTTGTCGTACCGGCGCACCGCCACCGCGTGGCCCTGGGCGGCGAGCGCCTGCGCGAACTCCACGGCCGAGATGGGCTCGGACTTGTACTGGCCAGGGAGCCCGGTCGGCCGATCCACCACCGCGTAGAGCACCCACGACACCGGCCCGCTAGAAGGCGCAGTGCGGACGCACACGATCGACGTTCGATCCGACAGGTACTGCACCTGCCCGCCGCCACTCGCGATTGCCCGGCGGCCAGCGTGACCGTACCGGTAGAACAGCTCGGCGGCCTTGTCCACCGCGGCCACGTCCGGGCCGGGGCCGCTCTGCGGGTCGTCACCGATCGGCAGGTCCATGTCGGTGTCAGGCGGGGTGAACAGCTCCATCAGGATCTCCTCGGGTTGTACGGGGGCGGATCAGGCCGTGGGCTGCTCGGCGTCGTCCTCGCTGCTGTCGCGGGCGCGGAGCTGCTCGGCGAGCTTGTCGCGTTCGGCGACGACCTGGCCGATGATGACGTGGGCCTTGGCCAGCTCGTCCATCAGATCGTTGCGCTGTTGGGCGGTCACTGCGAGCACGGCCTCGGCGGGGACGGTGACCGGGCTATCCATGCTGTGGCTCCTTGGGGATGTAGTAGCGGTACGGCCCATCGCCGACCACGTCGATCTCCGAACGAAGAGGCTCGATGAGCATCGAGTCGGCGTCAGCCCTGATGGCCTTCACCAGCCACGTCACACGCACTCCGGCGCCGCCATAGATCGTGAACTGGCCGTTCTCTGGGTAGCTCGCTGAGGCGTTCCTGATCCCGTCAGAGCAGGTATTGACGGCCACGTACCGCCCGTCCTTGCGGGTCAGCGCCTCGAAGTAGCTGGGCAGTGTGACCACGGCCTGACCTTTGTCGTCGAGGTTGGTCTCGCCCCAATACTCCACGCCGGGCATCGGGCTTTCGGTGCAGGCGTGCACCAGCCATCGATCAGCGTCTACCGGGTGGTCGATGATGAAGCTCTTGTACAAGACGCCGTTGATGAAGACATCGCCCTCGGACATCGAGATCGACGCGTTCTCACCCGTACCTGGCTCTCGGTGACCTAGCTGGACTCCGGTGTCGTCGAGCGACAGGTAGGCAGTGACGAAGTCGTTGCGGTTGAAGTAGTTGGCTATCTGGATGGTGTGTGGCTCAATCCACACAAGACTTCGCGAGTTGTTCGAGTTCGTGGCGGTCTCGATGTCAATCCCGACGTCAGCGCCACCACTGCTGCCCGACGCCCACATCCTCGCGAACGAGCCGCTGGAGGAATAGAACCGAAGCTCGGGATCGAGCGTTCCCGGCGGGTTGAAGACGATGCGTTTGCCAGAGAACCCGGTCGAGATCTGACCCACGATGGTCGCTAATCCAGCGGAGTTTATGTCCACCGTCTGCTGGTTGGAGGCGTTGTACGCCTTCAGCCCGGTGTTGTCGAGCTGGACGCGGGCGCCTGTGGCTCCGCTGCGGAGCGTGAACGAACCGGAGTTGGTGAGGCTGACCGTCTCCACACCCGAGGAGTTGAACCCGCGCAGTCCTGTCGAGTTGAGCTCGACCCGGGCCGCGGCAGGATTTCCCGCGACGACGCGTGTGGACAGAGTCAGGGTCGCTTCGAGCTTGCTCGCAGTGACCGACCCGGCCGCGAGCTTGTCCACCGTGACTGCGTTCGCCTTCAGATGGCCGGTGTCGATCGCGAGCGCCTGCACGAGGGCGCCGGTGATCGTGTTGCCGATCACCGCGTCGGCGGCATTCACGGTGCCGTTGATGATGTTCGCCCCGCTGATGACCTTCCCGACAAGGTCGGTATCCACCAGCGGCTGCGTGGCCACGGTGACGTGCCCCGAGTCGGCCGAAGCGTTCCCACTACGGTCCACGGCCCTCAGCCAGAACTCCCTGGCCGCGTTGTACGGTTGGCCGCCGACGACGACCGTCTCCGTGACCCGCATGGAGTCCACGACCCGGGCGGTGCCAGCCACGAGCGGGTCAGCCATCCACACCTGGATGTGGTCAAAGTCGGACGGCATCTGCTCGCCCAAGCTGCCGCGCCCGTCCCACGCCACGTGGATCATGCCGAGCCGCGTGGTCACGGTGGGCGTGGACGGCACCGGAGGCGGCCGAGTGTCGTCCGGGATGAGGACGATCATCTGGTCAGAGAACTCGCCCTTCACCGCGCCTCCGTCTGCTCAGCCATCCGCAGCGCCCGCTGCTCACGAAAGACGCGGCGACCCACCTCGATCAGATCCGGCCGCAGCCGGGACACCATGTCTCTCATGAGGATGTACTTGGGGTTCTCGGCCAGATCCGCCATGCCAACGAACCGACCGGCCTCGTGCAACTCAACCTGAGCGGCCGGCTTCAACCGGGCAAGGCCACGTTTCATGTGCGCGATACCCGCAGCGACATCAGCGCGGAGTTCGGCAGGATCACGCAGATAGACCTGTCGTCCCTTGCACGCCTCCGCAGCCTTCGACAGAGCATCCGCCACGGCGTCACGCCGTTCCAGCGCCTTCGCGAGGCTGTCAGGCGCAGGCGGCCCGAAGCGCTGAGCCGTGAGCATCGGCCGCGTCATCACATGGTCGAACAGCAACCCAACCTGTGTCTCGTCCTCAACGTCGTACTCGAATGCCGCCGCGTAGGTGTTGAGGATGCTCTTGGGCGTGGAGTGCGAGAACACTCCGTCAGGCGAATACTCGGTCGGCACGCTGTAGACGATCGTCCAGCGCGGGGTATCGACCGCCGCCGGGTCGTCCTTAATGCGGATGATCTCCCAATCTGGCATGTCAGAGCCTCACCGACCACCAGGTGACCCGGTCGGAACCGGACAGCCCGATGGAGACGCTTCCATTGAAGTAGCCGTACTCGTTCAGGGTCACCGCGTGCCCGACCGGGTTTCCGGCAGTCGGCGTGAAGATCGCGTACATGGGCTCATACCAGAGCCCTTCATAGTCACACGAGAAGACGGAGCCGTCCGTATCGGCCGAGCCTGGTGCGATGGCAGCCATGCCCCACTGCACGCCCAGTCCTGCGGGCTCTTTGACACGCCCGGTGAACGAGATCCTTTTCCCGGTGTAGGACGTGCCCATGTAGATGGCCATGTCCTCCTTGTAGTCGGAGGTGTTCAGCTGGCCGATGAAGGTAGAGTTCAAGCCCGAGCCGAGTTCCAGCCGGGACCTCATCTGTCCGTCTTGCGGCCCCTCGAACTTCAGGAACGCCTGGTTACTTCCGGAGTTTTGCAGATACATGCGGGCACCGTTGTCGGCGACACCGCTGTCGGGCAGGAAACGGATCTCCGGGTCACTGGTCCCGTTGGGGTTGAAGACGATGCGACGGCCGGAGAAGCCGCTGGATAGCTGCCCGACGATCGTGGCGCTCCCGGTGGCAGAGGCGATGGACACCGTCTGCTGGCCTGCTGCGTTGAACGCCTGCAAACCGGAGGAGTTGAGTTCGACGCGAGCGCCGCCACTGTTGCCAGCCACCAGCCGTGTCGTGAGCGTCAGGATCGACTCCAGCTTTCCCGAGGTGACTGAGCCTGCTGCCAGGGCCGGGGTGGTGACCGCGTTGGCCGCCAGATGCCCGGCGTTGATCGCCGCAGTCTGCACGAGTGCGCTCGTCACGGAGTTCGCGATCACCTTGTCGGCCGCGTTCAGCGTGCCGTCCACGATGTTCGCGCCCGCGATGATCTGCCCAACCACGTCCGTGTTGACGAGCGGTTGGGTTGTCACGCTCACCTTCGTAGAAGGGGCCGATTCGTTGCCTGACCGGTCAAGGGCGGTAAGCCACACCTGGCGCTCGGCGTTGTACGGCTGGCCACCGATGACGACCGTCTCGGCCGCGCGCATCGCGTCTACGATTGCTGCGCTGCTGGGATCGATGGGATCGGCCAGCCAGACCCGCACGTGGTCCAGGTCAGAAGGCATGCTCGTGCCAGAAGACGAGCGTCCATCCCACCCCACATGGATCATGCCGAGGCGGCTCATCACAGCAGGCGTGGAAGGAGCCGGAGGCGGGGTCACGTCGTCCGGCACGAGCACGATCACCTGTTTCGAGAACGGCCCCGTCATGGCGAGACAGCCCGCACCTTGAAGGCGTACTCGACTCCCACTCGCAGCGGAGAGTACGTCGCTGTCGTGGTGCCGCCCTCTACGACAGCGATCTGCTGCCAGTAGTCGCCCGGCCTGTTCTCCCGCGCGTACAGCTCGTAGGAGTCCACCTCGATGGCGACGCCATTCACGTCGGCGGTCACCGGCGACCACGTCGCGGTGATCTGCCCCTGGGCGGTGCCGGACGCGTCGATGTAGGCTTGCGCGTTCACGACCAGCCCGGTCGGCGCGGCCGGAGTGCGGCCACCCGGCTCGGGCGCTGGCGTGCCTCCGGTACCTCCGGAGCCGACGCCGCCCGCGAGGATGCCGGCCGCCTGGCGGGCGAGCCGGATCTCGCGTTCGATGAACCTGTCGTTGAGCACAAGGTTGCCGGAGATCGCGCCGTCCTTGTCCACGGAGAGCGTGATCTGCCGCACCCGGAGCGGCTGCATCTCCCCGCGATCCCCGGGAGCTCTGATGTAGTCGCCCGGCCGGTAGTGCGCCAGCGGCAGGAACCGGGCGGCTTGGACGCGGATGCCGCGGGTGAGCTGGGCGCGCTCGCGGCCAGCGCGCTCGAGCGCGTTCTGACCCAGCAGCGTCGCAGTCCCGGCGTCGCTCACGCCGCCCTGCGACTGCGAGGTCTCCCACCTCCCCCAGGGCGCGGTCGCGCTGGAGTTGGTGACCTCGACGGTCAGGCCCTTCTCTCCCTTGATGAGGATGGCGGTGGCGAGGTCCTCCAGCGTCGCGGTGTCGGGCGCCTCGTCGATGTCGCGGCCGAGTCGCAGATCGATGGCGCCGGCCCCGGTCCCGTTCTGGCGGCCCAGGACGGTGCCCTCACGGTAGGCGCGCAGGGTCCGGCCGGTCATCGTCCAGTCGAGCACGCCCTGCTCGGAAAGGTTGATCAGCAGGGTCAGCAGATCAACACCGGGTTCGAGCTCCAGCGTGAGCAGCTTGGTCGCGTCCCACGGCTGCCCAGCGCTGTCGTGCGTGGACGTGAAGTCGATCGCGAGGCCGGGCACCGCGCCGCGAACCTTCCCCTCCTGCACGAGAGTCCGCAGCAGCGCGCCTGGCGTGACAGCCGAGAACTGGCGCTTGCCTTCGACCATGACGCCGCCCGCGTACATGATCAGCTTGCGGAGCTGCCACGACCAGGCGGGGCACTCGTACGTGCGGGTGCCGCTCTGGTCGGCGACGTCGGCGCCCCGCTTGATTCGCAGGAACCGGCCGCCGTCCGGTTCCACCCACACGCCGTTCTCGGTGGCGTACTCGACCGCCACCTCGACGGGCTGCTCCAGCCACTGCGAGCCGACGCCGGCGACCGGGTAGGTGACCTTCAGGCTGGGGACGTCGTTGAGCGGGAACGCGACCTCGAACCCGAGGTGGTGCGGCAGCACCCCAAGCCGGTCGCCGTTGGGGGCGTGTGCGACCAGGCGCAGCGCGTACCGCTCGGCGGGTCCGGGCGTGATCACCTGCACGACGAGCCTCCCAAAAGCAACCATCTATGAAGACAGCGATCTCTACGGCCGGACGCTGAGCCGTGCGATGCGGCGCGCGAGCCGGATCTCCTGGTCGGCGAGCCGGTCATCGAGGACGAGGTTCCCGCCGACCACGCCACGTTCGGTGCGGGTGAGTGTGATCTGCCGGACCCGCAGCGGTGTGCGCTGCCCGGCCGCGCCGGGCGCGTAGATGCGGTCCCCGGGCAGGTAGTCCCGCAGCGGCAGCCAGCGCGTGTTGGGCGCGAACAGCAGCTCCCGCGTGCGCTGCACCCGCTCGACCGCGCCGCGCACGAGCAGCGAGTCGCCTACGAGGTTCGCGGCGGTCGCCTCCGTCACCCCGACCTGGCGTACGCTGACCTCCCACCGCCCCCACGGCAGCGGGGTGCCGACGTTGACGCGTTCGACGCGGAAGGAGCTGTCGCCGACGACGTACGCGGCGCTGGCGAGGTCCTCGAGCGTGCCGACGTCGGGCGCGGCCCGGATGTCCCGGCCGCCGGCCAGTTCGACGGGGGTGGTGCCGGTGGTGAGGTCGCGGAAGATGGCGGTGCCTGGCCGCCACGCGGACAGGGTGCGGGGGCCGGTCATGCGGATGTCGATCAGGCCCGCGTCCACGAGCGTCAGCAGCACCGCGAGCACGTCGGTGCCGAGCGGTATGCCCAGCCCGAACGTCTGGTTCCAGGTGAGTCCGGCGGTGTCGAGGCTGCCGGTGAACGTCCACCCGAACCCGGCCAGGGCGCCGCGCGCCTGTGCCTCCGTCAGGAGGCTGTTGACGATGAATCCGCTGGTGGCGTTCGGGGTCGGGGAGCCGTAGACGCGCTGCCCGTTGGTGGGGGCGATGCTGGCGTGCGCGTACGTGACGGCCTTCTTCAGCACCCACAGGTAGCTGGGGCAGTCGAACTGCCAGGTCCGGGCGGGGTCGAGCTGGTCGCCTTCGCGGCGGGCGAGGATGAATCGGCCGTCGCCGTTCTCCGTCCACACGTTGCCGTCCGCTGACCATTGGACGCCGATCTCGCACGGCTGGGCGATCAGGTCGGCGCCGACCGCCCGCGTACTGTAGCCGAACTTCAGGCTGGGCACGTCGTTGAGCGGCCACGCGACCTGCACGTTGAGCGGGTGCGGGAGGATGCCGAGCCTGTTGCCGTTGGGGGCGTAGGCGACGAGGCGGAGGTCGAACATGACGCCCTCCGTCCGTCCCCCGTATCACCTTGCTAAGACGTGAAAAGCCCTCAAGCAATTACGCATTGTGGCGCGTTTCCCTCGAAAATATTTGTCCAAATATGGGCCGAATTGGCGGACATACCCGGTCGAAACGGCACAAAAATCGTTCCAGATTGGGCATGGAAAATCTCCGAGCAGACGCCATTACCAGTACGATTCATGAACAGTGCAAGGCAACGCACTCGCCAGTCGGTCGGCTTCCACGTGGGTCGGTCGAGCGGGCCGGGACCACCCACATGGGAACCAACCGGTCCGGAAAAGGGGAGGTTCGTTGCACCGCACCCAGGAAGAGTCTGATCACGAGGATCGGCTGGAACTCCTCCGGCTGCTACTGATCCTGCTGGACTGGCTCTTGAACGGCGGCGGGCCCGGCCAGATGTAATCAGCCGAGCCCGCTTGTATCGCATGTGCGATAGGCCCCGGTTCGAGTCGGAGCGAGGATCGGGGCCCCGCACGCCTTCCTAGGCTAGCCGAACGGTAGCGTTTAGACACGGTGATGGACCATAACACGGTCTGCATTGCGTAGCCCATTACAACTACCGCGTCGAGTGCGGTGATGAGTTGCGCGTTGCTTATCTCGTCTACTCTTCGCCGTAGAGCGCGACGGTTATGGTCACAGCTCCACCGGTTGAGATTATTCGGTCAGTGGTCCACCGAATGACGCTAGTTGGTAGGTTGCGGACCTACCATCGTCGTCGATCCGTGCTTCGGGGTTTGCCCGCTGAGATCGGCGCGATTACAGGTAGGCGCGGCGAGCTCTGACCTCCAGTTTGGATGCGGCGGTGACGCCGGAGCTGGAGCAGGAGATGAGCACGGCGCGGGAGAACGGGTCGCCAACCGCGACGGCCGGGGTCAGGTGCAGCCAGCGGGACGCGCTGCCCGGCCCGAACACGGAGATGACGCCGGTCTTGTCCGTGCCCGCGGCGAGGTCCCAGGTATCGGTGGTGACGACGGCCGCGCGCATCGCGGCGGCGTCGATCAGCAGCCGCTCGGACGCGGTGATGCTGTTGCTGCCCGAGGTGAGCAGGCCGACCGCGCCCTGCGTGGCCACGTCCCTGATGGTGATGTTGCTGGCCGGCCCGGTGACGCGGATCAGCGCGTCGGTGATGGGCGCGGTGCTCCCGGCGACGGTGGTGATCGCCTGGTTGTCGGCGTTGGCGTTCCCGGCCCATGTGGTGGTGGTCTCGTCCCGCCAGTACACGCCTGGGACCTCGACCACCGCAGTAAGGCGGGCGCGGGCGGCGCCGACCCGCAGCTCCGGCTCGGAGGCGGCGATCACGGTCACGTCGGCGACGCGCACGATGCTGCCTGCCTCGTAGCGCAGGCTCATGAGCCGGTGCCGAACTCCGAGCAGCGCTGTCAGGGCTTCGAGGTTGGTTTCGAGCTGGGCGAAGCCGCCGTACCCGCCGGCGGGGGTGGCCCCGGTCACGGTGAACACGAGCGAGAACGAGGTGAGCTCGTGGTCCAGGCCGACGATCGGCAGCTCTCCCGCGCGGCCAGGCACGGTGACGCGGACAGCGCGGGCTCCCGGCAAGGGCCTGCGCTGGGTGCCTTTCTTGAGCCGCCAGCAGCCAGCGGGGTGGTCGAGCGGCACGCCGTCGAGCGTGTACTGCGGCACGGCTAGATCACCCCCAAGGCTCCCGCGAGCTGGAGCCCGCGGTTCACGGTGGCCGAGGTGGGTTCGGCCTGCGGGTAGTAGTTCGTCTGGTGCACGACCACCCGGGAGGAGCCGCCGAGCCCTGTGCCGTTCATCCCGCCGGGCAGCGCCAGGCCGGGCGCTGCCATGTCGGGGATGCCCACGCCGGCCACGACCCCGGCCATGCGTTCGGCGGCGGTGCGGACCATTCCCCCGGCCTGGGTGATGCCGAGGGCGAGGCCGGCAGGGACCTGGCGGCCGATTTTCATGAAGAGCCGGGAGGGGCTGTGGATGCCGAGGAAGTCGAGGACGGGCTGCGGGAGGATGGAGCGGAGGAAGCCGACGATCCTGTCCTTGATCATGTTTCCGGCGGCGACGATGCCGTTCCAGAGGCCCTCCATGAGCGCGCGCCCGGCGTTCATGATCGTGTCGCCGAAGCTCTTGATCGCCCCCATGATCGAATTGAGTGCGCCCTTGAAGTCGCCGGACAAGAGCTGAACCACAGCCGTGATGATCTTAATCCAGAAGGGCAGGAGCGCGGTCGCGATCTGCGTCAATGGCCCGATGATCGGCTGGATCACGCCGAGGATCTCCGAGAGCGAGCCGACCCACGAGCTGATCACCGGGATCAGGGCCTTGACCAGCTCTAACGTGGGTGGGAGCAGGTCCATCGCCAGCTGGACCAAGGGCGGAAGGACCGTTTTGAGTGCTTGTGCGAGGAATTGCCCTATTTGAGCCGCGAGTGGGGCCGTGGCTGCCGCGAGTTGCGTGACCGCGCTGGACAAAACCGGAAGAAGTGGCTTCAAGCTGGACGAAAGCGCCAGGATCACCGGTTGGAGCAGTGACGCCACGTTGGTCAGCGCCGCACCCAAGATCTGACCCAGGATTCCGGCAAGCTGCCCGATCACCGGCAGCAGCGGCGCAGCAGCGGAGAGCACAGCCGAGATCCCTTGCCCGAGCGCGAGCAATCCGGCCTGGAGCTCCGGAGACGCGAACGCCTGCGACAGCATCTGCGCGACCATGGTCAGCCCAGGCCCGAGCGCGGCCAGCGCTGGACCGAGCGCGCTCACGGCGGCTGCCAGCCCAGGACCGAGGGCGACCGCGATGGCCGCCACGTGAGGCGCGATCATGGCCAGCGATCCGCCCAGCGCCGTGAAGATCGGCATCAAGACGCTTCCGACCTGCGACAACGACTGGAAGATCGTGACGAGGATCTGCTGACCCTGCGCGCTGGCCAGGAACTCATTGACCTTGCCCAGGACCTGCCCGAGCACGCCGAGCGCGTTGCTTCCGCCGGTCTGCATCGCGGCGAAGATCGACCGGACGATGCCGACGACACTGCCGCCGATGGTGCCGAGCTGCTGGAACACCTGCACGGCGCCCTGCATCCAGGCCAGCGCCTGCCCGGACCGGGCCGCGTTCGACAGGAACTCGCCGAACCGGGCCGCCGCGGCGGCGATCCCCGGCACGAGGCCGGCTGAGAAGCCCGCGCCGACGACGGTCAGGTCGCGGAACCCGGCCAGCAGCGGCGCGATGGCGGGCTGGATCGCGGCGACCGCCGACCGCAAAGCCCCGAAGATCGACGTTACGGCGGCCGACGTCTGCGCCGACGCCGCGAACCGGGCCGCTTCCGCCGCAGCCAACCCCATCTGCGAGGCGACCCCGGACATGCCCGCCTTCAGCGGACCGACCAGAGCGGCGGCCACAGCAGTGATCTGGCCGACCAGCGGGGCGAAGAACGCATCCTGCACCGACGACTTGAGAGCGTCGATGGCGGGCTTCGCGGCGTGCAGCTCGAGCGCTGCGGCCCGAGCGGCAGGGGACAGCTTGACCAGCGAATCCCGGAAGTCGATCACGTTGGAGCTGAGAGCGAGGCCGAAAGCATCGCCCACACCCGCCAGGGCGACCTTCAACGTGGCGAGCGCAGCGCTGCCGAGCGCCAGCGCGCCGGGCAGCGCTGCCACGATCCCGGCGGCCGGGGCGAGCGCGGCCACCAGGCCGAGAGCGCCCTGCGCGGCCGACGCCAGGCCAGCGGCGGCGGTCGCCCCCGCCACCGCTGTGGCCGCCAAGCGGGCGCCCATCTGCACCGAGCTGGTGGCGATCGATCCGGCGTTCGCGCGGAACTCCTGCGCCTTGGCGCGGAAGAAACCGATGGCGCGGCCGAGAGGCCCGGAGAGGTTGTCGTGCAGCTTCAGCCTGGCTGACAGTTCGCCGACGTTCACCAGCGCCACCACCCTTCAGCAGCTCATCTCCGTTGGCGGTAGCGCCAACGGTTCATCGGCGGGAGGAACGGTCGTCGCCCGGGTCGAGCGCGCGAGCGATCCGCGTATCCGCCACCAGCAGCCCCGCAATCCGGGTCCGCAGCCACCGCCACGACCGGCCACGCAGCGCCCCGGAGCGGTCGAGGTCGATCCCGAACTCGCTGTGCAGGTCAGCCTCCACCAGCTCCCACCGCGTCAGCAGGTCCAGCCACGACACGGCAGGCCCGCCGGTCAGGCCGAGCCCGTCGTCCGGGTCGTACCACTCCGCGAGCCCCGTGACCGGGTCGATCGGGCCTGCGACGCCGCCGCCCGGCGAGCCTTCCGGTTCGGGGCCTGCGCTTCCCCCGCCCCGGCCTCCCAATGGCGGGCCGCCGCCTCCAGGCCCGCGCCGACCCACAGCATCACTGTCTCGCCGACGTGCTGGATGACCGGCCACGACACCTGGTCGGCGAACAGCTCATCCCAGACCGGGCCGAGGATCCGCTTGTAGAGGTCTTTCTCGTCGCTGTCGTTCGTCAGGACGGTCTCGGCGAGCTGGTTGAGCCCTTCCTGATCCACCTCCTGGCCCGCTTCGGCGGCGATCCCTGCGTGCATGAGCCGCTGGACAAGCAGGCCCACCTCCGCGTCCGGAGGTGGGATCACGTACGTCTTGCCGCCGACAGGCAGCCGGAGCGACGGGTCGAAGAACTCGTCAAGGTCGCGGAAGGAGGTCACGGCGCCACCAGCGGGTTGTCGATCTCCTCGTCCTCGCCCTGCCCAAGCAGGGTGAAGCTGAAGGGTTCGAGGTCGGTCTTTTCGCCGCCGACCGTGTACTCGTTGACCTGGCAGACGCCCTTGTACGCCTCGTCGGAGCCGTCGCGCCGGTACCAGCGGACCTCGATGTTGGCCGCGTACCCGACCCGGCGGGCGGCCTTACGGATGTACTCCTGGCCCGTGTCCGGGACAAACACGCCACCGTCGTTCCGCTTGCGGCGCCCCTCGGCCTCGATCTTCCACTTCCGCTCCGTGATGACGTCCGCGCCGTACCCGGCCTCGTCATCAAAATCCCCGTCGTCCTCGACGTTGTCGTCGGTGGTCTTCTCGAACTTGCTGAGCCCTCGGACCGGCGTCCACGCGGGGGTGGGGGCGCCCACTCCGGCGGTGTTCACGTCGAGCTTCCAGTCCTTGGCGAGCATGCTGCGCAGGCCCATGATCGTGTCTCCGTTCGTGCGCGTGCGCGGCCGGCCCCGGCCGCGCACAGATGAAGAAGTAGGGGGACGCCAGCCCGGAGGGCTACTCGTCGTCCCGCTGGGCGGTGGGCCAGTGCACCATCAGCTCGTAGGAGTCGGCGCGCTCCCACCGGCCGGAGGAGTCGCGGCCGGGCGGCGCCACCACGGTCCGCCTGGCCAGCAGCACCAGCACCCCCGACGACAGGCGGACCTCGGACAGGCCGTGCAGCACGGCGAACACGGCGTCGGCGTAATCGCCGACGTCGCGCGGGTCGCCCTTCGCCCGCATCCGCGCCTGCACGAGCACCGTCGAGTCGCCGCCGTCGAGGTCGTCGCCGCCCGTCCCGTACACAGCCAGTGAGATGGCCGTGTCCGGCCGGGCCGGCAGACCGCCGATCGTCAGCGCGAGCTGGGCGTCGGTGTAGGCGCCGACCGGGTTCCACGCGCCGACGCCGCGCGCGGCGAGCAGTTCGGCCAGGCCGTTCAGCAGAGCTCGCGAGAATCCCGGCATCGGGGTGGTCATCCGCCGAGCGCCTTCCGCACCGCCTTGGCCACGATGTCCCGCACCACGGCGGCCTCCTCGTACAGGGTGGTCTCCAGGTACTTCGGTTCGCCCTTGATCGGGTGGTCCCAGTCCAGGTTTTCGTGCTGGGCGACTGCGTACGGTTGGTCGAACGAGATAACGCCCTCGAGGGCGGTGCGGTCCACCTGGGCGCTGCCCGACCGTTCCAGGTCGCCGGTCTGCCACGGCACCTTCGGTTCGGTCGAAGTCAGCACGTGCTCGGTCGCCTGGTGGAGTCCCCTCTCGATGGCCGCCCGCGCCTTGGCTTCCAGGGCTTCCGGGTTGACGTGCATGTCCAGGCGCACGTCCACGTCGATCGCGCGCTGGCTCATCGGCACACCACCTCCGTGTGGTCGGGCGTAGGCAGGCCGCCGCCGGTCCGGTTGTGGGAGGCGATGACCGTGGTCGTCCGGCCGTTGACGGTCACCCGCGACCCCTCGGGGCAGTGCGTCCCGGACGGGAAGAAGATCGTCGTATCGGACACGGTTTCGCTGCCTTCGGCGTTGCGGACCAGCCTCCGTTCGTCGTCCACCAGGCACCGCTCGGAGACCGGCGGGCCGAAGATCGGCCCGTACGCGCCGTCGCCCTCGAAGGGCTCGATGATGGCCTGGTGCGTGAACACCCACTCGGGGATCAGCACGGTCACCACACGCCCTGATCGATCACGTAGCCCGGGAGCAGGCCCGCGGTGCGCAGGATCGACGCCGCGTCCGGGGCGTGCCGGGCCGGACCCGCCTCGCCGCCGCCTGCGCGGTCGAGCTTCACCGACCCGATCGACACCGACTTGAACGCAGCGGCCACACCGTACGGGTCACCAACCGCCAGAGCCCACGCCGCCTGCGCGCACGTCGCCCGCGCAATGGCCTCGGCCTCCTTCGGCTTGGTCGGCAGCTCGGTCGCCGGGTCCACGTCGTAGACAGCGCCCACCAGCAGCTCGTCGATCCGCTCCGACGCGCGGGCCAGCACCGCCTCGATCCCGGACGGCGCATCCTGCCCGGTGTAGGCCGCGTAGTCGGCCGCGCTCGCGTACACCACCACCTTGGCCGCCTACGGCATCTCGTACACGGCCACGCTGACGCCGGCCGGGTCGTCGTAGTTGATCCACACCTTGCCGTCGCTCTGCCGGTACACGTCGCCCAGCGGCGGGATGAGCACGTCCCCGGTGTTCGCCGGGATGACGTGCGGAACGTCCGGCAGGGGCTGGCCTTCCAGCTCGCCGGGGATGACGAAGGTCACCGTGCGGGCCGCCGACGCGGTGTTCTTGACCCGCACCTGCCGCTTCGGCGAGTGGACGAAGGCGTGCCCGTCCGCGTTCGCGGGGTTTGGCAGCGCGCCCGCCAGGTTCACGCCGGCGCGCGGCATCGCGGTCACGGTGAGGTCAGTCCTGGCCATCGGCCCTCTCCTCTCCCTCGTCGTTGTTGTCGGAGTTCTCGCCGAACTCCTCGATGAGCGCCGCCTTGGATAGGGCGCGGGCGTCGCGCTCGTCCATGCCGCGGGTGACGGCGTAGGCGATCCACGCCGACTTGTTCGCGTTCTCCGGCGGCCGGCCCGCCGCCCCGGCCACCGGGACGGCGGGAGCTGCGGGGGGCGCGGCGCCCAGCGGAGTGGCGGACCAGTTCGGCAGCATGTCCAAGCACGGATCCCGCTGCTCCAGGTCCACCACGTCGCCGGTGTTGGCGTTCCTGTACCGCCACATCAGGCGACGCCATGGATGAGGCACGCGCGGTCTGCGTCGAGCGTCTTGACCCCGTACAGGGTGTCGATGCTCACCACGTCCTGCTTTTTGGCCTGGTCGTAGCCCATGACCACTCTCAACGCGAACCCCTTGTAGGACTCGACGTGCGCGTTCGCGGCGCCCTGCGGAAGCACCAACGGGCGCGTGACCAGCGCAAACGCCGTCCTGTGGAAGGCGACGCCGATCTCGGTGTTCGGCTGGCCGGCCCCGGGGGATCCGGTCGGGCCCTTGATGTTCTGCGTCTGGTAGCCGTCGAACCCGAAGACGCGCCTGCCGAGGTTGGCCTCGCGCAGACCCTCGGTGTCGCCTCTGGTGTCCGCCTGGTGGAACAGCGGGTCGCCGAGCCACTGCGCCTCGATCTCCGGCCCGACCACCATGTTGCGATCCGTGGGCGGCACGTTCCGCTGGTTCAACACCCTGCGCGCGTCGATCGCGACGCGCGGGTTGTCCCAGTTCCACTCGTTGGTGCCGGTGACGGGGCCGCCGACGCCGGTCACCGTGGTTCCGGCCTTACCCGTGCGCTGGAGGACGTCGCCGCGCAGACTCAGAACGTCGCGGTCGATCTTCTGCGCGATCGCCTCGACCGCTGGGGCGAGAAGCTGCGCGTTGAAGTCCACGATGTCGAGCGTCAACTCCTCGCTCGTCACAGCGAAGGAGACGTCCACGAACTTGTCGAGACGGATCGGGATCGACCCCTCGGTCGCGTTCTGAATCTCGATGCCCGTAGTCCTGTTGAACGGCTTGGCCTCGAAGACGGCGGGCTTCCGGATCGTGATCGTGTCACCGATCCTGTTCACGAACTCCTCTTCGTAATCACGGTGCACGAGCTGAGCCATGACCGTGGTTTCGTACAAATTCGCGAGCGCCTGACGGGCGATGACCTTGGGAGTGATGAACGTGTTAGCCATCGGGCCTTACTCCTGACATGAAAGCCGTTAGCGGAACCGCCAACGACCTGGCTAAGACGACTTGTTCTTCGCCGCCGCCTCAGCGGCACGGCGCTTACGGAAGTCGTCGATGGTGGGCTCGGAGCCGCTGGGTCGCACGCCAGGCCCGCCGGCGAACTCCCCTCCGCTCCGCGTGGGCGTCGCCGCCAGGGCAGTCGCCTTGTACTTGGGGTTTTCGTCGATCGCGAGCTGGATGAGGTCGCCGAGCTTGGCCGCGAAGTCGTCAGCGTCCGGGTCCAGGTCGCGGATCTTGCGGAGGAATGTCCGGCTGTCGAGCAGCGCTTCAGAGTCGGCGCCCAGCTTGCCGCTGGCGCGGAGCACGCCCGCCTCGAGACGTTCCCGGCGGCGTAGCTCGCGCTCCTCGTCGCGTTCCTTCGCCGTCTGTTCCTTCTCGGCGGTCAGCTTCTCGATCACCTGCTCCGGGGTGAGCTGCTGCTCCTCCTCGGTGACCAGTCCGAGTGCCTTGCCGATCTGCTGGGCGAAGTCCTCCCGCACCTTCGCGGTGATCTCTTCCGGGGACGGCCCCGCCTTCTTGGCGGCGTCCTCGGCGTCCTTCTGCGCCTGCTTGAGAGCGGCGCGGTAGTCGCCCGCTTCTTTCCGCGCATCCCGGACGATCTTCTGCGCCCAGTCGGGCAGCTGCTCGACCTTGATGGCGTCGGGGTTGACCTTCTGCTCGGCGGCCTTCGCCGCGGCGAGCGGGTCTGGCGTGTCGCTCCCGGCGTCGGTCTGGCCTTCCTGCGACTGCGCTCTGGCCTGGGCCTGAGCGTCACCCGCTTGGCCGCTGTCGCCACCGGCCGCGGCAGCGTCGCCGCCGCCCTCAGCGCCCCCGGCGATGAGCCGGATGGGCTGGCCGTTCCTGCGGTAGCCGATGATCGCGCCAGGCGTCGTCGGCAGCATGTGATCGAACATCGGGGCCCTCCTGGAGCCGGACATGAGAAAGGCCCGCGCCAGGCGGGCCACAACAAGGGCAGGCAGGCGCCCCGGCGTCAGGCCGGCGGCCGGTACCTGCGATATGTGCGCACCCACAGCAGCGCGAGCGCCCGTGCTCGGGCGTCGCCTGCGGGGTCGTACGGGCATTCGGTGATCGGGCGGGACTGCTGTGCGGCCCATCGCGCCGTCGTGATCGCCGTCCGCCGGTCGAGGTCGGTCAGGCTCACCGGCGCTGCTCCTTCGCTCTCTGGGCGGCCTTGCGGTCGGAGGCGCGTCCGAGCATCTGTGCCCGGAACTCGACCAGCGTCATCCGGGGGTGTTGCTCCCACCACGCGCGCAGCTCGTCGGAGGCGTACCGATCGGCGCGGGACTGCGGCCCGGACAGCAGAGTCCGGCCGTCGATCCCGGCCGCCCGGCCGGCGGCGTTGACGAGCACACCGCGCGTGTACCGCTCGGCGGCGATGAACTGGGTTTCCAGCCACTCGTCGAAGAGACGGCGGACGACTTGGTCCAGGGTCTCCCCTGGTCGCCGCATCTGCTCGGCGACCTGGCGGGACTCCTCGCGCCGCATCACTTCCGGGTCGAGCCCGTACACGAGCGCGTACGCGTCCAGGGGATCCGCGCCGTCGTCGATGAGGTCGGTGACGGCGCGGTCCTCGGCGGTGTCGTCGGCCTGCCACGACCAGGTGGGGTTCTGCTCGCGGGCGTCGAGCTCGGCGAGCAGCTTCTCCAAGGCGACCGGGTCTCCGGCGTCGGAGAACTGCCGCACCAGGTCAAGGATCTGCTCGTCGGAGGCGTTGGCGAACTCGGCGGGCAGGCCGGCGACCGCCTCCCGAACCCGCGTATCGCGCTGGCGTTCGCGGTCGCTGTCGCGCCGTTCCAGCACCTGCGTGATGCGGGCCACCGCCGCTTCATCGTTCGCCCACTGGCCGAGCAGCGCGGCCAGCTCGTCGTCCGTCCGGTTGTCGAGGTCGCGCGGGATGGTGTCCTGGCGTTGCCGATCGGTCCGGGCGGGGATGCCCGACTCTCGAGCATGGTCCTTGATCTGCTGGGTGAGCCGGTCGGCGCGGGCCGCCGCCTTGCGGCGCTGCTCGGCGTCGAGCGCGACCGCCGCCTGCCGCTTCGCCCCGCGCAGCTCCGATTCCAGGCGACGCATCTTCTGCGCCCCCGAGTACGTACCACGGTGCGAGGCCGGACGAGGCGGCCGGGTCGCGCCCGGCAGGTAGGCGCCGAGCGTGTGACCACAGCCAGGGTGCAGCAGGCCGGCGGCGCGGGCCTGCGTCACGGTCCCCTCAACGAGCACGTCCACCATCGCGTCGGAGACGGCCGACTCCTCCTGACGCCAGCCGATCGGCCCCTCCTGGGACAGGATCTTCCCCTCCCAGCGGGCGCACCGCTCGCACGTGAACGGCAACCTGCTCACGATGACGAGGTCCACCCCGTTGGCGGCGAGGGTGGCCAGGTGGCCGTCCGTCGCGGCCTGCGCCATCGCCGTCCGCACCGCCATTTCGGCGTACGCGCTCGCCGACCACACCCGGCCGGAGGTGTCAGTGAAGCCGGTGATGCCTCTCTTCGCGACCCGGTCGAGAAGCCGGGCCTGGGCCTGGCGGCGGGAGATCGCGCCGGTGAGCGCCTGCGCGGCCACCTCGTTCACGATCTGCTGGAAGATGAACTCCGGCGCCGACCGCATGCCCGGCTGGGTGGAGGCGACCAGCCGCGTCGCGCGGCGAGCGATCTCGATGACGCCCTGCCCCTGCGGGATCCCTCTGCGGGAGCCGAGCCGTTGCAGGTCGCCGGTCGCGCGCTCCACACCGCGCCGCCACGCGGCGTTCACCCCGGTCGTGACCAGCCGCTCGGACAGGGTCTCCAGCCGCCGGACGACCCGGTCGGCCTCCCTGCGCAGCTGCCGGAGTTCGGCGAAGCGCGGGCCGGCGTACTCCGGTTCGCCCTCCCGTTTCGCGAGCGCCTCCGACACGACCTTGAGGAGTTCGCGTTCGGCGTCCCAGTAGATCGCGGCGACGGCGCGGGCGTGCTCGAGCGCGGCCTCGATCTGCGCGGCTTCCTGCGGCGCGGCCGGGAGCGCCAGCGTCGGCACACTCATGCCCGGCTACTCGTCGTCGCCCGTGCCGGGCACGAGCACGTCGTCGAGCCGGTCGGGGTCGGGCACGTTCAGCCCGAGCTCGTCACGCATGCGTTCCTGCTCCTCGCGCACCTGGTGGTCGTCCCAGTCGGGGTGCAGAGTGCGGATCTTCGTATCCAGGGAGACGGCCTGCGCCCTGTTGAGGAGCTCAAGCGTCCGGCCCAGGGCCTCCGGGTCGGGCTGCACGCCGTCCGGCCAGTGCACCTCGCCCTTCTCCGCGCTGACCTTCTTGCCGAAGACGGCGTGATCGATGGAGAGGAGCACGTCGGGCGCCCACTGGAGGGTGGGGTTCCAGTAGCCCGTCTTCCGGCCGCGCGTCGAGAATGACTTGCGTTCGCGGGAGTGCACCTCTGTGGCGGTGACCGCCTGCCCGGACCCGTCCACCTCGCCGAACGACTGCGCGCTGTAGCCCGCGCCGCGAAGGATCTGAGCGACCAGCGCTTTGCCCGCGTCCACGTGCTCCTTCACGCGGATCGCGAACTGCGTGATCGTCAACATGCTGTTGGCGGCCGACCCGGGCGGCGGCAGCATCCCGAGCCCCGAGTAGATCTCCCGGTCCGGGTCCCACGCAGCGCCTTGGCCGCGGCCGAGGGAGTCGAGGAACACGTCGGGCACGATGACGCGGCCCTTGCCGAGCCGGATGTCGCGCAGCAGCGACGTCCACACCTCGTCGAGGCTGTCCATCAGGTGTTCGACGCCCTGGTAGTCGGACCGGCCAAGCGACGTGCCACGGATCAGCCGGTGGGGGCGCATGTTCGGCACGTACGACACGAGCAGGCCGCGCGGGTACCGCGAGTCGAAGCCGCCGTTCTCGTCCACCTGATCGGCGTAGATGGCAGTGTCCGGGTGGTCTTCCAGCGGGACCTGGTGGCCCAGCCGGTCCGGTGTCCCCAGGTAGAGCCCGTGCAGCACCCGGCCGCGCTCGTGCCGCTCCAGGTGCCGCCACACCTGCCGGTCGCCGTCCTCGTGCAGCACCCGCCAGAACGTCACCGCGGCGAGCTTGCCGTACCGGAACTCGGGCACCGCGGCGTCCGGCGGCAACACCGACATGACGGGGTGGTCGTACATCTCGGTGTCCCACCCGGCCCGCAGGTAGGCGCCGCCGTACGCGGAGCCGATCTCGGCGGCCTCCAGCAGCGCCCCGTAGATGCCCGCCTCGTGCATGATCGTGTCGAGGCGTTTCTGCGACGTTTTGCCGGGCACCCGCAGCGTCGGCGGCTCGCTGAACAGCAGGTCCGCGCTGGTCGTAGCGATGTCACCGGCGATCGGGATGTGCAGCTTCGTGGAGCGCACCTGCCCGAGCGGCACCGGCGTCCCCCAGAAGTAGCGGGCGGCACGCTGAATCCACCCAGTGAACCCCTTGGACGGCCGGTCCCAGCCCTTCGGGTCCAGGCCGATGCCGTGCACCATCCCGGTCGAGCCGTACACGTCGGCCAACCGGTCCGGGTCGCCCGCGTACCAGGCTCCCCACTCCTCATACAGCCGCATCTCGCGCCGGACGTGCGGCGGCGGCCACTCCTGGTCGTGGTCCGGAAGCGGCATGGTCTCGCCCTCACTCTGTTCTCGAAGGGACGCAACGTGCGTGGTCGCGGCAGGCCAGCGCGGGATGGTCAGATGACGTCAATCAGGCCCGCAGGCAGCACAGGCTTTTCAAACGGCGTGCTCACCCGCACCCACGCCTGGTAGCTGCCATCCGGTTTGGCGACGGCCCCGCCAGGCCCGAACAAAATGCGCGCGGTCGCGCCCCGCACACCGGCAGAGCCGGGCGCCCACTCGGCCGGTTTCCAGTCGGATTCGGCCGGCTCGACCCCCGGCGTGGTGAACGCGATCTCCACCAGTTCCGTTCCTGCCGCGCCGCGCACGAAGAACGGCAACCACTCCCGCGACAAGCTAGAGATCGTTTCTCCCACCACGGGCTCCTTACGTACGCGATGCGGACCAGGTACGGCGCGGCGGATCAGCAGCCCAGTGCCGCGTCAGGGTTGCGCTCCAAGTCCGGCGCGGCCCGTCCACGCCCGTGACCTCGCGGCCGAGCTGCCTGACCGGCCGAGCCTGGTCGCCTTCGGTGCTCTGCCCGACGATGCGGATCTTGCGGCGGCCGATCGCCTGCACGAGGCCGGATTCGCCGGCCTGGCCAATGGTTCGGGCACGGGCGGGCCGGATCGCGGCCGTCGTGCTCGCGTCGAGAGCCGGCCCGACGTGGAGTGCCTTGACCGGGCGGATCGGCGCCGCGATGTCGGTCTCGAACGCGGGCGCAACCACACCGCCCACATCGGACATGACCACAGTCGCCGAGTCGGTCTCAACGGCTTGCCCGATGATCCGCCGCCGCGCCGCTCTGACCTGCGCCGCCACGTCCGACTCGGCGACCTGGACCACGAGCCGGGTTTTCCGCCCGGCGACCGGGCTCGGAGAGCCGGTCTCGACAACCTGGCCGACCTGCCGCACCTTGGCCGGACGGACCGGCAGCGCCGCACCGGAACTCGCGACCTGGGCGACGCGGCCGACCTTCCGACCGGTGACGCGCTGGGCCGCGTCGGTCTCTGCGGCCATCTTGACTTGCGCGACCAGCCGAGGAACCACCGGCCCGAGCTTGGTGTCCGAGACGGCGATCTCATCCACGTACCACTGGCTGCCGGCGTCACGCCCAATGTGGAACTCGGCGTCCCTGGGTTTCCCACCCGGCCACGCCACCGTCGAAGAGATGACGTAATCGGAATGCGCGGTGGAGTCGGCGGACAGGTAGATCCACATCTCGACGGTGCCGTTGCCGGACGCGTCGATGGTGTAACGCCACTCGATCCGCACCCACTGGCCCACTGGAATGGGCACCGAACCGTTCGCGACGTTCGTGCCAGCGGCCGCGGAGTAGATGGAGATGGAGCCGTTCGCGAACATCCACACCTTGGACACGACGCCGCTTGGGCCGATCAGGGCGAAGAGTCCCTTGGTGTCGGTTTGGGTCCCGGCCCGGTAGAGGTACATGCGCGAACAGATCGTGTTGCCGGGCTGGGTGACGTTCGTCCAGTCGATGTGCGTGTCTGATCCGGCGACCGAGTTGGTCGCGACCAGGCCCCGGTGCGCGACCGCGTTGCTGTACTGCGGCGACCCGGCGATGTTGTTGAACGCGTCCCCGCTGGTACCGCCGGAGTTCGCCGCAGTGATCGCCGCTCCGGCCGTGCCGCCGTCGAACGTGTTGGCCCGCAGCACGGGCGGCGCGATGACGGGGTCGGGCTCGGCTGTGGTGCCCGTACCGCCCGACAACGTGTTGCTGTTGCCGGAGTTGTCCACGGTGCTGGGTCCGCTGAACCGGTAGTACGCGCGAAGGTTGGTCGTGCGGACGGGGGCGAACTGGCCGGCCTCGGCCTGCAACTCGGCCTGGGACAGGGCCGCGCCCCACCACTTCACCGCGCAGACGGCCCCGTTGAGCCACTCCGCCTCGAAGACGGATTCGCCGATCCGCAGGTTCGTATGCGTCGTGGATGCCTTCCCGGCGGTCCACGTGGAGTACGTGAACAATGCGTCGCCGAGGGCTTTCGACACCATCGTCCCGGACGCCCCGTTGACCGAGACAGCGATGTAGTACCAGACGCCCACGGTCAACGCCCGCGTGGCCAGGAAGCCCGTGTTCGAGCCCGAGCTTGCCTGGCTGAACGTCAACGTTGTGCCGTCATTGATCGTCTGCAAAAAGGCGTAGTCAGTCGTGGAGCCGCCGTCGAGGCACCAAGCGGTGCTGTAGGTGTCGCGGTCCCCGGAGATCTTCACCCAGCAGGACATCGACCACTGCGACTGCGCCCCGAGATTGACGGCTCGGGTGTAGTCCTCGCTGTCGGCATCGAACCGAACCGCCACGGCTACTGCGCCCGGTAGAAGCCCGCGGTCGCGATCTGCGCGGCCACGTCCGTGCCGTCCGGTGTGATCGCGAAGTCGTGGCAGGTGAGCGGGACGATTTGCGCGTCTGTCGCGGCGGCGGACGGCTTGTAGCAGACGACGAACTTGGCCCACGCACCGCTGGCCGCGAGCACGCTCGTCCATGTCTGGTCGGGGATGTCGAGGTCGAGCCGATCGTTGGCGTCGTCCGGGGCCACCACGTTGAGGTCGGCCGCCACCAGCGTCTTGCGCGCGTACCCGTTCCCGGCCGTCACTTCGTTGGTGGCGCCCGCGACGACGTCGGCCAGCGTGTCCTTGTCCTTCAGGACCGCGTCGCTCTCGAGGCCCGCGGCGGCCAGCGCGGCGATGACGAGCGTGCAGCCGGCGGGGTCACCGGTCTTCACCCGGTTGTAGAACTCGGCGACCCTGCCGAGCGCGATGTTGAACGTGAAGTCGGCCACGACGGCTCTCCCTCGGAATCCGGAATGGGGTGAGGTCCAGCAGCGCGGGCCGGCCTTCGTGCTGCCCCTCAACAGCAGAAAGGCGCGGCCCGCGCTGGGTGCTCGACGCGCGTACGGGGAAGCCGCGCGGAGCAGGCACACCCCCAGACCAAGCCGCCACAACCGGCCCGGGGGCGCGCGTCTAGTAGGCGGGGACGGGTTCGAGCAGCCGCAACCACACCGCCTGTGTGGTGTGCAGCGCATACCGGAGAGCGTCCACGGAGTGGTCATGCTCCTTGACCGGGGCGTCCTCGCCGCGCTCGGCCTTCTTGTCGTCCCAGGCGTAGCCGACGATCTCATCGATGAGAGCGCGGCAGGAGGCATGGACCCGCAGGTGGTCGGCGGCCATCAGGTTGGACACGGTCCGGATGCCGTCCAGCACCGAGTTGTCGCCCTGCTGTGGCCGGAACCCGTCCTTGTGGAGCTGCATCACGAACGACGCCGCGCTGGGGTCCACGATCAGCCAGTCTGGTCGGACGCCGCGCGTCCCCGGGCCGAACGTCTCGGGGATGTCGTCCAGCCAGTCGGCCAGCCGCAGCGAGTATTCGGCGTCGGTGAGCTGTCTGCGCTGCGCTCTGCTGTCCCACCGCCATTCGCTGGCGACGTAGATGCGGCGCTGCCCAGCGTCGTCGGGGACGGACACGCCGATGAGGACGGCGTCGAATGGGTTCGCGGTGCCATAGTCGATTCCGACCGCGAGCCACTTCTCCATCAGCGGCAGCTCGTGGACGACGTGCCGGTCCTCGTCCCACATGTCGAAGATGGCGCCCTCGGCCATCACCCAGGCTCCGAGCACGAACCGCTTGTACCAGAGCCCGGTGTACTCCTTCTTCAGCGCGGCCACGTACGCCGCGTCCAAGCTGTGGTTGTCGTCGAGCCGGAAGTGCCAGCTCCTCAGGTCGAGTTCGGCGGCCCGGTCGAGGAAGTCCCGCTTCAGCCAGTGCGAGGGGCTGTCGGGGTTGGTGGAGCCGAACAGCTTCGCTCCCGGCACCGACAGGCGAGACAGCAGCATGTCCCAGAACGGACGTTCCAGCAGTGTGATCTCATCCACGTACGCGCCCGCACATGTCATGCCTCGCAGCCGTGTCTCGGCGCGGGCGTCCGCGCACGAGATGATCTCGACTTTCCGGCCCAGAATCGTCGCGGTAGGAGCACCGCGGGTGTAGGAGATCCGCGCGGCGAGCGGCCCGGTGATGGCGGGGTCCATCAGCGGATCGAACACGTTTCTGCTGATCGTGTCGGCGGTCTTGCCCACGATGACGAGAGAGCCGCCGCGTGGGGCGTTCGCGACGAACGCCAGCCACCTGATCAGCGAGGCGATCGTTTTCCCGGATCTGATGGCCCCCTGCCAGACGTTCAGCCGTGCGTTCGACTCGGCGATCGATCGTTCCTGCTTGGGCGACAGCCGGACGGCCAGGCCAAGGGCGCCGCTCATGCTTCGCCGCCGGCGTCGTCGTACAGCACCTCGCCCGTGACGACCTCGGCCGACGTGATGGCGTCCAGGTCCGGGTCCGCGACCTGGTAGCGCTGCTGGAGCTGGGCCAGCATGCTGCCGAGCAGGGACGCCATGTCGTGGTCTGGGTGGCCGTTGCGGTTGATCTGGTCCAGGCCCAGCAGCGACGCCCGCTTATTGATGATCTTCAGGCAGGCTTCGGCCGCGTTCACCTCGCCCTTGAGCACACGCGGCCAGAGGGCGGCCATCATCCTGTCCAGGCGGCCGATCTCCAGATGCAGCAGATGCTCAGCCGCCAGGCCCTCCACCTTGGCCGCCCGCTTGAGCGCCGCGGTGATGTCGCCGGACGCCGCCTGCGGGCTGTTGTAGCCGAGCCGCTCAGCGATCAGCGTCGGCGAGACTCCGGCGATCCGCATCTGGAGGGCCTGGTTGCGCCGCTGGGCGAGCTCCAGCTTCCGCTTGTCGTCGGCCACCCGGGCACGCCTCCCTCCACATGTTGGTTGTCGGTTCCGCCAACGATCTACAGGCCGCCGTTCACGGCCTCGGTCGGATCGCCGACCGGCACGTGATCCACGATCTCGGGCGGGAACTGGTCCACGATCTCCACCGTCGCCGGGGTCACCCATACGCCGCGGGCGCCGATCTGCTCGGCGAACACCGCCAGCGACGGCATCGACCAGCCGTCCCCCTCCGGCGGGGCCTGGTCCACGACGAGCGCGAACGGCTCCTCCAACACGCCGCCCAGCTCGTACAGCGGCAGCCGCAGCACTTGGATGCGCACTACTCCCCCTCGCCGCCCTCGTCCTCAGCCGCGCCGGCGGCGGGCGTGTACGTGCGCTGGAAGATGCTGCGCTTCTCCTTCCAGAACGAGCCGTTGCCGTCGTGCACGATGTAGTCGCCCAGCCAGGCGCGCAGCGCACCTTCGGGCGTCTGGATCTCCACGTACTCGGCCGACCGGCCACGCAGGGCGGGCTGCCCAACGATGCCGTTCAGCTTCGATTCGGCGTTGATCCAGGCGACGATGTCCTCGAGGTCGTGCCCGTTGACCTCGACCGCCTCGATGACGGTGTCGATGGGCTCGTACTGGCGGATATCCACGGCCATGATCGTTTCTCCGTTCTATGGCGCTTACAGCGCGCGACAACACACCGGGTGGGAGCATGACGGCATGACGAACGAGACGCTCGCGGTCCAGCACGTCCGCAAGATCTACGCGAGTTATCGGGCGCTGTACGCGCCCAGCGTGATCGCAGAAGCCGCGCGCCTCCTCGACGACCTCGCCGACACGGCGGCCAGGCACGGCCACGACCGGTCGGAAGCCCTCGGCGGGCTGGCCCGGTACGCGGCCGACGCCACAAGCAGCAGGTACAGCAGGCCCCAGCAGGAGCGCGACCTGGCCGAACTGAGCGAGCTCAAGCAAGCGCTGACCAAGGCGCTCGCCGACCTCGGGCTCCCGCTCGCTGTCCCCATCCGATCCGGCGTAGCCGTTGGGCCACTCCCTGACAGACGAGGCTGGGGCTGGGACGGCCAGACAGGGCTCGCGGTCGGCATCTACCTCGACAGCAACTGGGATCTGACGATCAACCAGCCGCACTCAGAGGCGGTCTCCATCTACGCCTTGGCGACGCCGCAGGGAGCGCGGGAGGTCGCTGAGCTGGTACACGCCGTGATGCACGGCGAGATCCCCGACCCGTTCCGCGATCGGTAAGCCGCCGGTCAGCGCCGCTGTGGCGGCGCGGGCGGGATGTACTCGAAGGACACGAGCCCGAGCCGGCGCGGGTCAAGCGTGTCCTTGTGCTGGTTCCGCCGCTTCGAGCTGGTGTGGAGCTTGGTGGCGCGGGCCTGCCGCTGCCACCGCGGCGACCGGTCGCGGTAGGAGATGAGCGCCGGGTGGCTGGACACGGACCGGTACCGGTATCCCTGCTCGGCGAGGTGCTGGGCGACCCACTCCGACATGCGCGCGCCGATGGAGAGGCCCTGGAAGTCCGGCAGCACCACGAGCCGGTGCTCCATCTTCATGTTCCGGACGCGCGGGTGCTGGAAATGCCGGTACGCCAGGAATGCCACCGGGGCACCGTCGATGCACCCGACGAAGCAATGCGCCGTGTTGGAGATCTCCGCGCTCAGATAGTGATGGTGCCGAAAGACCTGCCAGAGAGAGCGGTCAGCAGCCCGGACTTCGAGGGCGAGCGTGGGCCGGGGTTGAACCTGCCTCCACGCGAACGAGCCCGCTGCCACGTCGTACACCCAGTCCGGCTGAAGCCAGTCGAGCACGTCGTAGTGGCACGTGACCGCGACGAGCTGCCGCCGGGAGCGGCGTACGGCCTTGGCCACGGCGTGGGAGGCGACCTTCGCCACCTGCCGGTCCACGACGCTCGTGAACTCATCCACGACGACCAGGCCCTGCTGCTCGGCGAGCGCCCGCGCCATGCTCGCGCGGAACGCCTCCCCGTTACTGAGCGTCTTGTACGGCCGGAGCCACGCCGGGGGCGACGATAGGCCGACCGCCGTGAGCAGGCCGACGATGTCCTTGATGGACATGCCCTTGGGGAAGTCGTCCACGAGCGCCCGGTCGCCCCAGGTGTGCGCCTCGACCAGCCGGCCCGGCCACAGCGCGCGGGCAAGAGTGGTCTTCCCGGCGCCGGACGGGCCGACGAGCAGGCCGACGTTCCACCGCCGTTCCTCCACTGGGAGGACGGCCGACCACGAGTTGGTCAGCTTCTCCTCCAGCGGCACGTCGAACATGCCCTGCAACTGGAGCACCCGGGCGGTGCGGCGTACAGGGGTGGCGAGCGTGATGTCCGCGCGCAACGTCATGCTCCTTAACTTGATCATCCACGTTGAGGTTAATGACATGGTCATTCACGACCCCTTCTTGACGAAGGGTTACAACCTCATCACTCGGCACCCGATATCCGCGCTGTAAGAGGATCATCAGGACCATGACCGAGAAAGATTTGAAACGGTAGCCCGGAGAGTGAAGCCTTCCTCGATCGTCGTGACCTTGCTGGTGCTGTTGGCGATCCCGACGCTGACCTGGATGCTGGGTCCGGGCGCCACATGGGTGATGGAGCACATCGACCACACGATGGTGTTCAACGACGATAAGGACCGGGCCGCCGCTCTCGCGGCTATCCGTGGAAACGTCCTGGCGGTGGCCACGGGCCTAGCCGCGCTCCTGGCAGTGTTTTACACCGCGCGCAACGCCGACACCGCCCGGCGCACCTTTCAGCTCGGAGAGCGTGGTCACGACACCGATCGCTTCAGCAAGGCGGTCGAGCAGCTAGGAAGCAGTCAAGCCCCTGTGCGGCTCGGCGGTCTGTACGCACTCGAGCAGCTCGCGCAGAACAACCCCCGGCTGCGGCAGACCGTCGTAGACGTTATCTGCGCCTATCTGCGGATGCCGTGGACTCCTCCCGAGGCAGAGAACAGGCAGCAGCAGATCCGCGCCGCCCAGCGGACCGCCCGCACACGCTCACCTGGCCGTGCCGTGGCCCCAGCCAGCCGCAACCGGGACGAAGAAAAACAGGTCCGCCTCACCGCTCAGCGCCTCCTCGCGGACCATCTGCGTTGGCGAAAGCGTCGCTGGTGGGAACGACCAGCCGCCGCCAATCCTCTCTTCTGGTCCGGTATCCGCCTTGACCTTACCGGCGCAACTTTGCTCAGCTTCGACTTGGATAAATGCCGCGTCGAGCGGGGGGATTTCTCCGGCGCGACCTTCGCTAACGACGCCTGGTTCGGCGATGCAACCTTCACTGAAGCCTCGTTCGAGAACGCGACTTTCTCTGGTAATGCCTGGTTTATGAGGGCGACGTTCACCGCTGCCGGGTTCGCAGATGCAACCTTCCATGGCTACGCCGCGTTCGACGAGGCGACCTTCAACGAAGGTATCTGGTTTAACAGAGCCACCTTCATCGGTGATGCCCAATTTGATACGGCGATCTTCGCTGACGTTGGCTGGTTCGAGGATGCGACCTTCACCGGTAACACTGTGTTCAGGGGCACGGCGGGAACGGCCCTCGAATTGGAGGGAGCGCGGGTGACGCGGCCAGATGGGAACCATGTGTGGCCATCGAACTGGCGTGTGGAGGTTGGGCCTGATGGCGCGGTGCTAATGCCGGTCAAGCAACTCGACGGCGGCACTCAGGACGTGCAGACTGGCGGAGATCCACCCTGACATCACGGCGTTAGTAATTGGCTACATGAGGGCTCGAACGGAGTGGCCTTCCTCGGACAGCCGTTCCAGGAGTTCGACCTGCTCGGCCTCGGACTCGCAGGTGACGACGACGCCCCACACGGTCGGCGGCTCGACCTGCTCGGCCGGCCCCGCTCCCGGCTCTCCGCTGGGCGGCGGCTGGACGGGGTCGGCGGGCGCCAGGTCGTCCACGTCCCCAAGGTCGTACCCGGTCGCGGCCAGCAGCTCCTCGTCGGCCGCGCCGATGTCGGTCAGCATGTCAGCGAGGAGGCCGCGGTCCCACCCGCCGCGTTCCGACGTCGAGTTGTTGGCCACGAGGTAACCCTCCGCGTCCGCGTCAGAGCGGGAGGACCAGCCGCGCAGGATCGGGACCAGCCACACGCCGTCGTCGCCGATCTTCACGCCTTCGGGCGGCGACGCGCCATCGGCGACCAGCTCCTCCAGCACCAGGAGGCGCCCGTGCCCGGCGACGAGGCGGCCGGTGCGGTCGTCCAGCTCGCCGGCGAGGGTGCAGCCCCACTTCTGGATCGACTTGCGGATGGTGGGGAGGTCGTGCTCCTTCGGGTTCCGGACCGCGCGGGCGATCTCGGGGAGGGGCAGGTACTCGATGTGCCGCATCAGGTCCTCGCTAAGGTGACGGATCGTGAGAAAGCCAGGCCCATACGACGAGGAGGCCTTCCCGGTGGCGGTGCCGCCGCTGGTGGCGTACGCGCCGGAGGGCGAGCTGTACGAGCGGGCGGTGTTCCTGCTGGCGTGGCGGCAGGCCGGCCCGAAGGATTGGGAGGGGCTGGTGACGTGGGTCGTGACCACGCGGACGGAGGCGGGGGCGATCCATACCAAGCACGTCGAGTGGGTGCCCGCTGCGCAGCTCAACCAGGTTCCGGCGGAGGCCCTGCGCGGCCGGTATAAGAAGGTGCCGCGCTTCAAGATGTGATCTTGCTCTTTGTATGATCTTGTCGTGGGACAGGTGAGGCGCTGAGAGCAAATCTCAGCGCCTCACACTGCGAGCAACACCGACCATCAGGCCAGGTCGGTTAGGCCGCGAGCGGCCACCATGAAGACCATTCCGCGCGTGCTGGCAGGTCCCGAAACCTGTCAGCACGCGAAGATCGTTAACCTCGGCCGTCCCGCCCCGAACGTGACTTTCGGCGGAACGGATACAGCCGCGCACCATGCCCCCCGGTCACCTCAGGATCGAGAGGCATGCCAAGCCCGGTGAGAATGTGCACGACCTCAACCAGCGTGGATGGCCGCCGTTCGGCAAGGAGTCGCCACAAGCCCGGCAGGAGCGTGAACACGCCGAACGCGTCATCGCCGATGGCGAGATCCAGCGTGGTGTCGCCGTCCTCCTGCTGCTCCTCGGTGAAGTCGATCTCCCACAGGGGCATGCGATCCACCGGGAGATGAGCTGCGATGGTGACGCGGTGCGGGATGTCACGCCCAGACTGCGCGTCGCGCTCCACCAGCACCCGGTAGGTGAGGATGACGTCCCCTGGCAAGCTCACGATGAGCCCCCGACCGAACCGGACGCCTGGCCAGCCGAGTATGCCTTGCGCATCAGCTCGGCCACCATCTGCATCGTCTGCGGGTCCAGGTCGGCGAGAGTGTTGATCCGCCTCCTGTCCTGCGGGTCGTGCTCGATACCCAACTCGGCGAACAAGCGCGTGAGAATGCGAACGTTCTGACCGTGCATCAGACGCCACCCCCGACCGAGCCACGCACCTCGTCGTCCTCGGCCGGGTCGTACTCCTCCTCGGGATCGGCGTAGAAGTCGGCAGGCTTCGGCAGCGCCTCGATCGCCGCCCGCTGCGCCTCCGACCGGTCGAGACCGCGGGCGAGCCAGTTCGCCTCGGTCTGCGCGCATGGCCACCGGCCCCCGTGGTTGGGGCACAGGTCATAGCCATTCCAGACGTCCGGCGGCGGGCACGGCGGGATCAGCAACGCGATCCGCTCAAGCCGCTCGGCTTCGGTGAGCTGCATCAGCCCTCACCGCCCTCGACCTCGACCGGCTCCCAGCCGCCCGAGATGCGGTTCTCGATGTGTCCGTCGAACCACTCCTCGCCGACCTCGCGCTTCTCGTCCTCGGGCATGGCGTCCCAGTCCGTACGCGAGATGCCGGTGTCCACGACCTCTTCATCGAAGCTGTCGCGGGTATTGGCTACCTCGGACCAGATGCGGAGCTTCACCGTGTCGCTCATCGGGCTTCACCGCCCGGCAGAATGCGCAGCCGGACACCGTACTCGCCAGGTGGCGGATCGCCAGGCTCGACCCGGTAGCCGGCCGAGCGGAGCGCGTTCTCGCACTCGATCGCGTTACCGCCCGAGTTGACGTGCAGCAGCATGGCCCCCGCGGTGTCGGGGTCGCGGTCGCACGACAGAATCGCCTCCGGCATGGGCGACCCCAGCCGCTCGGCGATCGCCCGCGCCGCGTGACGGCGGACGTTGTGCGCCTGCACCACCTTCCGCTGCGGCGGCCGATACGGCGGGGCTCCGAGAATGACCTCCCGGATCATGGCGGCCTTGTTGCGGCGGCTCACAGGGCCTCAGCCCCTTCAACATCCTCGACCGACAGGGCGAGCCGGCCGCCGGACTCCACCTGCACCCGGCCAGCCAGCAGCGCCAGCAGTTTGTCCCTGTCCATGTTGAGATCCGTGGCGGCGCGATAGAGGTTGTCGGCCTGGTCCTGGGTGAGTGACACGCCGAGGGTAAGAGCGCTCTCGCTCGACAGGTCCTCGTCGGGCTCCCTGGCAGAGCACTCCGAGTAGTGCCCGTACACCACGTCACGCACGGAACCGATGTTGTTGGACTCCACGATCAGGTCGTACGCGTTCCCGGTCCGGTACCCGCACGGCTTGTGGATCAGGTGGGCGAGGTGACCCCAGTAGCCGGTGCCCGGCTCGGTCTCCCAGTCGGCGGGCAGCCTCATCGCGTCCCACCGCCCGGCAGAGACTCGGCCGCGGCGAACTCCGCGTGCGTGGTGGCGACGATCGCCGCGTGATCGTACGCGGCCTTGCGGGCGTCGTCGCTTTCCTTCTCCGCCCACACCTCGAAGTCGCGGGCGAGCTTCAGCGCCGTGTCACGGCGGGCCGCCACCGTCACCTCACGCAGGTTGTTCTCCGCATCACGCAGCCGCACCAGCACGGCCCCCATGAATTGCCCCATGAACGAGGAGTGGTTCAAGCGGAAGAGGATGTTCTCGTCGTCGTCCGGGTCGGTGGCGGCGTACTCCATCGCCATCCTGGCCAGGTGCTCGATGCGGTCGTCGTCGGCGGGCTCGTGCGCGAGCTGGTCCAGGTTGCTCATCGGGCCTCACCAGCCGCCGCCAGCAGCTCCTGGACGCGCTCCGCCAACCACCGGTCGCGAGAGTTGCGCGCGTCCACGGCGGCCTGGACATCGCCCGAGTCGTGCAGCGCGTTGATCCGAGCGGCGTACTCGTCCCACGCCTGGATCTCAGCCGCCGAGTGAGGGTCTTCCTCCCACTCCCCGCCGGGCAGGCGCCGCATGAGGGTGGCGTCCTTGGGGAGACCGTGCTCCTCCTGCCAGATGCGACAGGTGCGGCACCACTGGAAGTTGGCGGTGCGGTCGTGAAGGGTGTCGTCGTTCCGTTCGGACGTGATCCCCCTACCGAACTGCGTGGTGTACCGGACGCCGTACTCGTAGGTGCTCATCGGACCTCCCACCCCTCAGCGCGCAGCTCCTCCCGAAGCTCCGCGATGAACTTGGAGTCGGCGTGCTCGACATAGACGCCCTCGTCACGCTTGGAGACGTAGACGGTGGTGGGAGCAAAGACGGACATGCCCCGAAGGACGTCTTTCGCCTTGATGAGATCGACGCCCAGGATGGTCAGGCCGGCGCGTCGCCGGGCGGCCAGCGCTTCGACCTCCGCCACGGTGGTGATGATGGGTCGGCTCATCACGCGATCACCTCGCGCACCGTGATGTGGGTGTAAAGCGTCTTGCCCGACTCTCTGACCTCGGAGAAGCTGCTGAAGTCGCCGGGAGTGTAGCTGTACACGTCGTAGTTGCGCACGACCTCCAGCCGTGCGGCCGGGCCGAACACCGCCCGCACCTTGTCGAGGGCCGAGAGTTCGAGTTCGTCCAGGGTGTCCCCGACCGCTAACACCCGCATGGAGCGACCGTAGGTGGTGGACTCTCCGGTTTCGATGTGGTCCATGATCATCTCTTTCGCGAGGAGATTGACTTCACTCGCGATGCTAGACCGACCGCAGCATGATCATGCGGATTCTGCCGAACTTCAGATACTTGTGAATATAAGAAGTACACTCCTGCTGTGACTTCTGATATTCCCCGCTCCCAAGGTCAACAGAGCACTGAAACGACTTCTGATATTTCGATCCCTGCCGGAGTGGTGACCGAACGTCCGAATCGACGTCGTCCAGGAGCCGCCCCCACCGCCGTACCCCCGCGCTACGCCGAGACGTTCGCGAGCTACGAAGCCGTCCTGACGAAGCCCGGTTTCCCCCTCGACGCCGACACCGTCCGCAACTACCTCTCCCGCGTCCGCCAGTACCTCGTCTGGCTCGACGCGACCAACCTCGACGGCGACCCGCTCACCGAGCCGGCCGCCCGCGACTGGGCCGCCCGCGACTACCGCGCTCACCTCCTGACGGTGCTCAAGCGGAAGGCCACCACCGTCAACGCGCACCTGACCGCGATCGACGACTTCAACCGGCGCATCGGCCTCGGCCCCGCCGCCGCCAAGCGCATTGGCCTGCCCAACCTCGCGCCCCGCGCACTCGACCAGCGCGCCCAGGTCCGGTTCCTGCGCGAGGTCGAGATGTCCGCGCCCCGCGACCGCGCCATCGGCTACACCGCGTTCTACGCGGGCACCCGCATCCACGAGCTCGTCGCGCTCGACATCGACGACCTGCACATCAGCGCCCGCAAGGGCGTGCTCATCGTCCGCATGGGCAAGAGCGGCAAGTACCGCGAGGTCAACATGCACGCCAAGCTCCGCGCCGAGCTGGAGACGTGGCTGAAGGAGCGGGCCAAGCTACGCGGCGCCGACGAATCCAAGGCGCTGTTCCTCAACGTGCGTGGCGGCCGACTGTCTGCCCGCGCCGCGACCGACGTTCTCAACGGTATCGCCGACCGGGCCGGAATCGAGGTCGGCCGGGACGAGGACTTCACCAGCCACGTGCTCCGGCACACCCTCGGCACGAAGCTCGCCCGCGAAGGCGTGGACGTCGTCACCATCGCCGAACTGCTGGGCCACTCGCTGGAGACCGCTCGCCGATACACCCTGCCCACCGACGCCGACCGTCAGGCCGCCATCGACAAGCTCACCGTGGACGAATAGAAGCCAACGCCCGTGCCCTACTGCCTCGCCGCACGCTACCCGTTGGCGGTTCCGCGAACGAATTTGAGCGGATGCCCGACAGACGGTAGGTGCCGGTCGTACGGTGGCGTCCAATTCCTCGCGAAAGGGAAACCACCGTGAACTGCACCTGCTCCACCTACTGCACCGAGTGCACCCTCACCAGCGCGCACGTGCACTTCTCGGACGGTCCGTGCGCCGTCCACCCCAACGCCCTCATCGTCGCGGACAACGCGGACTCCAGCCGGTCTTCTCAGCGGCACCAGCGCGTGTGGGGGGCGTGATGTCTGACACCATCACAGCGCCGTTCGCCAGCACGGCTCTCTACGCCGGTCCCGAGGGATACTTCGACGTGATCGACGCTCTCCCGGACGCTCCGGCCGGGTCGGTCATCGTCAACGTGTCCGGCATCCTGTTCGGGCTTCACCCGCAAGACATCGCGCTCCTGCTCAACCTGCTCGGCCCGGACGCTGAGCACGGCCAGGTCACCCTCCTGCTCAAGGACCCTGACGGCCAGCTGTGGCTGACCGCCACCTCGGGGCCGGACGGCCTGGACTTGGCGGTGAGCTTTCCCGCGTGCGGCAGCAACGCCCGGGTGCTGGTCCCACACAAGCAGGCCGACGCGGTGCGGGCCGCCATCGAGGAGGCGACCTGCGGTGAGCGATAACTTCCCCACCCGGGCGGACTACAACGAGCCCGGCTCGATCGAGATGGAGGTGCACGAGCTGGTCATGCGGTTCGCCTCCGGCGGCCGGTTCCGGCTCGTGGCCATGCTCTACATGAGGCCGTCCGAGCCGCCGAAGGTGGGCGGCCAGTGGCCGCGCATCCTGTTCGCCGAGTACGTCAACGACGGCCACAAGGTGCCGATCCTGTTCGGGACCGAGGCACTCCCGGGCGAGGCGTACGAGGCGTTCCCGGACGATCAGATCGTTGTCATCCCGATCCCGCCCGAGCAGGCGGCACGCGATCTCGAACGAGCGGCAAGGGAGCTGATCGATGCGTGACACGACGAACCCCACGTACTCCGGCCCGGACGGCACCTACCTCGACGTCCGGCCCGCGCCGGCCAGAGCTCCGGAGGGCGCCGTGCTGCTGAACGTGTCCGGCCACGCCTTCGGGCTCAAGCACATCGTCATCGTCAAGCTCGTGGACCTGCTCGCCGGTCGGTCGCGCGGGCGTGAGCTTCACGTCGCGATCAGCGAGGACGCCGTCCTCATACTCCGTGTTGTGGTCTCCATGGAGGGCGCGGACTTCGCCGTCTTCAACGACGGCACACCAACCCACCAGGTCTTCGTCCCGGCCGAGCATGGTCTGGGCGTCGCCTCACAGATCGCGGTCGCGGGGATGGTGAGCTGATGGCTAGCTTCGCCTGCATCGCGTACGTCCTGGAGCGGGCGGCCGACATCATGCTCGGCGACCTCACCCTCGACGCCGACAGCGCGCTCACCCGCGCGATCTGGGGATGCCAGCCCGCGGCGTGTGACGACTGCGGCCAGAAGGAGCGGTACGGCGTCGCCGCCCGTGCCGTCGAGCTGCACTACTCCGACGTCACCTACTCCGAGCCGGCCAGCATGGGCCTGGCGGACATCCCTCGGGGCAGTGCGCGCAGCGCGGCTCGGGAGGTGGCCCGCCTGTTCCGGCAGGTCGGCGACCGGGAGCACCTGGAGGGTGAGGACCTGGAGGAGCTTGCCCTGCGCATGTGGGGGCTGGCACGCGGCGTCGAACTGGCGAGGTGCCCATGACCGACTGGGCTCGCGCGGCCGACATGCTCGACACGGTCGCCAACCTCCTCGACGGGATGCCCGACATGGACCCGGACGGCGCGATCCGGATCGCACTCGCCGGCCACCCGCACGCGCAGATCCCCGACGACCACACGGAGGTAAGCACGCTCTACGACGACGTGGCCCGCGCCATCGAGGCCGATCACGCGCGGATGTTCCTCGGCCGGGACTCGGATTCGCTCTACATCAGCGAAATCCCTATCGCTGAGGTGATCCCCGCCGCGCGGGCGGCGGTCGAACGGTTCCGCAACTACGCCCAACGCCAGGAAGGAAGGCCATGAGCGCCGTCACCGAGGAGCTCATCGCCCGCGCCGCCGCCTTCGCCATGCTCGACCTGGACAACGAGCAGATCGCCCGTATCGCCGCAGACGTTCAGATCGGCGTCACGGCGTGCGACCACGATCACGGGCATGGAGCGTGCCTCGACTGCTTGGAGCGCAGTCTGAATGACGTGCTGACCGGCCTGGGGTTCGAGGTGGGCACGTACGATGCGTGGCGGATGGCCAGCGTGATCCAGAATTGGATCTGACCTCGCACGCAAGGGAGCCCGCCGCTTTGTCGGCGGGCTCCGCTATGTTCGATGTTGGTACGTCGCAGCCAGCGGCGCGTGGCAGCTCCACCTCGGGGCTGAGGATCTCAACGAACTGTGATGCCGCACGCACACCGCGGGCGGCACGGCCATCTCACGCCACAGGGAGTCCTCATGCCCGAATTCGCGTTCAAAACCCCGTACGCCGACCGAGTCGCTGTAGGCGATGACGTGCTCCAGGCGCTGAACACCCTCGTGCTGCGCCACAGCGAACACTTTTTCCTCGGCGACGTCGCCGGGTACCGCATCCTCGAGACCGAGGTGATCGACCACACCGAGGACCGGTATCGGACCGGCGTGACGGACAAGTACCCGTTGGAGGTCCGGGTGAAGCACATCGGCGTGCGGCACGAGGACTTCCCGGACGTGCCGGAATCGGAGCCGCGATGGAGCACGTTCTGGGCTCGCCAGTCAGGAAGCTAGTGCAGAGCGGTGCAGGGTTCCCCGCGGTGGTGCGCCGCCTGGACAAAGTCCCGGGGAACCCTGCACGATCAGTGGCCGTCGCTCATGAACGTGCCGGTGACGAGGGTAGCGTGCAGCCGCATCCACCCGCCCGCGATGGCCACGCAGTTCTTCACGGCCCCCTCGTCGAGGATGTACTCCTCGGCCTTGTCGAGCAGCTCCGCTGCCTTCGTTGCGGCGATCTCGGCGGGCGTCACTCCGCGCCTCCGGCCGAGCTGGCGGGGCGGGTGCGGTGGTCGCCGCCGCGGTGGCGGAGCCCGGCGCCCGCCTCCTCGAGGAGCGTGTGGATGAACCCGTACGACCGGCCGATCGACAGCGCCAGCTCGCGGATCGACTCGCCCTCCTGGTAGCGGCCGGCGACGTGCTGGGCGAGCTGGTGGCGTTCGGCACCGACGATGCGGACGCGGGGCTTGATGTGCACGAGGGCTCCTTGTCGGTCAGGCTGCGGCGGTGGCTCGGCGGGCGGCGCGCAGCTCGTCCCGCTTCGCCGCGGTGTCGGGTACTTCGTGGCCAGCCCAGATGCACCACTCGATGAACGCGAGGTCGGCGTAGTCGTACACGGTCTCGCGTCCGGCGCGGCCGAGCTGGCGGGCGCGGTAGCGGCTGGCCCATTTCCGGATGGTGCACGGCTCCCGGTCGAGGCGTTCGGCGGCCTGGCGGGCGGTCACGGGCGTCACGTTCACCCGCTTTCGGTGGTTCGTCCCGGAATGATCGACGCGCTGAGATGGCCGTAGACACGCGAACGCGACCGGCCGAATGGGAAAGGGTGGGGGCGGCACCGGCTCCGTCAGAAACGCGTCCAGTCCCGCGCTCCGCGTCGGCCCAGCTCAGAAAGGGGGTCCGGAGGGCATAGGGGTGCCGCCCGCAGGAAGTGTGACACAGAAGATCGTGTGAGCGCAACCGTTGGCGGCACCGCCAACATGCCAGGCAGAGTCCCATTTTCGGGAACGTATGCGGAACCGCCAACGAACCGCCATGCTGTGAGGGTCAGCACGTTCTCCCTCGCGAAAGGACAGACCCATGACCGACTACGCGTTCGACACCGAGCCCGAGGAGCCGGAGACCGCCGACGCCGAGGACGCCGACGAGGCGGACGACGACGACCTGTAGCCCGTAGCACGCAGAAGGCCCGCCGGCGCGACGATGCGCGGCGGGCCTTCCTCATGTGCGGGGTCAGGCGTGGATGTGCTCGGCGACCTTCGCCTGGAACGCCTCGACGGCCTCCTCGTCGCGGGCGAGCGGCCACGCCTCATCTGACAGCGTGAAGTTCAGGCCATCGTTGCTGGACGAGATGTGCACGATCCGGAACTCCCGGTCGCCCGCCCAGTAGGCGAGCGCCACATGCTCCAGCTCGTCACCGTGCTTGCCCCGGACCATGGTGATGGCGTCCACAGTGCAGTCGAGGCGCCGCTGTACGACGTCGATCAACTCGTGAGCGTCGTAGTGGAGCGACCGGGGCAGCTCCACCAGCTGCTCCTCCTGCCCGGTGTCGCCCTGCGGGTGGAGCGTGAACGTGCCGATCACGTCGGCGTTCGGCGGCTCGACGTTGACGCGGACCTTGCCGACCCGGCCGTCGAGCTCCACCCAGAACGACGCCCAGCCGCGGGCGGCGACGACGTCGTGGATCTGGTTGCGGAGGTCGTCCCCGTCCTGGACGTCGAGGGTGAACGGTTCGATGTCGTGGTCGAAGCCGAGCACGTCGAACGCGACCAGGTACCGTCCGGGCTCCAGGCCGGGGCCGGCGGCCTGCCCCTGGGTGAGCGCTTCGTGGGCCTGCTGGTAGGTGAGGCCGTGCTCGGCGGCGTACTTGCGGACGCGGTTCTTCCAGGCGGCGTTGCGGGTCATGGTGGGGTCCTTCCAGGTGGCGGCCCTACGCACCCCACCCGAAGACGACAGGATCGGCGCCACGGCGGGCGCACGAGTCGAGAGGGGTACGCGATCCACGGGGACCTTCGCCTCTTCGCCGCGCGGTCCCTGGCGTAGGCAGGGGAAGCGCTCAGAGGCAGGCATGCGGTAAGCCGTACCGCTCACGATAGCCGACCGGCAACCGTCGCGCGTGACACGCGGCAATCCTACGCGAAACCCCAGGTCAAGACAGGTGCGTGGCAGGCGTCAGCTCGTCCGCCACTCCGGCCGGAACCCCGGCAGCCGGTAGTACGGGGCCGCCATCTCCCGCACGATCGGCTCCATCACCGCCACCTCGTCGTGCGCCCGCTCCCACCTCGTCAGGTCGCCGCCGTCTGGGCGGTGGCCAGCGGCCCTGATCCGCGCGGCGGCCTCGTCCCGCAGCCGGACCGTCGTCTCGTACCGGTCGAGGAACGCCCGCCGCCACGCCACCTCATCCCGAACGCGAGGCGGGTCCCATCGGGCGATGTGTGAGCGGACCGCGGGCGGCACCTGGTGCAGTGCGACGTCCACCGGCATCTGCACCCGCATCCCCGGCCGGAACGTCGCCACCATCACCAGCTCGTCCATCGCGCGCCCGGCGTCGATCTCTTCCTCATCGAGGCGGTCCCGCAGGAAGTCCACCAGCTCTTCCACGCTCCCACTCCGGCCGCAACTCTGGCCATGCCCGCCGCCCGTGCTGCACTCGGTGCAACAGAACTGGACGCCATCCGGCACCACCCGACCGCAGCCCGGCCTCGCACACATCACTCGCCCGCCTCCTCGCCGACCAGCTCCGGCATGGCGGGCCTCTTCAGCTTCTTCCAATGCGTGACGCGGCAGTCGTCGCTACCGACCCAGGTCCGCATCGTGAACCCGTCGAAGTAGCCGAGCGTCACGCCCCGCTCGTAGTAGGTCTCCACGATCCACACCAGCGTGTGCGGGGGCGGCGCCGTGGCGGCCTTGTTGCCGTAGTCGAACCGCCGCCAGACCTTGCCCTTGCCCTTGCTCATGCGCTCTCTCCTGCCGTTCGTTTGCGGAATCGCCAACATCATGTCAGCCGCCCGCCAGCATCCGCATCGAACGGACCTAAGCCGCGGACTCCTCCGCCCGCCACCGACCAACCCACATGGTCAACTCTTTGCTCCGAGCCGCACAGCGGCGGAAGCGGCAGTGGGAAGAACCCCAGCTATGACACAGCAGTGGGAGTACCTCGCCGACACCAGCCCTGTAATCGGCCTGCAGGCGAGGCTAAACGAGCGGGGACCGCAAGGCTGGGAACTCATATACGTAGCACCATTCGGTGAACACGTCTCCGGCATCCCCGACTTCCTAACCCTCGTGTTCAAGAGGCCACACTCCTGACTTCAACCGCGCGGCCCCCACGGTTACACCGGCGAGCCCGCTGCGCCTTCTCCGCCGCCAGCGGCTCCGCCACTGCCACGAACCGGCCCTCCAGTCGCCCGCTACCCTGCCTCCTCGCTGACCAGCTCAATCGCCTCCCCCTCCGAGACGTGCCGCCCGCATTCGCCGCACACGTAGTAGCCGGCCCGCGGCCTCCACTCCAGGCTCCGCATGTCGCAGCCGGGGCAGCGCGCCACGGTGTGGCCGGGCTCGTCGTCCACCAGGCGCCGCAACCGCGACTCCCACGCGAGCGCCCACTCCACCGGGCCGAGCTCCACCAGCCTGTCCGGGTCCCCCACCGCCGACCGCACGGTGAGCTCGTCGAGCGCCAGCACCTGGTCGAGCTTGTCCACCAGCCACGTCACCGACCGCGAGCGAACTACACCCGACCGGCCCGCCGGCACTAAGTCCGCGAGCTCCAACCTGCGGGCCGCCTCCCGCCGCATGCCGAGCAGCTCCCCCGTCAGCGTGTGCACGACGTCGCCCTCCCCCGACATGGAGCCGTGCGGCCTGGTCCCCCGCACTCTCGACCAGCGCGACTGCGCTTTCACCACGCCCGGCCGGGACGCCAGACTCGCGGCCAGCTCGTCGGCCACCAGCAGCGCCCGCCGAAACGTCGCCGCACACCGGCCACAGTGCAGCGGCTCCCCGCCCCGCCACTCGATGACCGGCATGACCGGCTCCGCAGGCGGCTCCCCCTCGGCGCCCTCCGCGAGCCACCGATCAACCGCGTCCGCATGAGCCTCCCGAGCAGCCAGGAACACCGCCCACGCCTCCCGCGCCTGCCGGTTGCACGGACCCACACACACCCGATCCGACACCACGACCTCCCCGCACCTCTCCCGATCACAACCCCGGACACCCTACAAACACCCGGCAAGATCAAAACCATTCGGACAAAACGAGACCGAGGTACCTCTGTCGAAATCTTGAAAAGGCGAGGACGGGGTGATCTTGAACATGCGGAAGCTCCCGCGCGACGGTTCGCGCGGGAGCTTCGATGGTGCGGCGCGTCAGGTTCGGGGACGGCGTGTCGTCTCGCTCTCGATCACCTCGCGTGTCTTGCGCGCTACCTCACCGCGCTTGGTGACTGCTTTGAGCGCTCCGGCGCGGGCGAGCATCCTCATGTCATTGAGCGACTTCAGAGCCGCGATCACGTAGGAGGAACGGGCCTGGTCGCGGTTGGTGTGCGCGGTCTGCCATGCCTGGTTCCATGCGTGCTCGCTGTAGAAGACGCTCACGCGGCCGTACCCGTCCACGTCGGCGGTGACGGGGAACGACACGTCGCACTGGGCGAGTACGGCGGTGATCTCCCGTAGGGCGGTGCGGACGGATTCGAGCATGCTGCCGGGCTGGTGCTGCTCGACGCTGGACACGTCGGCAACCTCCACATGCGTGAGCATCGCTGCTTTCGGGCGGATGAGCGTGTATGTGCCGTGCTGGGTGTCGCGGTCGGTGCCCGCGACCCACCACTCGCCGTGCGCGCGCGTGGCGGGTCCGCTGTAGACGACCAGCGACCCCAACGGTAGGTACGCCTGCAACGCGACTTGAGCGGTCTTGCTGGCGTTGTAGGCGCGGGCCTGGAGATCGGCGGCGATGTCGCACCCGAGGTGTTCGGCGCACTGCGGGCAGATGTCCCGGTGGGCGACGTATTCGGCGCTGGCGTTGCGGGCGGCGTTCGCGGAAAGGATCGCTTCCTGCTTGAGCTGGTTCACGGTTCTCCCCTTCGGGGTCGTAGCTGGTTGGTGGTGGGGCCGCGCGCCCCCCGGTGGCGCGGGGGGCGCGCGGTGGTGCTACTTCTTGGCGGGCTTGGGCTCCGGCGGCACGGGGAGTCCGGCGTTCTTGAACGCTTCCGCCAGTTCGGCGCGGTCCGCGCCTTCGGTGATCGCCTTGGCGAACGGCAGCGCGGGGTCGCCGCCGAAGTCCGCGAGCGCCTTAGCGGCGTTTACCGCCTGCTTGATGCGGGCCGTCTTCTCGGCCTTGATCCGCTCTGCCTCGCGCTTGGCGGCTTCGGCGTGGATCTCCGCGAGCTTGGCCAGAGGGTCAGCGCTGCCAACCATGGCCTTGACCTCCGCCTGAGACAGCGGATGCGTAGCGATCATGTGGTCGGCGGGGATGCCGAACTTCTCGCACGTCGCGGCGATGCGCGCGGCGGCTCCGGCGCGGTCGGGCATCCGGTACCACGCGAGGCGGTCTGCCTCGCTCGGCTTGGTGCTCATGCCCGCGAGTTCGGTCGGGCTGGGGCCGTCGTACAGGGTGCCCCCGTCGCCCACGATGGCCATAACCTCCGCGAGCGTCGCCCGCGCGGCGGGCAGGCGGTACGCGTTGACCATTGGGTTGTTGTTGGTGTGGCCCTCCAACGCGGTGTTGAGGTTCGCGAGCGCTTCACGGACGGCGGCGCGGATCTCGTCGCTGATCTGGAACGCGGGGGTGTTGTTGCTGGTCATTGCTGTTCCCTTCGGTGGTGGGGTGCCCCCGCTCCCCGGTGGAGCGGGGGCGGGAGAGTTACTCGTTGGCGGAACCGTCAACGAACGTTGCTTCGTCGCGCTTGTTGCGGCGGTGAATCACCCAGCTCACGACGGCGATGGCAATCAGGATGGCTCCGAGCGTGCCACCTGCCCAGATCGCGGAGTCGTCAGCAGTGTTCGCCGCCGCAACGGGCGGCGCGCTCGGACCGCTCAAATAGACGCTGGCCGTGGGGATCGTGGTGGAACTGGCCGTGCGCTGCCTCGTGGGCGTCGGGGACGCGTCGCGGAGCTTGGGCATGTCCACGTTGGCAGGGTCCTGCGTGCCGATGTCGGACCCTGCGGGCATGCCTGGCACTCCGGGCTGTCCGGGTAGTCCCTGCTGTCCGCGCGGTCCGGTGGGTCCGGGGCTTCCCGGCTGGCCTGTCGGTCCGGGGCTCCCGGGCTTACCCGATGCGCCGGAAGGTCCGGCGGGTCCCTGGGGTCCACGCTCGCCACGCTCACCGCGCGGTCCGGGGCTTCCGGCGGGTCCGGTCGGTCCCGGCTCCCCTGTGGCTCCCTGGGGACCGGTCGGGCCTACAGGTCCGGTCGGTCCGGCGGGTCCTTGGGGTCCCTGCGGTCCTTGCGGTCCCGGCTCGCCTTGCGGTCCGGCGGGTCCAGTCGGGCCAACGATGCACACCACGGGCGGGTCTTGTTCGGGGCATGTCGGCATGATGGTCGGGTCCATGGCCACGGTCGCGCTTGGCAGTAAGCCGGGGGCGATGTGGCCTGCTGTGATGACCATGGCAGCTGCGAGAGTCGCGGCGGATACCGCGCTCCCGAGTGCCTTGGCCGTGCGTGTGATCTGCATGGCTCCGAGCTTGTTCTACGTAGAACAGAGCTGTCCAGACTTTTGGACTGAAACGAGATTAAACCGTTATTAGCCTGGAGCCCCAAGTCGTCAACCTGGGGTGACGCTCACCCGCGCGACCAGCGGAAACACCGAAACTCGCCCCGCATTACGGGCACGACCAAACCTCCAGACGTCAACCAAAGCTGACAAGTGAGGAACACGCACCACCGACCCCAACGGCATGTCTGAGGCGTGTTGTGGTCTCTTCTCTCTCTTGTGGATCTTGTCTGTGAGCGTTTCTGCGGCCTTGTGGTTGCCGCCTGGTCTCTCTGTGCCGGAGGTGTCGTGTTCGCGTCTCCTGCTCCACCATGAAGACCATTCCGGCGGTGCTGGCGCGTCGCTCTCGCGTCGGTCGCGTCGCTCACCTGATCGCCGTCACGGTGAGAACCATCGGCGACGAGGAGGTGAGTGCCCAGCCTGGCTGGTCGGCTTCGTGCGGCTGATCAGCGGGTCAGGGTCGGGCGATGCGGTCGGCGGCGCAGCCGATGCATGGCTGTTCCTGGTGGTGGATGGAGCATCGTTCGCGGCCGGGGCCGGCGGCGTCTCTGCCTGGCTGCGGTGGTGTGGGGAGGTAGGCGGCTGGGTCTCGGCGTAGGGCGCGCTGGATGTACCGGTGGGGGTTCTTCACGAGAGTGCGGGCGCGGCTGAGGATGAGCTGGCGCACGGCGGCGGTGTGCTGGGGGGTGATGGGGTCTGGGGTGAGTGGGGCGAGTTCGCGGCGGATCATCTCATCCACTTCGGAAAAATCTTGTCCGTCCATCCGTCCTTGATCGCCTGCATACGGTCCGTCAGATGAGTGACTAGAGAACGTCTGTTGGGATGGGATGGGAGTGGGATGGGTTGGGGGGTCGTCTCCAGACACGTCTTGAGACGCGCCTTGAGACGCGTCTCGTTGTGCCTCACGAGCTTCCTTCTGCGAAGCCAGCCACCGCTCTTGACGTGCCTTTTTGGCCTCACGGCCCTCACGAACCTTGATCGCTGAAGGCTGGTATTCGAGGTAGTCGTGAATCTGCCAGCCGTCGTTTGTTTTAGACCACAGACCAGCGTTCACCAGCTCATCGGCGTACCGTCGCGGCGACGAAACGTCACTCACGTACATCAGCTCACGAGTCCCGATCACGCCATCGGTGAGGTTCGCGTTGCACCAGCACAACGCGCTCACGTACAGGCGGAACGCCCGATCCGACAACGGCCGGACCTTCCGGTTGACCGGGAACTGGTCATCGACACGTACCCACGGCATGCAAGCCGCCCTTCCCTATATGCGCGAAGCGGGGGCTCGCCCATTGAGGGAATGGGTCGAGCCCCCACCGTAAGCGGTACCGCCAACGAACGTCACGAGCCGATCAGCGGCCCCGGGTCGAGCACTCGGACGACCTCACCGCCGCGCACCTCGGCCAGCAGGTGCGACGTCGTCCGCCGCGGCGGTGGGCACTCGTTCAACGAGCTTCCCGCCCGCCACGACTCGCCTTTGCACCTCCGCGATGACCGCGAGGACGATCGGCGCCACCAGGTCGTCGGCCTCCATGCCGACCCGCCAGTTCGCGGCGGCGAGCCCGCGGCGGCCGGCCTCCATGAACGGGGCGAGCGTCTGGGTCAGTTCGCGTGTGATGTCGCGTTCGCTGTGTCCGACCTGCCCTGTGGTTCTCCGACTAGCCACGGTCAGCCTCCTGTCCACTGAAGAGGTCGGCTTGCCCATCGCACTGCGCAAGCGGGTGATCTGGCGGGATCTCCCACTCGGGGTGCGCGTACGGCGCGGCCTCCAGCACCGCGTCAGCCATGAACGGCGCCCACATGAACATGACGTCGTACTCGTCCACGGTGCCGCCGTACTGGGCGACGACGTCGGAGCGGACGCGCTGCCACAGCCAGCGGCCGAGGTAGGCGGCCACGGCCACGTCGCAGTCACAGGCGCCCAGCGCGTTGAAGTAGTCCAGCCACCCCGCGGTCTTGAACGTCGCCAGGAAGTCGGGCCAGCCGGCCCGGTAGTCGTCCAGGTACTTGTCGAGGTAGGCGGGGATGTCGAGGGCGTTGCCGTAACACGGCTCGTACTCGGGCTTCTTCCAGTTGACGGCTCGGTAGTCGTCGCCCAGCAGCGGCAGACCCTCACCGGTCGGTAGTCCGTCCTCACGGCAGCGGTGGACCATGGCCCAGTGGTTGCGCGGGTCGAACCGTTCCTCGTCGTCGTCGCCGCCGTCGGCCGCGTCCTCCTCGGGCGGGGGCAGCGCAGCCTGGGGAGGCTGGGGCTCCTCGATGAGGGTGTATTCCTCCGGCCAGGCGGTGAGCCACATGTTCCTGAACAGGCGGGCATTGAGGTGGAACTTGCCGTCACCGACCGACACCAGCCCGTCGTCTGTGAACCCGACTACGGTGTATGACTTCTCCCCGGCGAACCGGAAGACGTCGCCGCCGGGCAGCTTCTCCCCGTCGCGCTGCGTCCAGGTTTGCCCGATCCGGAGAACGGCACCGGGATCAGCGTCGTCCACCAGTTCGGTGGCGTAGCGGCGGGCCGCTGCGGCGCTCATGCCGTGTGCCAGGGACAGCCCGTCCGCGTAGTGGGTGATAAGGCGTTCGCGCCGCTCGGGGCCGATCACCATGAGCGCGAGCTGGGCGCGCTCGTCCTGCTTGGCCTGCTCAGTCACCCTGCACCTCCTGCACGGGAACGAGATGGAATCGCCACACCACACCGAGGCGGCGGGCGTGCGGCTCCTGCTCGTGGCCGCACGGTTCGCAGAGGAAGGTCGTGGCCTTCCCGATGTGGGGGTAGTCAACGACCAGCGCCTGAGTGGCTGGGCTGTCGCTGCACACCTCGCACGTGATCGGCGAGGTGGCAGGGATCTGGCCGACGTTGTGCTCGATTAGGGCGCGGACGACCTTGGCGGTCACCTCGGCAGGCGTCAGGCCCGCCTTCATGGCTTGGCCGATGACCTCGGCCAGCGTGAGGGCGCTGATCATGCCGGGCACCCCATCTCGAACAGCGCCTCCGTCTTCACGGCGGCCTTGCGACGACGGCGCGGCCGGGCCGGCCGAGGCGAACGGCGACGGACCAGGCCCGCCTCCGCGCGAAGCCGCAGCGTCCTCAGCGTGAGCGGGCGCTTCACGCCGTTTACGGTCTCGGTGAGGATCGACACGTCCTTGCCGTGCTCCTCCCGGAACCGCTGCTCCTCGGCCTCGGCCAGGGCGTACCGCTCCGGGAACTCCCGCAGGGTGAGAAGCCACTGCGCCTGCCCCGCTCGGACGCAACTGCCCTGGCAGTTGTTGTGGGAGAAGCCCAGCTCGTACATGCGGGGGATCGCGATGCCGAGCTTGACGCACTCGCCCTTCATCCGCTCCTTCGTCCAGCTCTCGTCGTCCATCAGCGGGAACTCGACCCGCCACGGCGCCCACCCCTTGACGACACCGGGCCGGCGGCGCTCCTCGGCCGCGTCGAGGCCGACGTACAGGATGGTGTCGGCCGGGTCGCAGTGCTCCTCCAGCCAGCGGCGGCAGGGCTTCTGCTTGAGCTCCTTCGTGCACGGCGCGAGCCGAGAGTTGCCGAGAAAGTGCTGGTCGAAGTACACCTGGAACGGGTTCCGGCCGTCGCACATGATGGTCGGGGTGATGTCCAGGTGCTCGCTGGCCTGCCCGAGGAACCGGTACAGGTCGGGGTGCTCCCACAGGGTGTCGGCGAACAGCAGCACCATGTGCTCGTTGCCATAGCGTCGGCGGACGAGGTCGGCGGCCCAGAACGACCCGAGGCCACCGGACATCTGGATCACGTGCCGCGTCATGACAGCCCTGTCCGACGCCGAGCGGCCAGGACGAGCTTCAGGTTGTCCGCGACCAGCGCGAACAACGCCCCAACGAAGGCGGCCATGCGGAACGGGTCCGGGTCGAGGCTGCGGATCAGCTCGACGAACCTCTCCCGGTCGCCTCCGGCTCGAGCGAGCAGCAGGTGACCGGCCCACCGGATCTCCTCGGGCACGTCTTCCGCGCCGACGACTCGATCCGAGTCAGCGTCGATCCATTCCAGATCGAGGAGCTGCCCGGCGGTGCCGGCCTGGGTGATGAGGGTGTCGCACCACACGTAGATGGCGTCCATCAGGCCAGGGATGTCGGTCTCCTTTACGACGGCGGCCAGAGCGAGGCTGGCGGTGTCGTCGTCTCCGGCGATGGCGGCGCCCAGGGCGGCGAGGGCAAGGTCCACGGCGCGCGGCTTGTACGGGTTCTCCGGGGTGGTCTGCTCGGTCATCAGGCGTCCACCTTCCGGACGACCTGCACGGTCTGCACGACCAGGCGCGGCTCGTTGTCCCGTACGTCGAGGCGGCCGGTGAACAGCAGCTTCTCCTCGCTGGGCATGAGCAGCTCGGCGCCCGCCTCGGTGTACGGGCGCGGGTACACCATCGCCTTGATCAGGCCGGTGCCGTCGTCGAGGGTAAGCACCGCCCACGGAGCGCCCTTGCTGGTGTGCTGCTCGTCCTGGATCATGACGCTGGCTTCGACGGTGATCATCCGGCCGTCGTCGTCTGGACCGGACCGCTGGAGCAGATCGGCGATGGTCATGGTGATGGGGTTCAGCGGCTCAACCATTCGCGCTATGCGGCGGGCTTGGCGTTTAGCGAGGTAGTCGTTCCCGATTGGGGTGAGAGTGAGCGTCTTGATGGTGGGGCCGGCGACTTCGACCGTGACGACATGGTTGCGTTCGGCGGTGGTGATGGTTCCGGTGCCGCAGGTGTGCCCGCTGCTGGACTTCCACCGGCCGCCCGATTTGGGCTGGTACTGGTAGGTGACGTGGCCGTCGCGCTGGTAGTGGGGGTCGGCTGCGATGGCGTCGAGTAGCCGCGTGACGGCTTGCCCGAGTTGCGGCAGGCCGGTGGTGGTGGGGTTGATGGTCACTGGTGGCGGTCCTTCCTGGCGTTGTGGTGGTGGGTGAGGTAGTCGCGTCCGTCCTGCGTGACGGTGACGGACATGTCGCAGCCCTCGACCAGGTAGCTCATGTCGAGGAGTCCGGCGTGGGCGAGCTGGTGAAGGGTGTCAGCGTGCGCAATGCAGCCGCTGTCGCCGACCTGCCAAAAGCCGGGCTCCACCGACGTGAGGGTGACGCCTTGGCCGCTGTCGTACGCGGCGAGGTAGACGAGAGCTTGGATCGCCGGGCCGCGCAGATCCTGGTGGTTGGTCAAGGTCGATCCTCTCTGATGTGGCGGATCAGGTTGGTCAGGTCCGGCGGCAGGTCCTCCTCCGGCTCGCCCACGGTGAAGGCGGCGCGGATCAGCCGGACGACGTGCTCGCGGTCGATGTAGCGGGCCGTGGCCTCCTCGGCGGGCGTGGCCGGTGGGGGTTCGGGGGCGGGGTCTTCCTGCTCGTGGAAGGACTTGAGGCCGATGCCGTACCGGTCGCGGCGGACGAGAGGCACCCAGGTCGCGCCGACGACGAGCCCGTGGTCGATGACCGTGCCCTTGACCGTGCGGGCCAGGTCGTCCGGGAACATCGGGAACGTGGAGGGGCCGTGCGGGTCTTTCCATGTGATCGGCCTGGTGATGCCGCGCAGCCCGTGCGTGTCCTGGAGTCGGAGCGGAAGCGTGAACGGGTCCGGTGGCCGCCAGTCGATCCGGTCCGGATCCACCCCCGAGGTGCTGGGGAGGAGGTTGCCGTACTCGTCGTACGGCACGCGGGCGGGGATCGCGCCGGGCTGCTCGTGCGCGGGCCGGGCCGGGCTCACTCCTGGCCTCCTTCGGGGTGATCGTGGAGCTTCGGCAGCAGGTTCCGTGCCAGCGCTGCGCCCCTCGCCGTGGCTCCGACCGGGTCGTCGGGCATGGGCGGCCGGGGCCGGCGGAGTGCGGGGTTGAACCGCCAGCCGTTGCCGTTCATGTCGGTGATGAAGCGGCGAGCGACCGCGTCGGCGGGCTCCCGCTGGTCAGGCGGGGCGGCGGCCCATTCGCGCAGCCGCTTCGTCAGGACCTGGACCGCTTCGTCCATGGCCCGCACCTGGACGTCCGCTTTGGCGCTCATGATGGCTGCCCTGCTCGCTGCCGGTGCTCACGGTTTCGGCGCATCCGCCTCTTCCGCTCGGCCGCGCGGACGTCGTAGTCCTCGCCATACCAGATGCCGGTCGGCTCGCCGTGCCGCAGAACCGTGCTCGCGTACTGGCGGCATTCGACCCGGACCGGGCAGGCGGCGCACACGGCGCGAGCTCGCGCGCGACGCTGCTCCTTTTCCTCGGGCGTTTCGCCGATGTCGGAGCCAGGCCCGCAGAACAGCGACACGTGTTCGTCTCGG
>NZ_JBFAHJ010000040.1:0-95988 GCF_040654115.1 Nonomuraea sp. NPDC050786
GTTGTGCAGGTGCACCTGCTGGGACTTGGCGACGCACTCGTTCCAGATCCACCGGCACCGGTCCCACTCGGCCAGCAGGGCGGCGCGGGCGGTGGCCGACACCCGAAGCCGGTAGGTGTACCGGGCACGCCCGGTATCCTCAGCTCCCTGCGGTGGCCTCGTCACGATCGGCCAATCTATCGGGGAGGTACGACGAATTTGAGCCTTCGTCGCAGGGTTGAAGCCCGATCGCCTTGGCGGCGATCCGGATGTCCTTGTCCAGCCTCTCAGGAGCTCCGGATTCCTCCTGGCCCCGAAGCTGAAGGACCGGGGTTCTTCCGGAGGTTTCGGTGAACTTCGACGGCGAGGACCTTTCTCGCAAAGCGCTGGCCGACCGCCTCCCCTCCGGCGAAACCCACGTCTTCCGCAATTGCGACCTCACGGAGACCGACCTGTGGGGCGCCCCGCTGGCGGGGGCCAGGTTCGAGTCGTGCGTGCTGGACCAGACCGACTTCCGCAAGGCCGACCTCGACGGGGCCTCGTTCGCGGGTGGGGGCGGGATGCGCACCCGCTTCAACGACGCCGACCTCATCGACGTGACGTTCACCGACGTGGACCTGTCCTCCGCGCAGTTCGGCGGCGCGCTCCTGACGGACGTCTCGTTCACGGGCTGCCGCATGATCGGCGCGTCTCTCACGGCCTCGCGCGGCACCGGCTTCAGGCTCAGCCGCTCCAACCTGACCCTGGCCAACCTCGGCGGCTGCTCGCTGCGCGGTGAGGTCATCGAGGGCGTCCGCTTCGACGACGCCGACCTGTCGGGCTGCGACTTCACGGAGGCCACGTTCAGCGACTGCCGGCTGACCGGGACGCGCCTGCTGCAGACGAAGTTCGCCAAGGCCGATCTGCGCGGGGCCGACCTGGGCCAGCCGGACGACGCGAAGCTGCGGGCGTTCGCGGGCGCCGTCATCAACCAGGCCCAGGCCAACGCCATCCTCGCCGCCCGCGGCATCACCGTGGTCTGACTCCGACCGGCGGCATATGCAGATCATCGGTATATATTGATCGCATGAAGCCGATGCAGGAACCCACTTTCCTCATCCTCACCGCGCTCGCCGCCGGCCCGCAGCACGGCTACGGCGTGATCACCGACGTCGAACGCATCTCCGACGGCCAGGTGCGCCTGCGCGCCGGCACCCTGTACGCCGCCTTCGACCGCCTCCAGGCGGAGGGCCTCATCGAGGCGGACCGGGAGGAGATCGTGGACGGGCGGGTGCGCCGCTACTACAGGCTGACCGGCGACGGCGCGGCCAGGCTGGCGGCGGAGGCCGAGCGGTTGCGCAGGCACGCCCGGGCGGCCACCGCGCGCCTGCGCGCCGCAGGGGCGGGAGGCGCGGCATGAGCCCCGCACGTCCGCACGTCGCCGGCGGCCCAGGCATGAGCCCCCTCGAAGCCCGCTACCGCCGCCTCCTGGCCTGCTATCCGCGCGATCATCGGGCCCGGCACGAGGAGGAGATGATCGGCGTGCTGCTGGCCGGCGCGCGGCCCGGCCAGACCCGCCCGTATCCCGCCGACGTGGCCGACCTGCTGTGGGGCGCGTTACGGGTGCACGCCCGGCGGGCGTTCGGCGCGGGCTCGGCGCCCTCCTGGCGCGACGGGGTCGCGCTCGCCGTGGCGCTGTGGCCGCTGCTGATGCTGGCGGCGGCGCTGGCGACGATGCTGCTGGACAGCGCCAGAACCGTGGAGAACGCGCTGAACTTCGGCGTCGCCGTCCTGGCCGGACCCGTCTGGATCCAGCACCTGGCCCAGCCGGTCGCCATCGCGGCCCTGCTCGCGCTGGCGGTGCGGTCCGGCCGCAGGTGGGTCGCCGCGCTCGGCACGGTCGTGCTCGTGCTGGGCCTCGCGGACCCCTGGAGTGGGGTGCTTCCGTATCTCGTGTCGCCGTCGAGCGGCCGGGTCCTCCTGGTGCACTTGGCGGCACCGAACGTCGGCCCGCTGCTCCTGGCACAGGTGGCGGCGGCCGTCATCGCCTTCCTGCCCGCAGCGCACCGTGCCCTCGCGGCCATCCCCCGGCGCACCTTGCTGCTCTGGGCGCCGCTCGCGCTGGTGGGGCTGACCGCCAGCAAGGCCATCGTGCGCTGGGTGGACGTGGTCGCCCATCAGGATGTCGTCGTCTGGAAACCGGTGCCCTGGCTGGTCGTGGTCTCACTGGCCGCCGGGTACGCGTGCCGGTCGGCGGTGGGCCGGCGGGCGGCGCTGGTGCTGTTCCTGCCCGCGGCCGCCCTCGGCGACCTCGGCGACCTGCTGTGGATCCCCACTTCCACGGCCCTCGCCCAGCTCGGCTGCGCGGCCCTGGCCTTCGCCGCCGGCGCGGCGCTCACCCGCCGCCGGAGCGGTCAGGAGGCGTTGGCGACGTGAGTGCCCGGGTCAGGTGGGAGAGGGAGGTCTCGGCCTCGGCCATGATGCGGTCGATCAGCTCCCGGCAGGACGGCAGATCGTCGATCACGCCCACCACCTGGCCCGACGCCATCACCCCGAGATCCGCCCGGCCCTCCACCATGGCGGCCCGCAGCAGCACGGGTGTGTTGGCCGCCTGCAGCACCTGGGCCCAGGTCAGGTCCCGGGCCTGCCGCATCCGCCTGCCCTCCCTGAGCATCGCCGCCCAGGACAGGCCCGACAGGCGTTTGAAGCGGGCCCCGTTCATCACCGCCCTGACCAGGCGCGACCGCTCCAGTGACGCCACGAAAGGGGTCAGGAGCACCCGGTGCGGCACCCCGTCCACCCTGGTCGTGACCACCGTCTCCCGCGTGGCCAGATAGAGCTTCTTCACCTCGTCGGGCACGGGGGAGTCACTCGTCAGCAGGAACCGGGTCCCCATGGCGATCCCGCAGGCCCCGTACGCCAGGGCCGCCACGAGGCCGCGCCCGTCGAAGAAGCCCCCGGCCGCGATGACCGGGATGTCCACCGCGTCCACGACCTGGGGCAGCAGCAGGGTGGTGGCGACGGGTCCGGTGTGGCCGCCGCCCTCGCCGCCCTGGACGATCACCGCGTCGACGCCCCAGCCCGCCACCTTCTCCGCGTGCCGGCGGGCTCCCACCGACGGGATCGTGACCACGCCCGCGTCCTTGAGCCGGGCGATCAGGTCGCGCTCGGGCGCCATCGCGAACGACGCCACCCGCACGCCCTCCCTGATCAGCACCTCGATCCGCGCCGCGGCGTCGTCGGCGTCGGAACGGATGTTCACCCCGAAAGGCGCGTCCGTGCGCTCCTTGACCCGCCTGATCGCCGCGGTCATCTCGGCCACGGACATGGTGGCGGCGCCGATCACGCCCAGACCGCCCGCCTGCGAGGTGGCCGCCGCCAGCCGGGCCCCGGCGACGTACCCCATGCCGGTCTGCACGATCGGGTGGCGGCACCCCACCAGCTCGGTCAGCGCGGTCCTCACGCCGCCACCTCACGGTCGCGGGCCCGCTCGGGGTCGAGGCGGTCCAGGACGTCGAGCTCCTCGACGGTCGGCCCGCGCGTCCGGCTGACCTTCGCGGGAACGTGCAGCTCGAAGCCGGTCGCCGCCACCACGTCGGCCACCTCCACCCCGGGGTGCACCGACACCAGCCGCATGGTCCCGCCGGGGCCGCGGAAGTCCAGGACGGCCAGGTTCGTCACCACCCGGCGCAGGTCGAAGGCGCCCCTGTCCGTCCCGACCCCGCTGACCATGTCCACCGAGGGCACGAACACCCGGGGGGAGTGCCGGGGGATCCAGTAGCTGGTGGGATCGCAGCGCGTGTTCCCCGGCGCGCCCCGGACACCCAGCAGCTGCGCCTTGGGGCGCGACCAGTCGCCGATGCAGGAGATGTTCGTGTTGCCGTACCGGTCGATCTGGCTGGCCCCGAGCATGACGTGCCGCCGCCCGTTCAGCACCAGCCACAGGTGCTCGCGGAACGGCAGCCACCCCTCCACCACCCCGGGAGCCTCGCCCAGGGCGGGCACGTCGCCGGTGAGCAGGCAAGTGCCGTCGTGCGTGAGCAGCTCCGGCTCGAACGTCAGCCGCGCCAGCCGCGCGGCCAGCACCGTGACCGCCCCGCCGATCCCCGCCGCGAGGATCTCCCCGTCGCCCCTGAACGCCTCCGCGCACGCCACCACGCACACGTCAGCCCTGCTGCTCATCGAACTCCTCCCAGGGGGTCTCCACGTAACGCCGCTGGAGCGCCTCGTCCCGCCCGTAGTCGGGTTCGCACGAGGTGAACCCCGCCCCGCCGGGCGCCTCCACCACCCCGGCCACCATCGAGCGGCTGATCAGCAACGACTGCACGGGCCCTTCCTTCATGAGGTCCTCCACCACCCGCTCGCACGACACGTAGCAGCGCCGCGCGGCCTTGGCGTAGAGGTCGTCGAAGTACGGGTCGGGGCCCAGATATTGGGCGTTGCCCCGGGAGTCGGCCCGGTTCAGGTGGACCAGGGCCACGTCCATGGCCAGCGCGGGCACCGCGACCAGCTCCTCCCCGTCCGCGTACGGCGACCGGACCGTCCGCAGCCCGGGGTTGACCCGCAGCACGTCCGACCCGAGCCCGGCCCGCGTCGGCAGGAACGGCAGCCGGTGCGCCCCCGCCAGCAGCCCGAACATGAACATCCCCTCGTCGTACTCCACGAACTCGATCTCCCCGGCCTGCCTGGCCCGCCGGAAATGCGGCTCCAGGGGGATGGAGTCGAGCGTGACGAAAGGCGCCACGACCCTGCGTACCTTCTTCGCCGCGCAGAGCATGCCGACGTCCGGGCCGCCGTACGAGACGATCGTGAGGTCGTCGGCGGGGGAGCGGAGGAGAGCGCGTACGAGGGCCATCGGCTTGCGGCGCGAGCCCCAGCCGCCGATCCCGACCGTCATCCCGCTCTCGATCCCGCTCGCGACCTCCTCGGCCGACATCAGCTTGGTCACGTGAATCGCTCCCTGTGCCGGTCTCCGGCGCCCGTCAGGTTCAGCTCGAAGGTGAAGCCCTGCTCGAAGCGGTAACTGCGCTTGACGTCCACGGGGTCGATGCCGTTGAGCGACTCCTTGGCGCAGCGGATCACGTACGGGTCCTTCGCGGCGATCTGCCCCGCCACCTCCAGCGCCGCGTCGCGCAGCTTGTCGCCCGGCACCACCTCCAGCACCGACCCGAACGCGTGCAGCTCGGCGGCCGTCACGTTCCTGCACGTGTAGACCATGGCCCGCATCAGGTGCTGCGGCACCAGCCTGGACAGGTGCGTGGCCGCGCCCAGCGCGCCCCTGTCCACCTCGGGCAGCCCGAAGTAGGCGTCCTCGCTCGCCACCACGACGTCGGCGTTGCCTGCCAGGCCGACGCCGCCGCCCAGGCAGAAGCCGTGCACCGCCGCGATCACCGGCACCGGGCACTCGTAGACCGCCGCGAAGGCCGCGTAACACGCCCGGTTGACCCAGACGAGCGCCTCGTAGCCCTTCGCGTCGCGCAGCTCCTTGATGTCGACCCCGGCGTTGAACCCGCGTCCCTCGGCCCGCAGCACCACCACCCTGGTCTCCGGCTCGGCCCCGGCCCGCCGGACGGTCTCCGCCAGCTCCTCCCAGCCCCGCACGCTCAACGCGTTCACCGGCGGCACGTCCACCACGATCTCGGCGATCGGCCCGGCCCGCAGGGTGATTCCCATCCCCGCTCCCGTCTGGTTGCACCTAACGCTTGCTTGGTACGGTAGCACCCGTGACCGTGACTTACGACTACACGGGCAAGGCCGTCCTGGTGACGGGCGGCACCAAGGGCATCGGCGGCGGGATCGCCCGCGCCTTCCGCGAAGCGGGCGCCGAGGTGACGGTCTGCGCCAGGCGCGAGCCCGCCGCCCCTCTCCCGGGGCTCCGGTTCGTGCGGGCGGACGTGCGCGTGCCCGACGACGTCGAGCGGCTGATCTCCGGGTTCGACCGGCTCGACGTGGTGGTCAACAACGCGGGCGGCTCGCCGTACGCGCCGCTGGAGGGCACCTCGCCGCGCCTGCACGCCCGCGTCATCGAGCTCAACCTCACGGCCCCGCTGCTGGTCTCGCAGCGCGCGTACCCGCTGCTCGCCGCCGCCGGCGGGGCGGTCGTGATGATCGGCAGCGCCGGCGGCGCGCGCCCCTCGCCCGGCACCTCCGCGTACGGCGCCGCCAAGGCCGGGCTGCACCACCTGGCCCGCTGCCTGGCCGCCGAGTGGGCCCCGCGGGTACGCGTCAACACGGTCGTCGTCGGCCTCGCCGCCACGGAGAACGCCTCCTCCCACTACGGCGGGCGCGACGACGGGATGGGGGCGGCCATCCCCGCAGGCCGGATGGCGACGCCCGCCGACGTGGCCGCCGCGTGCCTGTGGCTGGCCGCCCCCGGCTACGTCACGGGCGCGGAGGTGCGGGTGGACGGCGGCGGCGAGATCCCCGCCTGGCGGCACCTGGCCTCCAGTGACGTTTCCTGATATCTCTGCATGATCCTTCTGGGAGGTCTGTGTGGGAATCTGTGCCGGCCGCGTGGTGGTCGTGACGGGTGCCGGTCGGGGCATCGGGAGGGAGCACGCGCTGGAGTTCGCCAGGCAGGGCGCCCGCGTCGTGGTGAACGACCTCGGCACGGCCAGGGACGGCGCGGGCAGGTCGGGCGGCCCCGCGCTGGAGGTGGTCGAGGAGATCCGCGCCCTCGGCGGCCAGGCGGTGGCCAACAGCGACGACGTGTCCGACTGGGGCGGCGCGGCCCGGCTGGTCAAGACCGCCGTCACCGCGTACGGCCGCCTCGACGTCCTGGTGAACAACGCGGGCTTCCTGCGGGACAGGATGCTCGTCTCCATGACCGAGCAGGACTGGGACGACGTCGTACGCGTCCACCTCAAGGGCCACTTCCTGCCGCTGCGCCACGCGGCGGCGCACTGGCGGGAGAGGTCCAAGGCGGGCGAGCGCGTCGAGGGCCGGGTCATCAACACCTCGTCCGGGGCCGGCCTGCTGGGCAGCGTCGGCCAGGCCAACTACGCGGCCGCCAAGGCGGGGATCGCCGCGCTGACACAGGTGGCCGCCGCCGAGCTGGCGAGATACGGCGTGACGGTGAACGCCATCGCGCCCGCCGCCCGTACGCGGATGACCGAGGAGGTGTTCGCCGCCACCATGGCCAGGCCGGAGTCCGGCTTCGACCCCATGGACCCCGCGAACGTCTCCCCGCTCGTCGTCTGGCTCGGGTCCGTGCGGTCTGCTCATGTGTCGGGGCGGGTGTTCGAGGTGGAGGGCGGGACGATCGCCCTGGCCACCGGCTGGCGGCACGGTCCCCGGGTGGACGGGGACGGGCGCTGGGACCCGGCGCGCGTCGGCGACGCCGTCGCCGGACTCCTCGCCTCCGCCCCGCCCCCCGAACCGGTCTACGGAGCACAGCCGAGCCGCTGAACCCGCTAGCGCATGGCCGAGCGGGCGGTCGGGCGCAGCAGGATGCGCTCAGGGGCGGCCGTCAGCCGGGGCTTCACCATGGGCAGCTCCACCTCCCGCTCGTCCTCGGCCGTCTCGAAGCGCGCGAACCACACGAACACGTTCTCCCCGGTGCGGATCGGGTGCCGGGGGAAGTTGTTCTCCGAGTGCTCGGTCTCCAGGCAGGCGATCGGCGGCACCCCCGCCTCGACCAGGACGGGCGCGACCTCACGGGCGAAGAACGCGGAGAAGCCGTCCTCGACGTGGTAGATCGTGGCGACGTACAGCGACGAGGGCCGCTCGGTGGCCCCGACGGCGGGGCGCTCCCACTCGGGCAGCTCGGCCCCCACGGAGTGCAGGAGCAGCACGTCGTCCGTGTCGGCCATGGTGACCCTGGCGGCGTCGCGGTGGGCCAGCCACACGGGCCCGTCGTAGAAGGCCTCGAGCGCGTCCTTGCGGGCGGCCATGGACGGATAGGAGCGCAGCCAGGTGAACCGGTCGGGCGCGCCCTCGACCCTGAAGGTGCCGTTGACGCGCATGCCGGCCGCCTCCTGCGACTCGACGAACTCGCGCTCGAACAGCTCGATCAGCGTGTCCCGCTGCCCGGGAAGCAGGGTGTACTGCCGCAGGTCGTAGATCATGCGATGGACGGTAGGACCGACTCGCTGACACCTCCTGTCAGCGTATTTATAGAATAAAATTCCAGTAACGTACTGCTGCGGATCAACCACACACAGTTATAGGCTCGCCATGGCCTTGACCTCCTCCGGTCAACGAAGGAGCAGAAGTGATCAGAAGACTGTGCGCCGCCGTGGCCGTGGTGGGAGCGGCCGTCGGCGGCGCACTGCCGGCTCCCCCCGCGCACGCCGACGACGCCTGGAGCAGCGACAGCTGGTACGGCAACTGGAGCGACAACCGCGGCTCGTCCCAGTCCGGGAACAACTTCGGCGACGTCACCGCCGTCAACCGCGGCGGGAGCGGCTCCACCAACGTCAACAACATCAACGGTATCGCCCCGACCGCCACCGACGGCGGGATCACGGTGACCTACATCTTCTACTGACCGGCTGACGTCCGAAAGCCAAGACGATCCGAGAGGACAACCACAAACATGATCAAGAAGCTCTGCGTGACCGGTCTCATCGCCGCGGCGGCCACGGGTGTGACGCTGCTGTCGGCACCGGCGTACGCGGACGTCAACGCCGGAAACACCAGCTCCAACCGCAGTTCGTCGCAGTCGGGCAACAACTTCGGCAACGTGGTCGGCAGCAACCGGAGCGGCACCACCGCCACCAGCCTCAACAACGTCAACGGCAACGCCGTGACGGCCAGCAACCGCGGCACCGTGACCGTCCACGACATCGACTAGCACTCCCTGGGACGCGCGGCGAGCCGGGCCGGAAATGGCCTGGCTCGCGCCGTAATAGCATCCCGGGGTGGCTATCTGTGCATATGTAACGTTTGAGGACCCCGAGAATGGCGACGACGAGCGCGATCTCGCCCTGTCGGCCTGGCGGGAGGCCGGCATCGACGGGCGCGTCGAGCGCTGGGACGATCCCGCCGTCGACTGGAGCGCGTACGACGCCGTGGTCGTCCGATCGGTCTGGGACTACATCCTCAGGCGGGAGGAGTTCCTGGCGTGGGCGCGGCGCGTGGACTCCGTCACCAGGCTGCTCAATCCGTCCCCGGTCCTCGAGGCCAACACCGACAAGACCTACCTGCGGGAGCTCGGCGTGCCGACCGTGCCGACGCACTGGTCGTCGGAGGGCCTGCCGGACTGGCCGGAGTACGTCGTCAAGCCGACGATCTCCTCCGGCGCCCGCGACACCACCAGGACGGCCGACCGGGACCAGGCCAGGGCGCTGGCCGCCGCGCTGGAGGCCGACGGGCGCACCCCGATGGTGCAGCCGTACCTCGACATGGTGGAGTCGGAGGGCGAGACCTCGCTGCTCTACTTCAACGGCCGCTTCAGCCACGCCGTACGCCGCCTGCCCATGCTCGCACCGGGGATGACGTACGACGACAACGGGCGGGGACAGCTCCGCACACCAGCCCCGGACCAGGTCGATCTCGCTGAGAAGGTGCTCACCGTCCTACCCCAGCCCCTGCTCTACGCCAGGATCGACCTGGTCCGGCTGCCCGGAGGCAAGCCCGCCGTCATCGAGGTGGAGCTGACGGAGCCGTACCTCTTCCTGCGCTACGAGCCGCGCGCGGCGGCCAACCTCGCCACGGCGCTGCGCGAACTGCTCTAGGCCTGATCATCCTGGCCGCCGCTCAGGGCCGCGGCGCTGTTGACGATGGAGACGTGGCTGAAGGCCTGGGGGAAGTTGCCGACCTGGCGGCGATGGGTGACGTCGTACTCCTCCGCGAGCAGCCCCACGTCGTTGCGGAGGGTCAGGAGCCGCTCGAACAGTTGCCGGGCCTGGTGGCGGCGGCCGGTCATGGCCAGGGCGTCGGCCAGCCAGAAGGAGCAGGCCAGGAAGGTGCCCTCGCCGCCCGGGAGGCCGTCCACACCGTCGGTTTGAGGCTGGTAGCGCAGGACGAGGCCGTCGTGGAGAAGCTCGCGCCGGATGGCGTCGATGGTCCCCCTTACGCGTTCGTCGTCGGGAGGTAGGAAGCCGAGGCGGGGAATGAGGAGGAGGGCGGCGTCCAGGCCGGTGGAGCCGTAATACTGGGTGAAGGTGTTGCGGTCGGCGTCGTAGCCGCGGGTGCAGACGTCATGGTGGATCTGCCGGCGCAGGGCGCGCCAGCGGTCGGCGGGGCCGTCGAGGCCGTGGCGGTCGATGGCTTGGAGCATGCGGTCGGCGGCGACCCAGGCGAGGATCTTGGAGTGGACGAAGTGACGGCGGGGGCCACGCATCTCCCACAATCCGTTGTCGGGCTGGTCCCATGCGCCTTCGAGGTAGTTCATCAGGGCGGTCTGCAGGTCCCACGCTTCCTCCTCGATGGTGAGGCCGGATTGGCGGGCCAGGTGCAGGCAGTCGAGGGTTTCGCCGTAGACGTCGAGCTGGAGCTGGGTGGAGGCGGCGTTGCCGATGCGGACGGGCCGGGAGTTCTCGTAGCCGGCAAGCCAGTCGGGGCTCCACTCCGGGATGCGGCGGGCGCCTTCGATGGTGTACATGATCTGCAGCGCGGCCGGGTGACCGGCGGCGGCGCGCAGCAGCCAGTCGCGCCAGGCCCGGGCCTCGGCGTCATACCCGGCGCACATCAGCGCCTGCAGGCTGAAACTGGCGTCACGTAGCCAGCAGTAACGATAGTCCCAGTTGCGGGGGCCGCCGAGTTGCTCGGGCAGGGAGGTGGTGGCGGCCGCGACGATGCCCCCGGTGGGGGCGTAGGTGAGGGCTTTGAGAGTGCGCAGGCTGGAGCGGACCGCCCGCTCGTACTCGCCGCGGTAGTCACAGCGGGCGCTCCATTCGCGCCACAGCCGTTCGGTGTCGGACAGGGCGGCGGGCGGGTCGAGGGGGTCGGGGCGCGGCAGCCAGGACTCCTTCCAGGTGAGCACGAACGGTACGCGGTCGCCCGCACGGACGGTGAAAGACGCTGTGGTGCGGTGGGCATCCTCGTCCACGTGCAGCGGGACAGGGGCATGCAGCCACGCGGCATCGGCGCCGGCGACGGCGACGAACTGGCCGTGGTCGTGGCGCAGCCAGGGGATGTCGCGGCCGTAGTCGAAGCGCAACATCAGCTCCATGTGCATGTCGACGCTGCCGCGCACGCCCTCGACGATCCGTACGACGTCGGGTGCCTGGTCGCGGGGCGGCATGAAGTCGAGGACCCGTACGGCGCCGCCCGCGCCGTCCCAGGTGGTCTCCAGGATGAGCGTGCCGTCGCGGTAGCGGCGGGAGGTGCTGTCGTGCGCACCGGCGGGGGCCAGCAGCCAGCGGCCGGCGCCCGGGCTGTCCAGGAGGGCGGCGAAGCAGGCGGGGGAGTCGAAGCGCGGCAGGCACAGCCAGTCGATGGAGCCGTTACGGCCGACCAGCGCCGCGGTCTGCATGTCGCCGATGAGGGCGTAGTCCTCGATCCGCATGTTGGGTGGTCTCCTCCTTGCCTTCGAGATCAGGTCACGGGCATGCCCTCATGGCCGCCGCTAGGCCACGCGGTGGCGTTCGGCGGCGCCGGCGCGGAGCACGAGGCCGTGGCCGGGGGCGTCGGTACGCGGCCGGACCAGGCCACCGGTCGGGTCGGCGGCGCCGTCGAAGAGCTCGCCCTCGATGCGCTGGTGGTCGTGGAACCACTCGATGTGGCGCAGGTTGGCGGTTCCGGCGGCGGCGGGGACGTGCAGGTTGGGGGCGCAGTGGGCGGAGACCTGCAGATGGTGGCCGGCGGCGACGGCCGCGGCGGCGAACCAGCCGGTGTAGCCGCCGCAGCGGGTGGCGTCGATCTGCAGGCAGTCCACGGCCTGCGCCTGGCACATGCGGGTGAAGTACGTCAGATCGCAGCCGTACTCCCCGGCGGTCACGTCGGCCCGGCAGTGCTCGCGCACCAGTCTCAGACCAGGCAGGTCGTCGGAGGAGACGGGCTCCTCGAACCAGGTCACGTCGTGCTCGTTCATCGCGTCGGCCATGCGGATGGCCTGCTTGGCGGTGTAGCCGCCGTTGGCGTCGACGTACAGCTCGGCCTCCTCGCCGATGACACGGCGGGCCAGAGCCACGCGGTGCAGGTCCCGTTCGGGTCGCGTGCCGGACGACTCGCCGATCTTGATCTTGACGCGGCCGATGCCCTGTCCGTGCGCCCAGCGGGTGAGCTGGCCGATGGTGGCGTCGTCGTCGTAGGTGGTGAAGCCGCCCGACCCGTACAGCGGAACCTGCTCGCGCGCGGCGCCGAAGAGGCGGACGAGCGGCAGGCCGAGCAGGCGCGCCTTGAGGTCCCACAGGGCGACGTCCACGGCCGAGACGGCGTATCCGGCGATGCCGGGCCGCCCCGCGTTGCGTACCTGGCGGGTCATCGCGGCCCAGACGGCGGGGATGTCGGCGGCGTCGGCGCCGATCACCGTCTCGGCGAGTGTCTCGGAGATGAACGGGGCCGCTGCGGCGGGCGCGTACGTCCAGCCGATCCCGGTCGCGCCTTCGGCGGTGAGCGTGACGACCACCATCGTGGTCGCCTGCCAGGCGAATGTGCCGTCGCCTTCGGGCTGGTCGGTGGGGATGCGGTAGGCCGCTGCGGCGACCTTGTCGATCGCGTTCATGTCGTTCTCGCTTCGCAGGTCAGCAGGCGTGTGAGCTACCCCGCAGATGTTCCCCAAACGGGGAATGCGTCCATGTGGCTAGATTTCCGGACGGCCAATGTTTACGTCCGCGCCCGCGGGCAGGCGGCTGGCATGACGTGCCTGGGTTCGTGAAAGGCCGGCCGAGCGGAAGGGCCATCGCCATGGCAGAGACCGTGCAGCTCCCCACCCCCGTACGCCAGCCGTACGTGCGGGTCCGCGACCTGGAACGTGACCTGAGGGCTCGCGTGGACGGGGAGGTCCGCTTCGACGCGGGCAGCCGCGGCGCCTACGCCACCGACGGCTCCAACTACCGGCAGGTGCCGCTCGGCGTGGTGGTGCCCCGGACCGTAGAGGCGGCCATCGAGGCCGTGGCCGTCTGCCGCGAGCACCAGGCGCCGATCACCTCGCGCGGCGGTGGCACCAGCCTGGCCGGACAGACCTGCAACACCGCCGTGATCATCGACTGGTCCAAGCACTGCCACCGCCTGATCTCGGTCGACGAGCGAGCCAGGACCTGCGTGGTGGAGCCCGGAATCGTCCTGGACGAGCTCAACCGGCAGCTCGCGCCCACCGGCCTGATGTTCGGGCCACGCCCGTCCACCCACGGCCAGTGCACCCTCGGCGGCATGATCGGCAACAACTCCTGCGGCTCCACCGCCCAGGCGTACGGCAAGACCGCCGACAACGTCACCCGCCTCGACGTCCTCACCTACGACGGGACGCGCATGTGGGTCGGCCCGACCGACGAGCGGGAATACGCGCGAATCCGCGCCGAGGGCGGCCGCCGCGCCGATGTCCACCGGCGCCTGCGCGAGATCGCCGACACGCACGCCGCCGAGATCCGGGCACGCTTCCCCGACATCCCGCGCCGGGTGTCCGGCTACAACCTCGACCAGCTCCTGCCCGGCGGCGACTTCGACGTGGCCAGGGCGCTGGTCGGCTCGGAAGGCACGCTGGTCACCGTGCTGCGGGCAGAGCTGAAACTCGTACCGGTGCCCGCGGCCGAGGTGCTGGTCCTGCTCGGCTACCACGACATCGCCGCCGCCGCCGACGCGGTGCCGCGCGTCGCCGCCCACCACCCGCTGCAACTGGAGGGCGTGGACGACAAGCTGATCTCCTACGAGCGCCGCCGGCACATGCATCCCGAGGCGCTGGCCCGCCTTCCGGAAGGCGGCGGCTGGCTGATGGTCTCCTTCTCCGGACGCGACAAGCCGGAAGCCGAGGCCCGGGCACGGGCCCTCATCGACGAGTTGCGCGGCGGCGAGCACGAGCCGCACGTGTCGTCCTTCGACGACGACAGGGCGGAGCGGCAGCTGTGGGAACTGCGCGAAGCCGGCCTGGGCGCCACCGCCCGCGTCCCGGACATGCGCGTTACCTGGGAGGGCTGGGAGGACTCGGCCGTGCCTCCGGAGCGGCTCGGCGACTACCTGCGCGACCTGCGCCGGCTGTTCGCCGAGTTCGGTTACGGCGACGCCGCCCTGTACGGGCACTTCGGCCAGGGGTGCGTGCACACCCGCATCCCCTTCGACCTGGTCACCGCCGACGGCATCGCGGCCTTCCACACCTTCCTGCGCCGCGCCGCCGACCTCGTCGTCTCCTACGGCGGCTCCCTGTCCGGCGAGCACGGCGACGGCCAGTCCCGAGCCGAACTGCTGCCCGCCATGTTCGGACCCGACGTCATGACCGCCTTCGCCGAGGTCAAAGCCGTCTTCGATCCCGAGAACAGGATGAATCCCGGCAAGATCGTCGCCCCGTACGGCGCCACGGAGAACCTGCGGCTGGGCAGCGACTGGACCCCCGCCGAACCGGACGTGCAGTTCGGCTACCCGCATGACGAGGGCAGCTTCCAATGGGCGGTGATGCGCTGCGTCGGCGTCGGCCAGTGCCGCAGCCACACCGGTGGGGTCATGTGCCCCTCCTACCGCGCCACCGGCGAGGAGGAGCACTCCACCCGGGGCCGCGCCCGCCTGCTGTTCGAGATGCTGAACGGCCACGCCGACACCCCTGTCACGGACGGCTGGCGCTCCACCGCGGTACGGGACGCGCTGGACCTCTGCCTGGCCTGCAAGGGATGCAAACAGGACTGCCCGATGAGCGTGGACATGGCCACGTACAAGGCCGAGTTCCTGGCCCACCACTACGCCCGCAGGCTGCGGCCCGCCGCCCACTACAGCATGGGCTGGCTCCCGCTCTGGGCGCGCCTGGCCGCGATCGCTCCCGGCGCGGTCAACGCCCTCACCCATGCTCCCGGACTGGCCGGCCTGCTCAAACGGCTGGGTGGCATCGAACCGCGACGGCCCCTGCCGTCGTTCGCCCGCGCGCGCTTCAGCGACAGCTACCGCCGCCGCGGCCCGCGCGGCACCGGCGAACGCGGCGACGTGCTGCTGTGGCCCGACACCTTCACCGACAACCTCGCCCCGCACATCGCCGCCGCCGCGGTGAAGGTCCTGGAGGCGGCCGGCTACCGCGTGCTCATCCCGCCCCGCACCCTGTGCTGCGGCCTCACCTGGATCTCCACCGGGCAACTCGGCATCGCCTCGCGCGTGCTGCGCCGCACCCTGCGCACGCTCGCGCCGCTGCTGCGCCAGGGCGTGCCGATCGTCGGACTCGAACCCAGCTGCACCGCGGTCTTCCGGGACGACGCCGCGAACCTCCTTCCCCACGACCGGGACGTCACGCGCCTGGCCGACCAGACCACCACCCTGGCCGAACTGCTGACGCGTACCGACGGCTGGCAGGCGCCGCACATCGACCGCGAGGCCGTCTGCCAGCCGCACTGCCACCAGCACGCCGTCCTCGGGCATCAGGCCGACGAGGAACTGCTTGACCGCGCCGGTGTCCGCCGGCACACCGTCGGCGGCTGCTGCGGCCTGGCGGGCGACTTCGGCTTCACCGCCGGACACCTGGAGGTCTCCCTGGCCTGCGCCGAACACGAGCTGCTGCCCGCCCTCCGCGAGGCCGGGCCGGACACGGTGGTCCTGGCCGACGGCTTCAGCTGCCGGACCCAGATCCAGCACACCGCACCCGGACGCCGCCCGCTGCACCTGGCCGAACTCCTCGCCGCGCACCTGACGCCGGCGACCGCCCCCGACGAGGACAGAGGCGATCGATGACCACTTACACCGGACGCCTGGTCACCCGCCTGGACCAGGCGGGGCTGCTCACCCGCGTCCTGGCCCCGCACAGCCGCCCCGGCCACACGTCAGGACCTGGCCCGATGCCTGCGGGACTTCACCACCGCGGTGACACACTCCGCCCCTAAGACCGCCTAGGACTCCTTCACCCAGAGCCGCAGCAGCCCGCGGAAGTGCTCGACGAAGCGGTCGCGCTCGTGGGCCGGGTACGTGGCCGTCACGGTGTCCACCAGTAACCGGTCGAACTCGGCCCCGGCCACCCACTCCTGCACCACCTCGTCGATGTGCGGCAGGTGGTCCTGGCAGAACTCGTGGTAGCGGTCCGTCTCGAAGTACTTGTCCGCCAGCCGCCGGTACTCCGCCAGCCGCTCCTCGTACGTCCCCTCGACGGCGAAGTAGTCGTGCGTCTCCAGGTCGATCCGCGGCCTGCGCCGGGTGGCCACGCAGAACACGCTCCACTTCACCAGCGTCTTGATCGCCCAGGGGAAGTAGTAGTGCAGGCTGGTCAGCGCCACGTCGGGGCAGGCGTTGGCGTAGTCGATGGGGTGCACGTCCGAGCCCTTGATCAGGGTCTCGCAGGAGTTGAACTCCCACCGGAAGAACGCGTTCACGAGCTTCCCGATGGTCACCACCTCCTCGCCCACGGACGGCGACAGGAACTCGTGGTCCACGGCGTAGCGGGCGTGCATCGGCTCGTCGGGCCTGAACCGCATCACCATCGTCTCCGCCCCGATCGACAGCGACCTGGCGAACGCGTCGTACCCCTCGATGGCCTGCTGGAGGTGCATGAGCATCTCGCCGCTCTGGTCGTAGGCCCGGTGCAGCTCGTCCCGGTCGCGCACCAGCGACACGCCGCGCCAGGCGCCGCCGTCGTACGGCTTCATGAAGAGCGGGTAGCCGACCCGCTCCGCCACCTCGTCGAGGTCGAAGGGCTGGTTGTAGCGGGCCGCGGTGTAGGCGTACCGCGAGTTGTCGAGCGGGTTCTTGTACGGCACCAGCGCCGTCTCCGGGACCTTGAGCCCGAGCCGCATCATCGCGCAGTACGCCGTGTGCTTCTCCATCGACTGGAACGTGAACGGGCTGTTCAGGAGGTAGACGTCGTCCATCATGGAGATCTTCTTGAGCCACTCGCGCGGGTGGTAGTACCAGTACGCCAGCCGGTCGATCACCAGCTCGTGACGTGGCCTGGCGCGCAGGTCGAACGGCTCGATCGTGATGCGTTCCACGTCGAACTCGCCCACCCCCTTGATCGGGCCGAGCCGCCGCAGCACGGTCTCGAACGCCGACGGCCAGTCCTCCTCCGTCCCCAGCAGCAGCCCGATCAGATGTCGCACGACGCCCCTCCTCCCGCCCGCGCGCTCGCCGCGCCCGGCACCTGGGAGTCACACGCCAGGGAGGCGGCCGTTGCGGAACAGGTCGACGAACCTTTGATGGTCTTCCCGGGCCTGTGCCCCATACCGGTGGGCAAAATCCACCAACATGCCGATAAATCCGGGCTTGTCGTCGCCGATCACCGCCACGATCGCCTCCTCCGTCGAGAAGTCGACGAGGTCGTGGCTGGACTCGTCGTCGGCCACCGAGTGCATGCGCGCCACCGCCCGCCCGAGGTCCTGCACGATCGAGCGGAGCTCCTCCGGCTCGTTGACGTCGTCCCAGTCGAGGTCGGCGGAGTACGGCGAGACCTCGGCCACGAGCTGGCCCACCCCGTTCAGCGTCGTGTAGCCGAGCCACGGATCGGCGTACGCCTGCAGCGCCCGCTGCGACTCGGCCGTGCGATGCCCCTGGTGCAGGAAGTAGGAGGCCACCTTCTCGTCGGCGATGTACCGTGCCACCGCGGGCACCGCCGCCTGCTTCATGTAGAGGATGACGTCGTTCTCCAGCGCCTGCGAGCGCCCTTCGAGCAGCAGGTTGTACGAGGGCAGCCCGGCGGAGCCGATGCCCACGCCCTTGCGCAGCGCCACGTCCTTGATCACGTGCTCGACGCCGTCGCTCTGCCCCGGCAGCGTGGTCAGGTAGTCCCGGAACGCGGCCAGCACCGCCTCCCTGGTCGCCGCGTCCACGCTCTCCCGGCCCTCCATGAGCGCGAACCGCCGGTCGTAGCCGTCGATCGCGGTCTCGACGTCCAGCAGCGCCACCCGCGTGCTGAGCCGCGCCGTCTGCAGGACCCGGTGGAGCACGCCGGTCGTGCTGTCCAGCGTGAGCGAGCCGATCGCGTCGTCCCCGCCGGCCGCGATGGCGGCCAGCTCGACCAGGTACGCGCCGGCGAAGTCGGTCACGAGCACGCTGATCGCGTCGTCGGACAGGGCCTTGGCGTACCCGATGAGCGCCACGCTGGCGGCGAAGCGCTTGAGGTCCCAGACGTACGGGCCCACGTACGCCTCGTCGAAGTCGTTGACGTTGAAGACCAGGACGCCGGAGGCGTTCATGTACGTGCCGAAGTTCTCCGCGTGGAGGTCGCCGTGGATCCAGACGCGGCTGGTCGGCTCGTCGAGGTAGGACTCGTCCGCGTACGTGCCGGTCATGTCCGCGTAGAACAGGCAGGCGCTGCCCCGGTAGAAGGCGAAGGGGGAAGCCGCCATTTTCCGGAATTTCCGCCTGAAAGCGGCGGGGTCTCGCCGGATCGACTCGCCGAACTCCGCCATGAGGACATCGAGCAGGAAGGAAGAGCGTTCGCCCATACCCCGGACACTAGATCGCGATCCCCTTGCCGCCTACCCTGGTCTTTCCCTGACAGGGCCTGGTCAGGGGTGCTGCGAGGAGACCGAGACCACCTCTCCCGTCATGTACGAGGAGTAGTCGCTGGCCAGGAAGACGATGACGTTCGCCACCTCCCACGGCTCGGCCGAGCGCCCGAACGCCTCCTTGGCCGCCAGCTCCGCCAGCAGCTCCTCGCTGGTCACCTTCGCCAGGAACGGGTGCACCGCCAGCGAGGGCGCCACCGCGTTGACCCGCACGCCGTGCTCGGCGGCCTCCAGCGCGACGCACCTGGTCAGCGCCATCACCCCGGCCTTGGCGGCCGCGTAGTGGGACTGGCCCCGCTGGGCCCGCCAGCCGATCACGGAGGCGTTGTTCACGATGACGCCGGAGCCCTGGGCGATCATCTGCCGGAGCGCCGCCCTGGTGCAGCGCATGGTGCCGTACAGGGTGACGTCGATGACCGCGTGCCACTGGTCGTCGGACATCTCGGCCAGCGGGGACGTACCGCCGAGACCGGCGTTGTTGACGACCACGTCGAGCCTGCCGTGCGCCTCCACCACCGCGTCGAACAGCGCCAGCACCTGCGCTTCCGACGTCACGTCGCACGGCACGGCGAGCGGCTTGACGCCGGTGAGCTCGGTCAGCGCGTCGGCGGCCTCGGACAGGCGGCGCTCGTGCCGGTCCGACAGGACGATCGTCGCGCCCTCCTCGGCGCAGCGCCGGGCGGTCGCGTAGCCGATGCCCGCTCCGGCGGCGGCCGTCACGAGTGTCACCTTGCCGTCGAGCAGTCCGTGCGCCTTGGGATAGGAGGGAGGCATCCGTGCTCCAATCAGCGGGGCAGTCCCAGGGTCCGTTCGGCGATGATGTTCCGCTGGATCTCGCTGGCTCCGGCATAGATCGTGTCCGCGCGGCTGAACAGGTAGAGCCGCTGCAGCTCGTTGAGCTCGCCCTCTTCGGTCTGGGTCACCAGCCCGGCTCTGCCCTGCACGGCCTGCGCCAGCTCGCCCAGCCTGCGGTGCCACTCCGACCAGTAGAGCTTGGCGATCGACACCTCGGGCCCCGGGTCGGGGCGCAGCATCCTGAGCGCGTTGAGCCGCATGACCTCCAGCTCCAGCCACGACCGGACGAGCCGGTCGCGCAGCACGGGATCGTCGACGGCGCCGGTGCTCCGGGCCGTCTCGATCACCTTGGCCAGCTCGCGCCTGAACCCGATCTGCTGCCCGAGCGTCGAGGCGCCCCGCTCGTGGCCGAGCGTGGCCATCGCGACCCGCCAGCCGTCGCCCGGCGCCCCCAGGATGTTCCCCGCCGCCGTGCGCGCGCCGTCGAAGAAGACCTCGTTGAACTCGGAGGTCCCGGTCAGCTGCACGATCGGCCGGACGACGACGCCTGGCTGCTCCATGGGGACGAGCAGGTACGACAGCCCCCGGTGCCGCTGCGAGCCCGGCTCCGTGCGGCAGAGCACGAAACACCAGTCGGCCACGTGCGCCAGCGAGGTCCACACCTTCTGGCCGGTGACGACCCATTCGTCGCCTTCGAGGTGCGCCTTCGTCTGGACGTTGGCGAGGTCGGAGCCGGCCTCGGGCTCGGAGTAGCCCTGGCACCACAGCTCCTCGCCACGCTGGATGGGCGGCAGGAAGCGCTCCTTCTGCTCGTCGGTGCCGAACTCGAGGATGGTCGGGCCGATCAGCCCCTCGCCGATGTGGCCCACCCTGGCGGGGGCGTCGGCCCTGGCGTACTCCTCGTGGAAGGCCACCTGGTCCTCCAGGGAGGCGGCGCGGCCGCCGTACCGCTCGGGCCAGCCCAGGCAGGTCCACCCGGCCTTGCCGAGGTGGCGCTCCCACGCCTGGCGCAGCTCGTGGCCCTCGTGCTCGCGCCCGGGCCCGCCGAGCCCCCTGACGTGGGCGAACTCGCCGCTCAGCGCCTCCTCCAGCCAGGCCCTGGCCTCCTCGCGAAGCCCCGGCGTGGCGCCCGCCGGGTCAGGCAGGCTCAACGAAGCCTCCGTACCCGCCGCGGAAGAACACCAGCGGGCCGCCTTCGGCGTGCGTGTCGAGCTGCAGCACCCTGGCCACCACGATCACGTGGTCACCGGCCGGGTGCTCGGCCTCGACCGCGCAGTCCATCCAGGCCAGCGCGCCTTCGAGCACCGGATTGCCGCCGGGGGAGCCGGTCCACTCCAGGCCCGCGAACTTGTCGCCGCCCTTGGTCGCCATCTGCGCGCACACGTCCCGCTGGTGCTCGGCCAGCACGTTGACGGTGACGACCTTCGCGCCGCGCACCCTGGGCCAGCTCGTGCTGGTGTACGCCACGCAGAACGCCACGAGGGGCGGCGTGAGCGAGACGGAGGTGAAGGAGTTGGCCGCCAGCCCGCACGGCTGTCCGCTCGCCGGGTCGACCGCCGTGATCGCCACCACGCCGGTCGCGAACCTGCCGAGCACCTGCCGGAAGAGCCGGCTGTCGAGGTGGCCGTTCGCGCTGTGGGGTGAAGGGCCGGTCGGCATGGCGGCTCCGTTGCGATTTCTGCGCTGATGGGGCGTCGGAAGGCCGCGACAGCCGTCCGGCGTCACGAGCCGGGCAGCGTGTGTGCTCATGGTCCGCCTCCTAGTCCACCGGCTGCGCCCTATCTTACCAAGCGCTTGCTTGGACGGTAGGTGAAGCGGCGAAACCATGTCAAGTTCGCATGTCGCGCGAGGTAGGACGCGTTGACATGGGAGAAATGTCCGGCCTAGTGTGACGAATGTGTCCAAGCGCTTGCTTGACTTCCGGGACCGCACCGCCATAGCGGGGGTGGGTTACACCCCGTTCACCAAGGACTCGGGCGTCAGCACGCTCACCCTGGCCTGCCGTGCCGTGCTGGCCGCGGTGGAGGACGCGGGCCTCTCGGTGGACGACGTGGACGGGCTGGCCACGCACCGGGTGGGGGACTCGGCCGCGCCCACGCTGGTCGGGCCGGCGCTGGGGCTGACCGACCTCGCCTGGCACCTGGACCAGTTCGGCGGCGGGAGCGTGTCGCATGCGGTCGTCGGCCAGGCGGCGCTGGCGGTGGCGGCGGGGATGGCCGAGACGGTCGTCTGCTACCGGGCCATCAACGCCCGCTCGGAGTTCCGGATGGGCGGCACGGGCCGGGGCGTCCCGGTGAGCCCCGAGGTGCAGTACCAGGCGCCGTACGGGTATGTGGCGCCGCCGCAGCAGTACGCCATGTACGCCCGAGCTCATATGACTACATATGGGACAAAACCCGAGCACTTCGGGCAACTGGCGGTCACCCAGCGCGCCAACGCCGCCAAGAACCCCCGGGCGTTGATGCGTACCCCGATCACGCTGGACGACTACCTCGCGAGCAGGTGGATCGCGGAGCCGTTCCGGCTGCTGGACTGCTGCCTGGAGACGGACGGGGCGTGCGCCGTGGTCGTCACCACGGCCGAGCGCGCCCGTTCGCTCCGCCGCCCTCCGGTGCTGATCTCGGCCGCCGCCTGGGGCGGCGGCACCACGCATTTCTCGGGCCCGTCCGCCCACCCCACGGTGACGGCGGCCGCCGCCCTGGCCCCGCGCCTGTACGCGCAGGCCGGGCTCGGGCCGGGCGACATCGACGTGGCCGAGCTGTACGACTGCTTCACGTACTCGGTGATCGTCCAGCTCGAGGACTACGGGTTCTGCGGCAAGGGCGAGGGCGGCCCGTACGTGGCCTCCGGGGCGACCGCGCTGGACGGCCCGCTCCCGGTCAACACGCACGGGGGCTTCCTGTCGGAGGGTTACGTCCACGGCATGAACCACGTCGCCGAGGCGGTCTCCCAGCTCAGGGGCGACGCCGGGGACCGCCAGGTGGCCGGCGCCGAGGTCGCGCTCTCCACCGCCCAGCCCGGCTACATCCTCCCGGCCACCTCCGCCCTGATCCTGAGGAGGCCGTGATGGCGGCGTACCGGCCCGTGTTCGACCGGGACTCGAGGGAGTGGTGGGAGCGTGTCGGCAGGCGGGAGTTCGCCGTGCAGGAGTGCGACGGCTGCGGCACGGCGCGCTTCCCGGCGCGGGCGTTCTGCCCCGCGTGCCGGACGGAGGCGTGGCACTGGCGGGAGGTGGAGCCCGAGGGAGTCGTGGAGAGCTGGATCGTCAACCATCAGCCGTTCATGCCGGGATCGGCGGAGCCGTACGTGGTGGTGATGGTCGGGCTGGCGGCGGTGCCGGGGTGCTTCGTGTACGGGAACTGGCGCGGCGATCGGCCTCCGGAGCCCGGCGAGCGGGTCAGAGCCGCTTACCGCCGGATCGACGAGGAGCTGACGCTGGTGGACTGGGAGCCTGCCGAGGATGACGGGAATCTGGATACTCATCCGGCCCGGCGTACATCCTCCCGCTAGTTGACCTTGGTCCGGAAATTGGATTGGTACCGGAAAACCCCACCAGTCCCACCAACACGAAGCGGCCCCCAGGTTGGGCTCCGAGGGTTGATGATGTGGCAGTAGGCGTCAACGCGGACGGCTCGGACTTGGCGGCGAGCGATGACTGGTTCGGACTTGGTGACAGGCATGGCCCGGAGGTCGCGGGTCACGATCGTGCCTGTCCGCCGGTCACTCGGCCGGTCGCGCCGTACGCGCGGTCCGCCAGGGCCGGAGGAAGCGGCGCGGTCCCCTGGATCGGGAAGAGCGGCGCCATCGGGTTCCCCGCAGAGGAAAGCGCGCCCTGGCGGGCGTGGGGGACCCGCCAGGACGCGCTTCCTGTTCCGTGTGCGGCGGCGCCAGGACTCCGGCGAGGGATGGAGTCCTAGGCCGTTGAATCGCGCACGGAGTCGATGGGGGAGTGTGAAAGCTCCCGCTGCCGGTAACGTGCGGCGATGCGTCGAGCTGCACCGACCGGGTCATCGATGGGGTGCGTGACGGGGGCGCCACCCTCCTCGTTCCAGACAAAGGATCCGTCGTCGCACCGCACGGTCAGCTCAGTCAACGCCGATTGCTCGGATGCGCCGTCGCTCTGGTAGGTGTGGGTGAATCCCTCGCGAGGCAACCCGTAACGCAGTAAACGTGTTGCTTCACAAGGGTCATGCCAGGGCAGGTACGGCGTACCCGTGCGGACCGGCAACACTGGCCTTCACCCCCTCACCGGCCTTTAGATGGATTTGTACCAACGAATGGATGATGGGCTGCTGGAGGGGGTTCGGTCAAGGGGTTGTGGCCTGCTAGAACCAGATCGTCTAAATTGTTGGAACAAAAGGGGTGAAAGTGGCAAGGTCGGTGCTGTATCAGCAGGTGGCTGCGGAATTGCGTCGAGCCATCTACTCGGGTGTCCTCGGCCCGGGGGCACAGCTACCGACCGAGGCGCAGCTCATGGAAGACCATGGGGTGAGCAGGAACACCGTAAGGCTGGCCCTGGGAGAGCTCGTCAATGAGGGGCTCGTCACGCGCACGCCGCGGCGCGGGACAGTGGTCAGGGATCGCAGACCGCTGCTGATCTATCCGCAGCGGGAGCTGGAGCCGCAACCTTCGGGCGAACTGCGGGAAGCCTTCGCCTATGCCGTTGCGCAGGAAGGCCGCGCGCCGAGCCAGTACATCGAGGTGCTGACGGTGTCTCCCGTCGAGGAGATCGCGAGCAGGCTGGAGCTGGCTGACGGGGAATTGGCGGTGGTGAGGCGCCGTCTGCGTTTCGTGGACGGCCAGCCGTACAACACCAACGATTCCTATTTCCCGCGTGATCTCGTCGCCGACTCCGAGATTGCCAGGCCCGGCGACATCGCGCGAGGGGCGAACCGGGTACTGGAGGAACTGGGCCACGCACAGGTGCGCGTCGTGGACGACATCTGGGCCCGCATGCCCAACCAGGAGGAGGCCGAGCGCCTCCAACTAGAGCTCGGCACGCCGGTCATGGTCTACGTCCGCGTCGGATTCGACGCGGCGGACATGCCGGTACGTGTCGCGGTGTCGGTGCTGCCCGCCGACAAACATCTGATCAGGTACGAGCTCGACCGCCGCTAACGGGCTCGGGGTGAAGGGGTGATTCAGCCGGCCGGGCGCAGCGAGAAATAGCCGCCTCGCTGGCCATGGGGAGTCGTGCATACTCCCCTAAATCGCCATTTATCCATATATATCGGGTTGAGGCCCCATTTCGGGCCTGCGCGACATTGCGTCATCACGCTCTGTGTTTTCGCGCGCACCCAACGCAACGGGAGTTGTATTATGCACACAAACACCCTGCTTCACCCGCTCGCTCTCCGCAGAGCCGAGCCCGAGGACCTTCCCGGCGTGCTCACCCTGCTCGCGGACACCGCCGAGTGGCTCTACACGCAAGGAGTGCGGCAGTGGCCGCGCGGGGGCTTCGGCCCCGAGCGGATCGAGCCGCTCATCGAGGAACGGGTGCTGTTCCTGCTCGACGACGAGCTCAGATACCTCGACCCCGACGAATCGGCCCCGCCGGTGGCCACCATAGCCCTCGACGGTCACGCGGACCCCGAGTTCTGGACACTGGACGACGACCCGGGGGCGGCCCTTTACGTCCACAAGCTCGCCGTGGCCCGCCCCTGGTCCGGCAGCGGCCTCGGCGACGCCCTCCTGGACTGGGCCGGCGCCTCGGCCCACGCGGCCGGGCTGCCCTGGCTGCGGCTGGACTGCGCCAAGGGGAACCGGCGGCTTCAGGAGTACTACCGCCGCCGCCGGTTCCGCCACGTCCGCACGGTGGACCTTCCCCACCGCGCCTCGGGGGCCCTTTTCGAACGGCGCTCGGAAGACCTGATCACCACGGCCTTCCGCGACCTCACGATGGCCGAACTGATCAGCGCCTGACACCCTTCACACCCGGCCGGGGCCCGACCCCGGCCGGGCTCCCGGCGCACGGGACCGCCGACCCTGCGCGGTCCTCCGGGAGGTGGGAGGCTGGACAATTTGCTGTGATCTGCGGCGGAACGGTGCAGAGCACCATATAACCTCTCCTCCATGACCGGATCGCTGCTAGAGGTCATCGCGCTGAACGTGCGCGACGCCGTGGCCGCTGAACAAGGTGGAGCCGACCGGCTGGAGGTCGTCGCCGACATGGCGGCCGACGGGTTGACCCCGTCCCCCGAGACGGTTGCCGCGATCGCCGCCGAATGCCCGCTCCCTCAGATGGTCATGCTCCGCTGCGACGCCCACTTCACCGCCGACTCCGACGTGCTCGACCGGCTGAGCCGGGACGCCAAGGCGCTGGCGCAGGCAGGGGCGGCGGGGTTCGTGTTCGGGTTCCTCGACGGCTCGGGGAAGGTCGATCTCGCGGCCACGGAGGCGCTCATCCACGCCGTCTCGCCGCTGCCCTGGACGTTCCACCGGGCCGTCGACCACGCCGCGGACGTCCAGGCGTCCTGGCGGGCCGTGCGGCTGCTGCCCAACCTCGCCACCGTGCTCACCTCGGGCTCACCCAACGGCGTGGGCGAGGGGCTCCGGGTGCTGAAGGCGCGTGCCGAGGCGGGGGACAGCTCGATCATCCTGGCCGGCGGCGGGCTGAAGCCGGCGCACGTACCGGCGCTGCTCGACTACGGCGTCCGGGCCTTCCACGTGGGGTCCGCCGTGCGGGCGAGCTGGTCCGACCCGGTCGAGTGGCGGCTCGTACGCCAGTGGCGGGCCATGGTGGAACGCGACTGACCGGCGGAGCCCGTCACGGCAGGGCCGCGTCCGCGCGCCTGAGAGCGGCCACCAGGGTCCGGATGGTGGCGGGCTCGTCCATGACCCCACCCCCGGCCTCCCGCTGCTCCTCCCAAGCTCTCACGCGCTCCTGGTACGCGTCGTACCGGGCGAGGTGGAAGGCGTAGACGGTGGCGAACCGGCTTACCAGGTGCGAAGGGTGCATGTCCCATCCCTGGTAGAAGCCGTGCCGCAGGGAGTGCCTGACCAGTTCGGCATGGCGCCGCCACAGCGCGTGCACGTCCGCCGCGAGGTCGGAGGCGGGCGAGGCGGCCAGTGATCCGTCCGACAGCTCCACCCCCGTGCCCGCGAACGCGGTCTGCATCACGTGCCGGGCATGGTCGCACGCGGGATGGTCGAGCCGCTGCTCGTGCGGCGGCAGCCCGATCGCGGCGGTGTAGTCGAACACGCCGAAATGCGCCGCGGCCAGCCGCCCGCCGAGCGACTCCGCCAGGTCGCCGCGCAGGAAGTGCAGCGTCTGCGGCGCCTCCACCTGCATCTCGAACCGCAGCCGTACGTCCAGCTCCGCCTCGAGCCGCTCCAGCACCTCCGCGAACTGGCCGAGGTACGGCTCCATCAGGACCTTGGGAAAGGTGACCGTGAACCCCGGCGGCAGCTCGCCGGCCCGCTCGGCCACTCCCGTGACGAGCAGGCCGAGCGTGCGCACCGAGCGCGCCGGGTCACCGTCGGCGAACGACTTGACCCGCGGCCCCCACCGCCGCGGCAGCGCTCCCGCCGCGTGCATCGCGGCCACCGCCTCGACGGCCTGCGCCACGTGCTCGTCCTCCACCGGGTCGGGGCGGACGCCGTACCCGTCCTCGAAGTCGATCCGCAGGTCCTCGACGGGCTCGGACGAGAGCTTCCGCACCAGCTTGGCGTGCACGGAGCTGCCCAGCCCGGAGGGCACCCCGAAGACCTCCGCCAGCGAGCCCGGATCGGCCAGATGCGCCTTGACCAGGGACAGCGCCTGCTCGCCCCACTCGGAGACGGTACGGGCGGAGATGCGGTCGGCCGGGACGTAGACGGTGTGGACCGGCTGCCAGCCCGCGTCGGCGGACGGATAGCGGGCCCGCTGGACCCGGTAGGTCTCCTCGAACCCCTCAGGGACGGCACGCACGGAGCATTGCCTCCAGGCCGACGAGCTTGACGCGTTCGCCCCGGCCCAGGGACCTGGCCAGCTCGGCCTCGGCGGCCTCGATCACCAGCCACTCCTCGTACGTCACCGGACGCACCCCGCGAGCGGCCAGCAGCTCGTCGATGGAGCCCCGGCTCACCGGCACGCGGCCCGCGAGGTCGGCCAGGAGCGTGCGGACCGTCTCCGCCGCGTCGGACTTGTTGGTGCCGATCACCCCGGTGGGGCCGCGTTTGAGCCAGCCTGCCACGTATTCGCGGTCACGCACCCGCCCGGCGTCGTTCGGCACGGTCATGGTCTTCTCGGAGAACGGCACCCCGGGCAGCGGCACGCTCTGGTAGCCGACCGAGCGCAGCACCATGCCGACCGGCAGCGTCTCGAACTCGCCCGTGCCCACGACGCGCCCGTCCTCCGACAGGCGGGTGCGTTCGAGCCTGAGCCCCTCCACCCGTTCGGTGCCGAGGATCTCCACGGGCCGCAGCCAGAAGCGCACGTCGAGGCGGCGCGGGCGGCCCACCGGCTCGCGGGCGGCCCAGGACTGCAGGACCTTGATGTTGCCCTGGACCTGGCGCGGGAAGTCGGCGCCCAGGACGACGGCCTCCTCAGGGCGGACGCAGACATCGGCGTTGGCCAGCTCGCCCAGCTCGCGCAGCTCCTTGAGGGTGAACTTGGCGTGCTCGGGGCCGCGGCGGCCGATCATGTGGATGGCCTTGACCTGGCTCTCCTCGAGCCGCTCCAGCACGTCGTGCGGCACGTCCGTGGAACGCAGCTCCTCGTGGGTCTTGGCGAGGACGCGTACGACGTCCACGGCCACGTTGCCGACGCCGATCACCGCCACCTCGGAACTGTCCAGCGTGAACCGCCCCGGATCGACGTCGGGGTGCCCGCAGTACCAGTTGACGAAGTCCGTGGCCGCCACGCTGCCCGGCAGGTCCTCGCCGGGGATGCCGAGCTTCCTGTCGACCATCGCGCCCGTGCAGTAGACCACCGCGTCGTAGGTGCTCAGCAGGTCCTCGACGGACACGTGCTCGCCCAGCGTGACGCCGCCGAGGAAGCGGACCTGAGGGAGCTCGAGCACCTTCCGCAGGTAGTTGGCGATCGACTTGATCGACGTGTGGTCGGGCGCGACGCCGTATCTGACCAGCCCGTACGGGGTCGGCAGGCGTTCGAGGACGTCGACCTCGACGGGCTCCGCCGACTGCTTCACCAGAGCCTCGGCCGTGTAGATCCCGGCGGGGCCCGACCCGATGACCGCCACGTGCAACGCCACGCTGCCTCCTAAGACTCGGTTACACGTGTCCCACCCGATGTAACCGGCCGGTGTGATCGATGTATCCCCGGTCGCCGGTCCGGATGAACCCGTCCCCGGCGCGTACCGCATGATCGCTGCTGCCAACGTAGCCGCTCAGCATCGTCACGGAGCGGAGGAACACCCACCTTGTTCCTCGACCGGCAGCCCGCATCCCGGATGTGTCGACCAACAGGCGCAGCATGACGGCTCCCGGGGCATATGGCGCTAATTCGACACTACTCCGCTCAGGCCGCCCCGCAGAGACCTCAGCTCTCCCGCAAAAGCGCCTCGGCCGACGTGCGGAGGGTCAGCTTGTCGATCTTCCCGTTGGCGTTCGTCGGAAGGGAGTCCACGACGACCACCCGCTTGGGCACCTTGTAGTTCGACATGTTCGCCCGAGCCCAGGCGAGCAGGGCCTCGGGATCGGCGGAGACCCCCGGGCGCGGCACGACGTACGCCAGTCCCGACTCGCCGCTGCCCGCGTCCGGCACGCCCACGACGGCCGCCTGCGCCAGAGACCCCTCCCTGAGCAGCAGCGACTCCACCTCGGCCGGTGAGACGTTGAACCCGTTGACGATGTAGAGCTCCTTCTTGCGGTCCACGATGGCGAGGTTCCCGTACGGGTCCAGCACCCCGATGTCCCCCGTGTGCAACCACCCGTCCCGGTCGACGACCTCGGCGGTCCTGGCGGGCTCGCCCCAGTAGCCCCGCATCACCCCGTAGCCCCGCTGCAGGATCTCCCCCCGCTCCCCGGCGGCGACCTCCTTCCCGTCGTCGTCCACGATCCTGACCTCGATCCCCGGCACGGGCCGCCCCGTGGTGCCCGCGATCACGTCGATCGGGTCCCCGGCCCTGGTCATGGAGACGACCGTGCCCTCCATCAGCCCGTACGCGTTGATCATCCGCTCCAGCCCCACCCGCTCCACCAGTCGCGTGATGAGAGTGGACGGCACGGCGGCGGCCCCGCAGATGGCCACGCGCAGCGACGACACGTCCCAGGAGCCGCGCTCCAGCTCGTCCAGGATCCGGTGGAAGAGTGTCGGCGGCCCGGCCAGGACGGTGATCCGCTCGGCCGAGATCAGCGACATCAGCGCGTCGGGCGTGAAGATGGGGATGGGCACCATCGTGGCCCGGCGCAGCACACAGGCGATGAGCCCGGCGTTCAGCCCGAAGCCGTGACTGAAGGGGGCGATGATCGGATAGCGGTCCCGGTCGTCCAGGGTGACGATCTCGGACCAGTCCCAGTAGCCGCGCAGGACCTGCGCGTGGTCGAGCATGACCCCCTTGGGCACGCCGGTGGTGCCCGACGTGGACATGATCTCGCACAGGTCGTCCGGGCGGATGGCGAGCGCCCGTTCCTCCGCCTCCCCGGCGGAGACCCGCGCGGCGTGAGCGCGTGGATCGGACGCGTGGCGCAGGCCGGGGATCGGCGGCAGCAGGTCGGCGAGCGGGGCCGCCGACGGCCCCGCGCCGGTGATCAGCACCTTCGCGCCGGTCTTCTCGATCATCTGGGCGGCCTCGATGCCCTTGTAGCGGGACGAGAGCGGGACGATCACCGCGCCCGCGTCCCAGATGCCGAACGCGTGCCGCACCCAGTGCGCCGAGTTGACTCCCCATAACGCCACCCGGTCGCCGGGAGCGACGCCGAGCGCGATGAGGCCGCGGGCGATCTTGGCGGCCGCGGCCCTCAGGTCGGACAGTGTCATCCGCGTGCCGCCGTCGGCGACCACGGTGGCGTCGGGATGGTCGGCTGCCTGCTCGCGCAGCATGCGGGGGAGCGTTCCCCAGTCCGGCATCGGTGCCATCGGTTGCCCCTAGGTGATGAGAGCGCGGTCCCTTCCGAGGTGGTGGCCGCGCAGGTCGTTCACCGTGCCCGCTGTGGGGGTCTCGGAGGCGTCCTGGGCGATCTCCACGTTGATCGAGACGGGGGTCAGCGCGTGGACGGCCTGCTGGATCCTCGACTTCCACATGGGGTTGCGGACCAGGCTCGCCCGGCTGAACGTGACCGTGAGCGTCGCCGTGTCCAGCGTTCCCAGCCTGCTGATCGCGAGGTCCCAGCCGGCCACCCCGTCGATCTTCGACAGCGCCTTCTCGATGCGCGGCAGCGCCAGCCACACGCCTCTGACCAGCACGTGGTCGCCCACGGTGTGGGCGGGCGCGGGGATGCCGGCGCCGCCGAGCCGGCTGACCAGGCCGGTCCTGAGCACGGCGTCGCCGGGCGGCGGCGTGACGATCAGCTCGGCGAGTTCGGCGGCGGGATCAGGGGCGTCGTCCTTGGTCAGCGACGCCACCCGCAGGACGCCGTCCGCGAGAGGCGTGAGCGGGTCCTCCTCCGAGGCCCGCCACGCCAGGGCGCCGCCGGTGAACGGGCTGGCGAACACCTCCGTCACCCTCGACTCGAACTCGCCCGCCAGATGGCCCATCGTCCGCGTGGAGGCGATCTCGCCGGTCAGGATGATGTTCCGGAGCCCGAGGTCCAGCGGGTCCAGGAGGAACTCCAGGTGCAGCCGGGCCAGGAAGTCCATCGCGCCCGTGGGCGTGATGACCAGGGTGGTCGCCTTCAGCGCGGTCAGCGCGTGGTGCAGGCGCATCCGGCCGCGCGGGCCCACGTCCGCGGCGGCGCCTGCCACGTCCGCGGCCGCGGCCGCCCAGAGCGCCCCCGCGGGCTCGGCGAGGGCCACCACGACGCGGTCGCGCTCGCCCACGCCCGCCTCGCGCAGGGCCTGCGCGGTGAGGCTGTGGTCCTGAGGCTCCAGCCGGACGGCGCTCGACACGTCGGGGGAGACGAGCAGGAGCCCCGTGGCGGCGTGCGCGGCGGCCCCGAGATCGTCACGGGTCAGCCAGAGGGTCATCAGACCACCACTTCCGTCATGAACAGGGTCATGGAGTCGCACACCCGGTCATGGGCCAGGCCGCCGACCTGCGCCTGGATGATGAGGTCCGTCGCGCCCGCCTCGGCGATCCTGGCCACGGCCTTGCGCGAGCCCTCCACGTCGTCCACCACCACCATCAGGTTCTCGCGCAGCGTGGCCATGGACTCCTCGGGCGGCAGCCCGGCCGCCAGCTGCCCCAGCACCCGGTGTGTGGCGTGGCGGGCGTCGTAGTAGTCGGGCGGGGTGACCAGGTTGACCTGGCGGCGGATGTACCACAGGACGGCGTCGGCGGCTGTGGCGGTCGCCTCGTCGCGGGTCGGGGCGACGTACCAGGGAATCATCAGCGCGACGCGCCGGCTCGCCGGGTCGAAGCCATGCTCAGCCAGACATTCCCGATATTTCGCGATATCGGAGGCCACGTCGTCGATGCCCTTGAGCATCGTCATGCCGAGCAGGTTGTACCCGTGCCTGGCCGCCGCCAGGTACCCCTCCAAAGAGGTGGACGCCACCCACACCGGGGGGTGCGGCCGCTGGACCGGGCGCGGGTAGACGGCCACGTCGGGGATCTCGAAGAACTCGTTCGAGCGGCTGACCGGCTCGCCGTCGGCCTGCCAGATGGCCAGCGTCGCCTCCAGCGAGTCCTCCCAGATCTGCCGCGACTTCTCGAACGGCCGCTGGAACGCCTGGTACTCCAGCGGGGAGGCGCCCCGCCCCGTCCCGAACTCGACCCGCCCGCCGCTCAGCACGTCCAGCGTGGCCACGCGCTCGGCTGTGCGGATGGGCGACTGGAACGGCAGCAGCACCACGCCCAGCCCCAGGTGGATGCGCTCCGTGCGCTGTGAGATGGCGGCCAGGACCAGGTCAGGCGCGGAGGAGTGGGAGAAGCCTCGGGTGAAGTGGTGCTCCACGAACCAGGCGGTGTCGAAGCCCAGCCGGTCGCCCAGCGCGACCTGCTCGACCACGTTCCTGAACGCCTGCTGCTCCACTTCGCGGGTGCGGCCGCGGACCTCCAACTCATACCCCAGGCTGATCCGTAGGGACGTCATCGCGCCTCCGGCGAAGTAGTGAACCAAGCGCTCGCTTGGTAGAGCGTATCAGCAGCGAACACTTGCGGGAAGGGCGCGGACCCGATCAGAGTGGATGCCTGTGAAGCGAAAGCACGCGCTGCGGCGGCCGAAGGACGGATTGACTTTCGACGCCGACGACGACTTCTCGCTCACCAGCGCCCGCAGGTATGAGGCGTTCGGCCGGGTGATGGCCGCGCTCGCCACCGAGGCCGACTTCATCGAGTCGTGCCGCGATCTGACCTGGTGGCGCGGGTCCGACCACAGCTGGCACATCGAGTGGCGCGACGGCCCGTACGCGTCCGAGGTCGCCGCCCTGCTCGCCGAGCAGGTGCGCGACCCGGAGCACGACGGTCCCCTCGTCACCGAGGCCGGCCCGGGCAACGGCGGGTCGGCCGTGCTCGACGTGATGGGGGTGCGGTTCGAGCTGCGGGCGATCGACCCGATGGGCCGGGCCACCGTACGGGCGCGCCCCGGGCTCTGGCGCCTGGCCGAGGCGCTCGACACCACGCGCCGCACCAACACCCGCCACCCGTGGGAGGAACTCCTCGGCGGCTAGCCTCCCCGCCCTCGCGAGCCGCCGGCGCCGCCGTTTCTCCTCCCGCGGCGGAGACAGTTGCTAGCCCAAAGCCCGGGCCGCCAGGCGGGCGCGGTGGGCCTGCGGCGGCCCGAACAGCTGCGCGTCCGAGGTCGCCCGCTTGAGGTAGCGGTGCGCGGAATGCTCCCAGGTGATGCCGATCCCGCCGTGAACCTGGATGTTCTCGCCCGCCGCGGCCAGATACGCCTCCGTGCAGTACGAGCCGGCGATCGCCGCGAACGCCTCGTCGCGGGCCGCCGCCCCGGCCGCCGACCGGGCCGACTCCACCAGCAGGAGCAGGTCGGCGAGCTTGTGCTTGACCGCCTGGAACGACCCGATCGGCCGCCCGAACTGCCGCCGCCGCTTCGCGTGCTCGACCGCCGCCTCCAGGCACCGCTGCGCCCCGCCCACCTGCTCGGCGGCCAGCGCCGCGATCCCGAGATCGCGCACGCGGGCCCACGACGCGCCGTCGCCGAGCCGCCGTACCGGGGTGTCCTGGAAGGCGAGCTCCTGCAGCGGCCGGCTCTCGTCCACGGTCCGGTACGTCCTGCGCCGCGCCGGCACGGCCTGCACCAGCAGCCCGTCCACGTAGAGCAGCACCAGCTCGCCTGCCATCGCGTACGGGACGACGCCCGTGAGCAGGCCGGACTCGAGCCGGAGAGCCCCGTCGCCCGGCAGCACCACGGTGGCCGTCACCGAGCCGTCGGCCAGGGCCGGGAGAAGCTGGAACGCCTCGCACGACTTCAGCGCCTCGACCGCCATCACCGCCGTCTGCAGGAACGGATGCGGCGACAGCACCCGGCCCAGCTCCTCGGCCACCGCGGCCATTTCGGCCGGACCGCATCCCGCCCCGCCGTGCTCCTCGGGCACGAGCAGCCCCGCGATCCCCACGTCGCGCGCGAACGTCCGCCACGGCGCGTCCGGCCGGTCGGCGAGGTAGTCGCGGACGACGGCGCCGAGCTCATCGGGGAGTGCCATGAGGGCCATATTAACCAAGCGATTGCTTGATTTGGCATTGGGATGACCGAAATTTGCCTTTTCTGTACGGTCACATAATCTGGCGAAGGTGAACCCGAGGAGCGGCCAGGGGTACAGCCGACCAGGGAACTCTCAGATGAACGACACCAGCATCGACTATGCCGACCTCGCCGAGTACGACCGGCGGCAGCGCTGCATCGAACGCCATCTCCTGACAGCCTTCCTAGGAGGACTCGCTGTCGGGCTCGTCGGCATGTTCCTCACCGGCCAGGGTCCCCGATGGATCGGCCAGATCTATGACCCGTACCTCTATTTCGCCCTGTCGCTGGCCGTGGGGGCGACGGCGTCCGGGTTCGGCTGGGCGCTGCTGACGACGTTCCTGGCGGCCGCCTCCACGCTGGTCGCCACCATGGGCGCGGGCGCACTCAGCGGCGACCTGGCCTTCGACGTCATCGGCGGCAGCGCCGCGGGGCTCAACTGGACGCTCGTGCTGCTCGTCGGCCTGGGCCTGCTGGCGTACGCCAGCCGCAGGCATGACGCCTGGGGCGACCTCGCGGCGGGCGCGGTCGGCGTCGCGCTGATCGCGGACGTGATGGACCGGGCGACCCCGGGGTTCATCGACAGCGACCGGTCGTTCTGGCCCGGCCCCGCGGTGGTGGTCGGGCTGCTCTCCGTCGCGCTGGTGTTCCTGCTGCGCTGCAAGGCGCGGGGCCGGGGGCGCGCGCTGGCGCTGGCGGCGGTGTTCGCCGGGGTGCTCGCGGCCTGCCTGGCCGCCGTCCTGTCCGGCTGGATTCCCCTGACTGTCTGAGCGCGGCGGATAAGCCCGAGCGCTGTGCCGCTCCGAGTCGATAGCCTGTAATCCTTCACATCCAGGTTCGAGCAAGGAGTAGCCGTGTTGCTGCGCATGTCGTCGTTGTTTCTTCGCACCCTGCGGGACGACCCGGCAGACGCGGAAGTGCCGAGCCACAAGCTCCTGGTCCGCGCCGGCTACGTCCGCCGCGTGGCGCCCGGCATCTACTCCTGGCTGCCCCTCGGCAAGCTGGTGCTGGAGAACGTCACCAGGATCGTCCGCGAGGAGATGAACCGGATGGGCGGCCAGGAAGTGCTCTTCCCCGCCCTGCTGCCCCGCGAATACTACGAGGCCACCGGCCGCTGGACCGAGTACGGCGACAACATCTTCCGGCTCCAGGACCGCAAGGGCGCCGACTACCTCCTCGGTCCCACCCACGAGGAGCTCTTCACCGACATGGTCAAGGGCGAATACTCCTCGTACAAGGACTATCCGGTCACCCTCTACCAGATCCAGACCAAATACCGCGACGAAGCCCGGCCGCGGGCGGGGATCCTGCGCGGGCGCGAGTTCCTCATGAAGGACTCCTACTCGTTCGACCTCGACGACGACGGGCTCAAGCGCTCCTACGAGCAGCACCGCGACGCGTACATCCGCACCTTCGACCGGCTCGGCATCAACTACAAGATCGTGTTCGCCCAGTCGGGGGCGATGGGCGGGTCGGCGTCGGAGGAGTTCCTGGCGCCCACGCCCACGGGCGAGGACGCGTTCGTGGCCTGCCACGTGTGCGGCTACGCGGCCAACGCCGAGGCCGTCGTCACGCCCGCGCCCGCTGCCCGCTCCTTCGACGACGCGGCGCCGCTGCAGGTCCTCGACACGCCCGACACGCCGACCATCGAGACGCTGGTGTCGTACGTCAACGAGCACCACGGCCTGTCCGTCACCGCCGCCGACACGCTCAAGAACGTCGTCGTCAAGGTCTCCACGCCGGGCTCCGACAAGGTCGAGACCCTGGTCATCGGCGTGCCCGGCGACCGCGAGGTCGACTTCAAGCGCCTGGAGGCCGCGCTGTCGCCCGGCGAGCCCGCCATCTTCGAGGCCGCCGACTTCGCCAAGCACCCCGGCCTCGTACGCGGCTACATCGGGCCGCAGGTCCTGCGCTCGCTCGGCATCCGCTACCTCGTCGACCCGCGGGTCGTCACCGGCACCTCCTGGGTGACCGGGGCCAACGAGCCCGGCAAGCACGCCGCCAACGTGGTGGCGGGGCGCGACTTCACCCCCGACGGCACGATCGAGGCCGCCGAGGTGCGCGCCGGCGACCCCTGCCCCCGCTGCGGCTCCGAGCTCTCCATCGACCGTGGCATCGAGATCGGCCACATCTTCCAGCTCGGCCGCAAGTACGCCGACGCCGCCGGCCTCGACGCCCTGGGCCCCGACGGCAAGCCGATCCGGATCACGATGGGCTCCTACGGCATCGGCGTCTCCCGCGCCGTGGCAGTCATCGCCGAGCAGGCCCACGACTCGCTCGGGCTGGTGTGGCCGCGCGAGGTGGCGCCCGCCGACGTGCACATCGTCGGGACCGGCAAGGAGAACCAGGTGGAGGCCGCCCTGGAGCTGGGCGCCGCGCTGGAGTCACGCGGGCTGCGGGTCCTGGTGGACGACCGGCCGTCGGTCTCGCCCGGGGTGAAGTTCAAGGACGCGGAGCTGCTGGGGGTGCCCACGATCGTGGTGGTCGGACGCGGGCTGTCGCAGGGAGTCGTGGAGCTCCGGGATCGGGTTTCCGGGGAGAAGTCGGAGATCCCCCTCGCCGAGGCCGCCGACCGCATCCTGGCCGCCATCGGCTGACACACCGCCCACGGGCCCGGTCGGCGTACTCGATGCCGACCGGGCCCTGTCGTGCTGTGCGTCGGGCCGTGTCGTGCTCCGTACGGGCCGTGTTGTGCTCTGCGCCGTCGGTGGTGGGCCGCCGTGCGATGGCGCCGGGCTCCACCGCACCACGTCCCGCCGACGCGGCGCACTTGAGACGGCGCCACGCGCTGCCGCGCCGTCGCGTGGCGCCGTCGCGTGGCGCCGTCGCGTGGCGCCGTGGGTGGAGCCGTGGGTGGAGCCGTGGTGTGGAGCCGTGGTGTGGAGCCGTGGTGTGGAGCCGTGGCGTGGCGCCGTCGCGTTGTGTGGTGTCGCGCTGCCGTGTCGCATGGCGCGCCGATTCATACCGCGCCGCCGAGTCGTGCTACGCCGCAACGTCGAACAACGCCACCGCCCGCGTGGACGAGGGACGGCCCTGTTTGCTCGTGCCGACCGTCCACAGCAGGGACCCGACCAGGCTGCGGCCGGCATACGCGATCCTGCGCAACCCCGTCGCCCGTCCGAGCCGGCCACCCAGCTCGGCACGAGCGCACCCCAGGTCTCCCGGCACCTGCGCAGACCTAGGGAGGCGCAGCTCGTGCACACGCACAGGCGCGGCTCGGTGGTCCACCACGAGCGGGACGCCTCCGCCGTCGAGCGCCTCGGCCCCGCCCTGCTCTCCGTCCTCTACCGGTGAAGAACCCGCTGGGGCGGCCTATCCGCCGCTGGTCGTCGCCGAGGGGGAGGGAGCCGTCGGCGGGAATGCCGCCGGCGGCATGCCGGGGAAGGCCGCGGGCTGGGCCGGGCGGAAGGCGTACGAGCGGGTCACGGCCTCCTGCATGGCCAGCGCGGCATAGCGCCGCAGCGTGACGTCCTGCGCGGCGGCCAGCTCGAGGTAGGCGGCCGTGATGCCGCTCTCCAGGTGCACCGCCAGCTTGACGGCCAGCGACTGGTCGGCGGGGAAGAACGGCAGCGCGTAGGAGGCGTCGGGCTCGGCCGGCCGGCCGCCCCGCGCCGTGATGAACGTGCGCAGCTGGTCGCGGCGCGCCCGGTGGGCGTCGAAGGCCGCGCTCACCCTGGCCCGCAGCGACCCCGACGTGCGCGCGCCCAGCAGCCCGTACGCGAACAGGACCGCGTGCTCGGCCGCCAGCGCCTTGCGTAGTTTCTCGATGTCGTCGGCGCTCACAGGGACCTCGGCAGGGCGACGGCGTGGGCGGCCTCGCAGGCCCCGATGCTGGCGATCAGCTGCGCCACGCCGGGCGAGACGCCGGCGAGCTGCCGGACCCGCAGGGCGGCGGCCTTGCGTTCGAGATCGCGCAGCCCCGAGAGCGACGGCTTGGGGGTGGCGGAGGCCGTGGCCGAGGCGGTGGCGGGCGGTGGCGAGGAGGCGACGGTGACGTATTTGCGCAGCTCGTTCACATGGGCCTGGTGGCGGTCCCGGAACGGGACCAGCTTCTGCGCCCCGCCCGCGATCAGCGACGAGTAGAGCGCGATCGTCCGCTCCTTCTCCGCGATCAGGCCTTTCAGCAGGACGGTCTCCGGCGAGTCGGGGGCCTTCGCGGACGGCTGGGGCGGGCCGGACGCGCTGCAGGCGGTGAGAGCGGCCGCTCCGCCCGCCAGCAAGACTCGCCGGGAGAGGTGACGCGGGCGCACGGCGCTAGGACCTCCAGTGACAGTGGCGCAGACCGACGAGAGAGCCGCTCATGGACCGCCGTCCCGTTGCCGCGCACGCATGCCGCGGCGGCAGGCCGTCCGACGGCTTTCTCATCGGTAGCATCGTACGGGCTGGTGCCCGGGATCGCTGTCAGGCGACGCTCCGCCATTCGACCACGACGAGTGGCGCTCTTTCCGTGCCCTCATACAGATAGGGTGTCAACTGTCGTCGCTGGCTGGGCAGCCGGACGGCGGGAGCCAGAGGCGAGGTCCGCCCGGCTGAGACATGACAATAGGGGAGGTCGATATGGGCAGCGCATCACCCCGCGACCACCTGATAAAGCTCCTTGAGCCCGTGGTCAGCGCGGAGGGCCTCGACCTGGAGGACATCACGGTCACCCAGGCGGGCAAGAGGCGGTTGCTGCGCGTGATCGTCGATCGCGACGGCGGCGTGAGCCTCGACGACGTGGCCGAGGTGAGCCAGGCGGTCTCCACGGCCCTGGACGGCGACGACTCGATGGGCCAGTCGGCTTACACGCTGGAGGTCTCCTCTCCGGGCGTCGACCGCCCGCTGACCGAGCCGCGCCACTGGCGCCGGGCGGCCAGACGGCTGGTGAAGGCGGAGACGAAAGACGGCGCCGTGGTGGAGGGCCGCATCGTGGCCGCGGACGAGACCGGTGTCGACATCGATGTCGCGGGCAGCGTACGCAGGCTTGATTACGAGGACCTGACCCGGGGACGGGTACAGGTGGAGTTCCGCCGCATCGACGACGTCGACGGCGACGAAGGCTAGGGGGGAGCCGTCGTGGACATCGACATGAGCGTCCTGCGCAGCCTGGAGCGGGAAAAGGACATCTCCTTCGACCTGGTCGTCAAGGCGATCGAGGACGCGCTGCTGATCGCCTACTTCCGCACCGAGGGCGCCGCCGCCAAGGCGCGCGCCGAGCTCGACAGGAGCAGCGGACACGTCACGATCTGGGCGGCCGAGCTCGACGAGGACGGCGAGGTCGCCAGGGAGTTCGACGACACGCCCAGCAACTTCAGCAGGATCGCCGCCACCACCGCCAAGCAGGTCATCCTGCAGCAGCTGCGCGACGCCGAGGACGAGATCAACTTCGGTGAGTTCGCCAGCCGCGAGGGCGAGCTGGTCTCCGGCGTCATCCAGCAGGGCAAGGACCCGCGCGTGGTGCTGGTCGACCTCGGCAAGATCGAGGCGGTGCTGCCGCACGCCGAGCAGGTCCCGGGCGAGGACTACGTGCACGGCGAGCGCATCCGCGCCTACGTCGTCCAGGTGAAGAAGGGCCACAAGGGCCCCTCGGTCACCCTCTCGCGCACGCACCCCGGGCTGGTGAAGAAGCTGTTCGCGCTGGAGGTGCCCGAGATCGCCGACGGCACCGTGGAGATCGCGGCGGTGGCGCGCGAGGCGGGCCACCGTACGAAGATCGCGGTCAGGTCGCGCAAGCCGGGCGTCAACGCCAAGGGCGCCTGCATCGGGCCGATGGGCTCCCGCGTGCGCAACGTGATGACCGAGTTGCACGGCGAGAAGATCGACATCATCGACTGGTCCGAGGACCCGGGCGAATTCGTGGGGAATGCGCTGTCGCCGGCCCGTGTTTCCCATGTCGAGGTGCTCGATCTCGAGGGACGCGTCGCGCGGGTGACCGTGCCCGACTACCAGCTCTCGCTGGCCATCGGGAAAGAGGGGCAGAACGCCCGGCTTGCCGCGAGACTCACTGGATGGCGGATCGACATCCGGCCCGACACACAGGCCGAAGATGCCGCCGGTTCCGTAGATGCGTCAACACGGTAAGCTGGAATATGGTGGCCAAGCGGTCCCACAGCGCACCTGTGTGGGCTGCAGGGTTCGCACGGCTAAGTCCGAGCTGCTCCGCCTGGTTCGGGTTGAGGATCATGTGGTCCCTGACCTGCGAGGACGGCTTCCTGGCCGCGGTGCATCGCTGCATCCGTCCGTGAGCTGTCTGGAGCTTGCCGAGCGGCGCCGAGCGTTCCCGCGCGCTTTTCGCGTGCCGGGGCCGCTTGACGTCTCGCGTGTGCGAGCGCACCTGGAGGGAGACACCGAAATGTCATGTAGGACGCCGAGTTGATGGGCGGAGTCAGATTGCTATGAGCGCCTGATGAGCACGCGGCGATGAAGACGTCAAGGTAGCGACGGTCCGGACGGCATAGCCAGCCTCCCGGGCCGAGTAAGGGAGTGCAGTGGCGAAGGTCCGGGTATACGAGCTCGCTAAGGAGTTCGGCGTAGAGAGCAAGGTCGTCATGGCCAAGCTCCAAGAGATGGGAGAGTTCGTCCGTTCGGCGTCCTCGACCATCGAGGCGCCGGTGGTCCGCAGGCTCACCGAAGCTCTGGGCGCATCGAAGGGTGGGCCCTCCAGGGGCGGCGGACAGCCGTCCAACAAGCCGCAGCCGCCGAAGGCTGCTCCCCGGCCGGCGGAAGGCCAGGCCGGTAACGGCGCCACGCAGGCGCCGGTCCCCTCAGCCCCGCGTCCGGGTCCGGGTCCCAAGCCCGGCCCGCGTCCCGGCCCCGCGGGCGGCGGTCAGCCGCGCCCGCCGGTGCCCATGCCGCACCAGCCTCAGCAGCAGCCGGAGGCCGCTCGCGGTGAGACGTCCGGGGCTCCGCAAGCACGATTCGAGAGTGGCGCGCCCGCGCGCCCGACTCCGGCTCCGGGTCCGCGTCCCGGCCCCGGCGGCGCCCGTCCCGGCCCCAGGCCGGGTCCCGCGCCCCGTCCCGGGCCCTCGGGCGGCGGCGACCGCGCCGACCGTGGTGACCGTGGCGACCGGCAGGCGCCGCGTCCGGGCGCGCCCACCGGTGGTGGCCCGCGTCCCGGCCCGGGTCCCAAGCCCGGCCCGCGCGGTCCGCGTCCCGGTAACAACCCGTTCTCCTCGACCGCCAGCGGCATGGGCCAGTCCCGTCCGCCGCGTTCGGGTGGCCAGCGTGACGGAGGCGGCCCCGGCCAGCGCGAGCGTCGCGACGGCCCGCCGCGTGACCGTGACGGCGCGATCCCGCGTCCGCCGCAGGGCCGTAGCGGCACCGGCGACGCCGGTCCCAGGCCCGGTCCGCGTCCCGGCCCGCCCGGTGCCGGTGGTCCGCGTCCTGGTCCCGGTGCGGGCGGTCCCCGTCCCGGCGGTCCGCGTCCCAACCCGATGATGATGCCGCAGGGTCGTCCTGCCGGTCCCGGCGGCGGTGGCCGTCCGGGTGGCGGTGGCGGCGGTGGCGGTCGTCCCGGCGGTGGCGGCGGTGGCCGTCCCGGTGGCGGTGGCGGTCGTCCCGGCGGCGGTGGCGGCGGCTTCGCCGGCCGTCCGGGTGGCGGCGGCACCGGTCAGCGCACCGGCACCGGTGGTCCCGGTGGCGGCGGCGGTGGCTTCGGCGGCCGTCCCGGCCCCGGCGGTCGTGGCCGTGGTGGCGGCACCGCGGGTGCCTTCGGGCGTCCCGGCGGCCGTCCGGCTCGCGGGCGCAAGTCGAAGCGGCAGAGGCGCCAGGAGTTCGACAACATGTCGGCGCCGGCGATCGGCGGCGTGCAGGTCGCTCGTGGCAACGGCGCGACGATCCGCCTTCCGCGCGGCGCGTCGCTGTCCGACTTCGCCGACCGCATCGGCGCGAACCCGGCCTCGCTGGTGCAGATCATGCTGCACCTCGGCGAGATGGTGACCGCGACGCAGTCGGTGAGCGAGGACACGCTGCAGATCCTCGGCACCGAGCTGGACTACAACATCCAGGTCGTCAGCCCGGAGGAGGAGGACCGCGAGCTTCTCGAGGCCTTCGACATCGAGTTCGGCGAGGACGAGGGCGACGAGGCCGACCTGGCCGCGCGTCCGCCGGTCGTGACCGTCATGGGTCACGTCGACCACGGTAAGACCAAGCTGCTCGACGCCATCCGCAAGACCAACGTGGTGGCGCGCGAGGCGGGTGGCATCACCCAGCACATCGGCGCTTACCAGGTCGCCACCGAGCACGAGGGCGAAGACCGGAAGATCACCTTCATCGACACCCCGGGTCACGAGGCGTTCACCGCCATGCGTGCCCGAGGCGCCAAGTCCACCGACATCGCGGTGCTGGTGGTCGCGGCCGACGACGGTGTGAAGCCGCAGACGATCGAGGCTCTCAACCACGCCCAGGCGGCCGACGTGCCGATCGTGGTCGCGGTCAACAAGGTCGACAAGGAGGGCGCCGACCCCAACAAGGTCCGTGCCCAGCTCACCGAGTACGGCCTGGTGGCCGAGGAGTACGGTGGCTCGACGCTGTTCGTCGACATCTCGGCGAAGAACGGCACGGGCATCGACAACCTCCTCGAGGCCATCCTGCTGACCGCGGACGCCGAGCTCGACCTGCGGGCCAACCCGACGATGGACGCCCAGGGCATCGCGATCGAGGCGCACCTCGACAAGGGCCGCGGCCCTGTCGCGACCGTCCTGGTCCAGCGCGGCACGCTCCGCGTCGGCGACTCGATCGTGTGTGGCGAGGCCTTCGGCCGCGTCCGCGCGATGCTCGACGACAACGGCGACGCGGTCGAGGAGGCCACGCCGTCCCGTCCGGTCCTGGTGATGGGTCTGACGGCCGTGCCGAGCGCCGGTGACAACTTCATCGTGGTCACCGACGACCGGATGGCCCGGCAGATCGCCCAGCAGCGCGCGGCGCGCAAGCGCAGCGCCGACATGGCGAAGTCGAGCCGTCGCCGCACCCTCGAAGAGCTCTTCAGCGACCTCGAGAAGGGCCGCGTCGACGAGCTCAAGCTCATCATCAAGGGTGACGTGTCCGGTTCGGTGGAGGCCCTGGAAGACGCCCTGCTCAAGATCGACGTCGGCGACGAGGTCAGGCTCCGTGTCCTGCACCGCGCGGTCGGCGCGATCACCGAGTACGACGTCAACCTGGCCGTCGCCGACGACAACGCGGTCATCATCGGCTTCAACGTCCGCCCCGAGCCCCGGGCGCGCGACCTGGCCGAGCGCGAGGGCGTCGACATCCGCTACTACTCGGTCATCTACCAGGCGATCGAGGAGATCGAAGCGGCGCTCAAGGGCATGCTCAAGCCCGAGTTCGAAGAGGTCCAGATGGGCACCGCCGAAGTCCGCGAGGTCTTCAAGGTGCCGAAGATCGGCAACGTCGCCGGTTCGCTGGTCCGCTCCGGCGTGATCGTCCGCAACAGCAAGGCCAGGCTGATCCGCGATGGCGTCGTCATCGCCGACAACCTGACCGTCTCGTCCCTGCGTCGCTTCAAGGATGACGCGACCGAGGTCCGCGAGGGCTTCGAGTGCGGCATCGGTGTCGGATACAACGACATCCGGATCGACGACGTGATCGAGACGTTCGAGATGCGGGAGAAGCCGCGCGTGTGACGCGCGGCCGGGCGCCCGGCGGGACATCCGCCGGGCGCTTCTCGCACGCCCTGGCCTGGTCCCCACCGCAGCAGGCCGGTCGTGCGTTCACACCAGGTCAAGCGGTGGTTGCCAACGATGTATGTGGGTGCTCTGACCCTGGACATCCTGCTCGGCGACGTCAGGTCGCTGAAGCAGAAGCGCTCTGTCGTACGGCCGCTGATCGCCGAGCTGCAGCGCCGTTACCCCAGCATCGCGGTGGCTGAGACCGGCCATCTCGACCTGCACCGCAGGGCCGAGGTCGGCATCGCCGTGGTCTCCGCCTCCGCGGGAAACTGCAAGGAGGTGCTGGACGCCTGCGAGCGGATGGTGGCCTTCCGCCCTGAGATCGAGCTGCTGTCCGCCAGGCACCGGCTCTACAACGACGAAGATTGAACGACTGCACGGCCACGTCGTGCGTGAGGGGGAGCGAACATGGTGGATGCCGCACGAGCGCGCAAGCTCGCCGACCGCATCCAGCAGATCGTCGCCGAGATGCTGGAACGCCGGATCAAGGACCCGCGCCTGGGCTTCGTCACCGTGACCGACGCCCGCGTCACGCCCGACCTGCGCGAGGCCACGGTGTTCTACACGGTGTTCGGCTCCGACGCCGAGCGGGCCGACAGCGCGGCCGCCCTCGAGAGCGCCAAGGGGATCATCCGCTCCGAGGTGGGCCGCCAGACCGGTGTCCGCTTCGCCCCGACGCTGACGTTCAAGCACGACCCGCTGCCCGACAGCGCGCGCCACCTCGACGACCTGATCCTCGCCGCCAGGGCGCGGGACGCCGAGGTCGCGCGCCAGGCGGAGGGCGCTGCCTACGCCGGTGAGGCCGACCCCTACAGGAAGCCCGACGAGGGTGAGGACGACGAGGAGTGACGCCCGACGTACGCGACAGGGCCGGCCGTCCGTCCCGCGCGAACTCCCTGACAGGCACCGCGGTCCCTGAGGCTGCCTGGGACCGTGCGGTGCGGCTGATCGGCCAGGCCGAGGAGATCGCGCTCGCCTGCCATGTCACACCGGACGGCGACGCGCTCGGCTCGATGCTGGCCGTCGGGTTCGCGCTGCGGTCGATGGGCAAGCGGGTCGTGGCGTCGTTCGGCGACCATCACTTCGTGGTGCCGCGCCTGCTGCGGTTCCTGCCGGGGCAGGAGATGCTGGTGCCGCCGGAGGACTATCCCGCCGCTCCCTCGCTGATGATCACCTTCGACGCCTCGACGTTCGAGCGCCTGGGGCTGCTGCGTGACAACACAGCCAGGGCACGCGAGGTCATCGTCATGGACCACCACCCCTCCAACGAGGGCTTCGGCACGCTCAGCCTCATCGACTCCACGGCGGCCGCCACCGCCATGCTGGCCGAGCAGCTCATCTACCGGCTCCGCGGGCGGCTCGACCGCGACATCGCCACCTGCCTGTACGCGGGGCTGGTGACCGACACGGGGTCGTTCAGGCACTCCTCGACCACGCCGGCCGTGCACCAGATGGCGGCCAGGCTCGTCGCGACCGGGCTGCGGACCGACGAGATCGCCCGCGAGCTGTGGGACCGCTCGCCGTTCGGTTACCTGAAGGTGCTGGCCGCCGCGCTGGACCGGGCGGTGCTGGAGGACGGCCTGGTGTGGACCTACGTGACGCGGGTCGACCGGGCCGCGCAGGGGCTGCCGTACGCGGAGCTGGAAGGCATCATCGACATCGTGCGGCGTACCGACGAGGCCGAGGTCGCGGTCGTGCTCAAGGAGGACGACCACGGCCACTGGCAGGTGTCGACCCGGTCCAAGGGCAGGGCCGACGTGGGAGCCGTGTGCGCGGCGCTGGGCGGCGGCGGTCATCACAACGCGGCCGGATACACCTCGTACGACAGTGTGGAGAAGACGATGGCCGCGTTCCGGCGCGAGCTGGGGAAGGTCTGATGGCCGAGAGCGGATTGATCATCGTCGACAAGCCGGGCGAGTGGACGTCCCACGACGTGGTGGCCAAGATGCGGCGCATCGCGGGCACCCGCCGGGTGGGGCACGCGGGCACGCTCGACCCGATGGCGACGGGCGTGCTCGTCGTCGGCGTGGAGAAGGCCACCCGGCTGCTTGGGCACCTGACGCTGACCGAGAAGGTGTACGAGGCCACGATCCGGCTCGGCGTCAGCACCAACACCGACGACGCCGAGGGCGAGGCCACCGCCACGGCATCGGCCTCGGGGGTGACGGCCGCCGAGATCCACAAGGGCGTCGCCGCGCTGACGGGCGAGATCATGCAGATCCCGCCGCAGGTGAGCGCGATCAAGGTGAACGGGCAGCGCGCCTACAAGAAGGCACGCGCCGGTGAGGAGGTCGAGCTGTCGGCCCGGCCCGTCACCGTGCGGACGTTCGAGGTGCTCGACATCCGGGCCCACGATGACGTCGTGGACGTGGACGCGGTCGTGACCTGCTCCAGCGGCACCTACATCCGCGCGCTGGCCCGCGACCTGGGGGCGGCGCTCGGGGTCGGGGGACATCTGACACGGCTGCGGCGCACCCGCGTCGGGCCTTACGACCTGTCGCTGGCCAGGACCATCGAGCAGCTCGCCGAGGAGTGCGTGATCCTGCCCATCGGCGAGGCGGTGGCGGCGGCGTTCCCGCGCCGCGATGTGACGGCCGAGGAGGCCAGGGTCATCGGGCATGGCGGGCGGCTGGGCGCCGCCGGGCTCGGGAAGGGGCCGATCGGCGTGTTCGGGCCCGAGGGCGAGCTGCTGGCGCTGGTGGAGGAGCAGGGCCGGGTGGCCAAGCCGGTCGCCGTCTTCGTCCCCTAGGCGGGTTTGCGGGCGACGATGATGTCGCGGACGATCGCCTGGTCCACCCAGTGCTCGAAGTCGGGGTAGTCCATCACCTCGAGCCCCGCCCCGGTGAGGATCTGGGCCAGCTCGGACCTCTTGCCCCCGTAGGTGTTCCAGGAGATGCCCATGGCGCCTCCTGGACGCAGCAGCTCGGCCCAGACCGGCACGGCCTGCCTCAGCAGCTCCAGAGGGCTCCGCGACAGCCCGCTGCCGCCCTTGCTGCCGTGCTGGACGCCGTAGGGGGTGTCGGTCACCAGGACGTCGAACGAGCGCGGCTTGAAGAAGTCCCTGCTCTTGAGCGTGCCGGCGTTCACCATGGCCAGGTGCTGGACGTCACCGGTCTTGAAGGCCTCCTTCGACAGCCCGAAGGTCACGTTCAGCCGCCGTCCCACCAGGGCCCGCTCGCGCCGGACCGGCACGGTCTCGGCGGTGTGCTTGAGCCGCTTGTTACGCAGCCAGGTCTTGATGAACCCGGTGTAGGCCTCGAAGTCCTTGCCGTCGACGTCGAGCCCGTAGGCGTCGTAGCCGTACATGAGGGCCTGGTTGAGCGTCGTGCCGCGCCCGCAGAGCGGGTCGAACACCGCCAGCCGCTCGCCGAGGCCCTTCTCGCCGGCCAGCGCGGTGACGTTGAGGAGCAGCTTGGTGAAGTGCTCGTTGGTCTTTCCCGCGTACTTCTGGATGGTGATCAGGTCGCTGCTCAGCCGGTCGAGCGAGCTCATCGTGAGGGGGCGGAGCAGCTCCCCTTCGATGCCAAAAATCGCGTAAACAGCGGAAAGGTTGGACAAAAGCGATATATCCGACGCGCTCAGGTCCGCTGATGTCTCGAACGTCACATACGGCACACCGCCGATGGTGGTCTCCTCGCTCTCCACCACCTTGCCGCCCAGCCCGCGCGCGTCGAACACGGCCAGCTCGTTCCGGGTCAACCGGACGGAGCTCTCCCCGTAGACCCGGTTGAATGCAGGCAGGATCAGAAGCGCGTAACGAGGCATGATGCCCGATCCTATCTCCATCAATTGGAAGGAATACTGACGCGCGTGGCAGGCTTGTGTCGGATTGATCCGCCACGAGCGAATGGGGCCTAGCGTGCAGGGTTCGGGAAGGTCTGTCGTCACCATAGGCGTGTACGACGGGGTCCACCGCGGGCACCAGCGGGTGGTCGAGCGGGCCGTCGCCGTCGCCCGTGAGCGTGGGCTGCGTAGCGTGGCCGTCACGTTCGAGCCGCATCCCGAGGAGGTGGTGCGGCCCGGGTCGCGCCCACAGCGGCTCACCAGCCCGCGGCGCCGGGCCGAGCTGCTGGCCGGCCTGGGTGTGGACGAGATCGACGTGGTGGAGTTCACGCTCGACGTGTCGCGGACGAGCCCGGACGACTTCGCCCAGAACGTGCTGGCCGAGCGGCTGCGGGCGGCCGTCGTGGTGGTGGGGGAGAACTTCGTCTTCGGCCACCAGGCGAGCGGCGACGTCGAGACTCTGCGGACGCTGGGCGACAAGTACGACTTCGAGGTGGAGGTCGTGCCGCTGCTGTCCGGACCGCTCGGCGCCGTCTCCTCGACCGCCATCCGCCAACGGCTCGTCGAAGGCGACGTCGAGGGCGCGCGCGAGCAGCTCGGCCGGCCGCACCGGGTGGAAGGCGTGGTCGTGCGCGGCTACCAGCGGGGACGCCAGCTGGGCTTCCCGACCGCGAACGTCGAGACGCCGCAGCACACGGCCATCCCGGCCGACGGGGTCTACGCGGGGTGGCTGGAGTGCGTGCAGGTGGCCAACCTGCCCCCGCTCTACGCGGGCGAGCGCTGGCCGGCGGCGATCTCGATCGGCACCAATCCGACGTTCGAGGGGGTGCCGCGGACGGTCGAGGCCTACGCGCTGGACCGGGACGACCTGGAGCTGTACGGGGTGCACGTGGCGGTCGAGTTCGCCGCCCGCCTGCGCGGCAACACGCGCTTCGAGTCGATCGACGCGCTGATCGCCCAGATCCAGGCCGACGCCGACGCCACCCGCCGCCTCACGAGCTGAGTCGTCCGAGCACTCCGCGTGAAGTGGTAGCCTTGCATGTCGGCTCTGTAGCGGCGGCGCTGCGCGCTGCCCATGACGGCCTTCATCGCGGCGACTGTAGGCACGCACGGTCGTTCGCACTCTCAATTTCATTCGTGCGTGCCCGTAGCTCAAAGGAGAGCCGTGTCCCTCGACACCGCTGCCAAGAAGTCCATCATCAGCGAATACGCGACGGCCGAAGGCGACACCGGGTCGCCCGAGGTGCAGATCGCGCTGCTGAGCAAGCGCATCAGCGAGCTCACCGAGCACCTGAAGACGCACAAGCACGACCACCACAGCCGTCGTGGCCTGCTTCTGCTCGTCGGTCGCCGGCGTCGCCTGCTGAAGTACCTGCAGAAGGTCGACATCCAGCGCTACCGGTCGCTCATCGAGCGGCTCGGCCTGCGCCGATAACATGAAAGGGAGCGGCGAACGCGCCGCTCCCTTCTCATATGGGTAGAGCCATATGGTCGGGCGCGTGGCGGTGTGGAAACCCCGTCGCGCCTGACGTACAACTGAAGATCCGAGACACACAGCCCCCGCGTCCGCTCAGCACCATGCGACCCGCGACGCCTGCGGGCCGGTCCTCGGTAGTGGCTTCCGGTAGGAACTTTGACAGTGACTTTGACCGGGCGCTTCGATCGAAGACCGGCGCTGCACCTAACGAGGGTGCCGGTGAGAAAAAGGGCGCGGGAGACCGACCACAAGGAGGTCCCCCGTGGAGGGTGTCCACACTGCTGAAGCCGTCATAGACAACGGCGCATTCGGCACACGCACGATCCGGTTCGAGACCGGTCGTCTCGCGCGCCAGGCGGCGGGCTCCGCCGTCGCCTACCTCGACAGCGACACCATGGTGCTCTCAGCCACCACCGCGTCGAAGGCGCCCAAGGAGAACTTCGACTTCTTCCCGCTCACGGTCGACGTCGAAGAGCGCATGTACGCCGCGGGCCGCATCCCCGGCTCGTTCTTCCGGCGCGAGGGCCGTCCCTCCGAGGACGCGATCCTCACCTGCCGGCTGATCGACCGGCCGCTGCGCCCGTCGTTCGTCAAGGGCCTGCGTAACGAGATCCAGGTCGTCGCCACCGTGATGGCGCTCAACCCCGACCACCTCTACGACGTCGTCGCGATCAACGCCGCGTCGCTGTCCACCCAGCTCGCCGGGCTGCCGTTCTCGGGCCCGATCGGCGGGGTGCGCGTCGCGCTGATCGACGGCCAGTGGGTCGCTTTCCCGACCCACCCCGAGCTGGAGCGGGCCACGTTCGACATGGTCGTGGCGGGCCGCGTGCTCGCCGACGGCGATGTCGCGATCATGATGGTCGAGGCCGAGTCCACCAGGGACACGCTCAAGCTGGTCGCCGAGGGCGCCGTGGCGCCGACCGAGGAGACCGTCGCGCAGGGCCTGGAGGCCGCCAAGCCGTTCATCAAGGTGCTGTGCGAGGCGCAGTCGCGCATCGCGCAGGTCGCGGCCAAGGAGACGGCCGAATACCCGGTCTTCCTCGACTACCAGGAGGACGTCTACAACGCGGTCGAGGCCGCGGTGAAGACCGAGCTGGCCGCCGCGCTGACGATCGCGGGTAAGCAGGATCGCGAGAACGAGCTGGAGAAGGTCAAGGCGCTGGCCGCCGAGAAGCTCCTGCCCGAGTTCGAGGGCCGCGAGAAGGAGATCTCCGCCGCCTACCGCTCGGTGATGAAGAAGCTCATGCGCGAGCGGGTCATCAAGGAGGGCATCCGCATCGACGGCCGCGGCACCAAGGACATCCGCGCCCTGTCGGCCGAGGTCCACGTGGTGCCCCGGGTGCACGGTTCGGCGCTGTTCGAGCGCGGTGAGACCCAGATCCTGGGCATCACCACCCTCAACATGCTCCGCATGGAGCAGGTCATCGACACGCTCAACCCTGAGCGGACCAAGCGCTACATGCACAACTACAACTTCCCGCCCTACTCCACCGGCGAGACCGGCCGGGTGGGCTCGCCCAAGCGCCGCGAGATCGGTCACGGCGCGCTGGCCGAGCGGGCGCTGATCCCGGTGCTCCCGACCCGCGAGGAGTTCCCGTACGCCATCCGCCAGGTCTCCGAGGCGCTCGGCTCCAACGGCTCCACCTCGATGGGCTCGGTCTGCGCGTCCACGATGGCGCTGCTGGACGCCGGTGTGCCGCTGAAGGAGATGGTCGCGGGCATCGCGATGGGCCTGATCGGCGAGGGCGACACGTACGTCACCCTGACCGACATCCTCGGCGCCGAGGACGCCATGGGCGACATGGACTTCAAGGTCGCCGGCACCAAGGACGTCATCACCGCGCTGCAGCTCGACACCAAGCTCGACGGCATCCCGGCGAGCGTGCTGGCCGCCGCGCTCAAGCAGGCCAAGGGCGCCCGCCTGGCGATCCTCGACGTGATGCAGGAGGCGATCGCCTCCCCGGCCGAGATGAACCCGACCGCGCCGCGCATCATCACCATCAAGGTCCCGGTCGACAAGATCGGCGAGGTCATCGGCCCGAAGGGCAAGATGATCAACCAGATCCAGGACGACACGGGCGCCGAGATCACCATCGAGGACGACGGCACGATCTACATCGGCGCCACCGACGGCCCGTCCGCCGAGGCGGCCCGCTCCGCGATCAACGCCATCGCCAACCCGCACATGCCGGAGGTCGGTGAGCGCTACATCGGCACGGTCGTCAAGATCGCCGCCTTCGGCGCGTTCATCTCGCTGCTGCCCGGCAAGGACGGTCTGCTGCACGTCTCGCAGATCCGCAAGCTGCACGGCGGCAAGCGCATCGAGAACGTCGAAGACGTGATGAGCGTCGGCGAGAAGATCCAGGTCGAGATCGCCGAGATCGACGCCCGGGGCAAGCTCTCGCTGGTGCCCGTCGAGGTCATCGAGAAGGAGGCCGCCGAGAAGGAGGCGAAGGCCGCTACTGGGGCCGCTACTGGGGCCGCTGCTGGAGCCGAGGCGCCCGAGTCCGCCGAGGCTCCGCCTGCCGAGGAGGCCGCCGGCGAGCCGGCCGGCGAGGAGAAGCCGGAGCGGCCCCGCCGCACCCGGACCCGCGTTCGCACCCGCGGCAGCGGCAGCGGTAACGACGGGGACGACCGGAACTCGTGAGAGATCTGACCAACCTCGGTCGTGAGCCCCTCGCGGAGGGGCTCACGGCCGGTCTCACTGGACGATGCGGCGGCACCTCGGAGGCCCTGTGAGTACGACCACGCTGCACCCCGGCAGGGACGGCGCCGGGGTGGTGAGGCGCACCGTCCTCCCCGGTGGGCTCCGCGTGGTGACCGAGACCATGCCGACCGTGCGCAGTGTCGCGGTCGGTATGTGGGTCGGCATCGGATCGCGCGACGAGGCCCCCGAGCACATGGGGGCCACCCACTTCCTCGAGCACCTGCTCTTCAAAGGCACCCCCACGCGCGACGCGATGGAGATCTCCGCCTCCATCGAGGGCATCGGCGGTGAGATCAACGCCTTCACCGCCAAGGAGTACACGTGCTACTACGCACGCGTGCTCGACGAGGACCTGCCGATCGCGGTGGACGTGCTCGCCGACGTGGTGACCAGCTCGCTCGTCACGGAGCAGGACGTCGAGTCCGAGCGCGGCGTGATCCTCGAGGAGATCGCCATGCACGACGACGACCCCTCCGACGTGGTGCACGAGCAGTTCGCCGCCGCGCTCTACGGCGACTCGCCGATCGGCCGGCCCATTCTCGGCACCGTCGACTCGATCAACGCGCTCGGTCGCGACCGGATCGCCGAGTACTACCACCGCTACTACCGGCCTCGCCGCACCGTCGTGTCCGTCGCGGGCAACGTACGGCACGAAGAGGTCGTCGAGCTGGTCACCAGGGCGTACGAGCGGGCGGGCGCGCTGGGCGGCCCCGCCGAGTTCGCCCCGCCGCGCACCAGCGGCCCCGGGGCGGAGACCCGCTCGGGCGTGCGGGTGCTCGACCGGCCGACCGAGCAGGCCAACCTGGTGCTCGGCACGACCGGTCTGTCCCGTACGGACGACCGCAGGTTCGCGTTCGGCGTGCTCAACGCGGCGCTGGGCGGCGGCATGTCGTCCAGGCTCTTCCAGGAGATCAGGGAGAAGCGCGGCCTGGCCTACTCCGCCTACAGCTACACCTCGGCCTACGCCGACACCGGCCAGTTCGGCATCTATGTGGGCTGCCTGCCGTCGAAGATCGACGACGTGCTCAAGATCTGCCGGGACGAGGTGTCCAGGGTGGTGGCCGAGGGCCTGAGCGCCGACGAGATCATGCGCGGCAAGGGGCAGATGCGCGGCGGGCTCGTGCTCGGCCTGGAGGACACCGGCTCGCGCATGTCGCGCATCGGCAAGAACGAGCTGGTCTACGACGAGTTGATGTCGGTGGACGAGGTGCTGTCCCGCATCGAGGCGGTCACCCCCGACGAGATCGACGAGGTGGCCAGGGACGTGCTCGAACGGCCGCTCACGCTCGCCGTGATCGGCCCGTACGGTGATAAGGACTTCTCCGACGCCATTCGACAGTGAGAAACCTGCTAAACGGACTGCCGTTACGGTCTTGAGCTGCCACAACAGTAGGACGGCAGGCCGATGAGCAGGTTTCTTGCTGGTATAAGGTTGGCGTGTGATCAGGGTAGGTGTGCTGGGCGCCCGCGGGCGGGTGGGCGTCGAGGTGTGCAAAGCGGTCGAGGCGGCCACCGACATGGAGCTGGTGGCCGCGCTCGACAAGGACGACTCCGTCGAGGGGCTCGAGGGCGCCGAGGTGGTGGTCGACTTCACCCATCCCGACGTGGTCATGGGCAACCTCGAGTGGGCGATCCGGCACGGCATCCACCCGGTGGTGGGCACGACCGGCTTCGACGAGGGGCGGCTGGAGACCGTGCGCGGGTGGCTGGCCGAGTCGCCGGGCACCCACTGCCTGATCGCCCCCAACTTCGGCATCGCGGCCGTGCTCATGATGCACTTCGCCCAGCAGGCGGCCCGCTATTTCGAGTCCGTCGAGATCGTCGAGCTGCACCATCCCAACAAGGCTGACGCGCCGTCCGGCACCGCCCGGCGCACGGCCGAGCTGGTCGCCGAGGCCCGTGCCAAGGCGGGGCTCGGCCAGATGCCCGACGCCACGAGCACCGCGCTCGACGGGGCCCGCGGGGCCGACGTCGGCGGCGTGCACGTGCACGCGGTGCGGCTGTCCGGGCTGATCGCGCACCAGGAGGTGCTGCTGGGCGGCGCCGGCGAGATCCTCACGATCCGGCACGACACGATGAGCAGGTCGGCGTTCACGCCGGGCGTGCTGCTCGGGGTGCGCCGCGTGCGCGAGCTGCCCGGCCTCACCCTGGGCCTGGAGCCACTCCTCGACCTCTGAGGCCCGGGTGCGATCTCTGGCCGCACACGACGTGCCCACCACCGTACGGTCGTGGGCACGCCGTGAGGAGAGGGTCCCGGCTCCGCACAGCCGAGCCTACGAGCACAAACACTAATACGAGCGGCGAGATCCGCCTGAAACATGAGATCGTGTCGGCATGGTGCGATGGGCCGAGGCGGACGAGCTGGCCGGGCTGGCCGCCGTGGAGCGGGCGGCGGACGGGCTTTTCGAGCAGGTGGGCATCGTCTTCCCGCCCGGCACGACCATGATCGAAGAGGTGGACGATCCCGGCGTCGTCCTCGTGGAGGGAGACCCTCCGGCCGGGTTCGCGATGATCGGGTGGGTGGACGGCAACCTGCACCTGGAGCAGCTGGCGGTGCATCCGCGGAGCATGCGCCAGGGCATCGGCGGGCGGCTGATGGCGGCGGTGACCGACCACGCGCGTGCCGCCGGCGCACCGGCCGTGACGCTGACGACGTACCGGGACGTGCCCTGGAACGCGCGGTGGTACGCGCGGCACGGCTTCTCGGTGATGCCCGAGGAGGAGTGGGGGCCGGAGCTGCGCGCGGTGGTGGAGCACGAGCGCGAGCTGGGGATCGAGGTCGCGCCCCGCGTGGTGATGCGCCGCTAGCCGGGTACGCCTAGCGCCTGCGGTGGGTGGCGAACCAGTCGACGGCGTAGTCCACGGCGGCGATCAGCGGGAACAGGCGGGCCTCGGCCGCGCCGACCCGTCCGCGCCGCACCGCGCCGGTCCCGTCGAAATCCGCGCCGAGGGCCTCGAAGTCGCTCACGTCCACGTCCACGTCCACGAACTCGCACCATTCGGGCCCCCGCCCGTCGTCGACCACGGCGCGGTAGCTGCGCCGCGGCGGGTCGCTGGTGTAGCGGTATTCGGCCAGGTGGAACGCGGTGCACTTGTCGTAGCCGACGCCGAGCAGCAGGATCAGGGCCCCGGCGTCGTAGAGCCGGGCGAGCGGCGAGCGCTCGCCGAGGAGGCAGTCGCGGGCGTGCCCGCCCGTGATCGCCGCCGCCCGTGGCCCGATGGCGGCGAAGGACGTCTGCGGGTGGGCGCTGCGGAGGGCGCCGGGCAGGGTGCGTACGCACTCGGCGATCACGCCCATCGACGTGGACGGGCTGGTACGGGGGTCGTAGGCCGGCATCGCCGAGCGGTAGCGGGTGATCTCGTCCGGGCTCATTCCGGCGGTGGCGCCGCGGTAGTGCGGTGAGGTGTCGGAGTTGGCGGAGGTGCCGCTCGGGACGGTGAGAGTGCCGTCGCCGCCGAGCAGCTCGCGCAGCACGGCGACCACCGTGCCGGGGCCGCCCTCGACGTGGCCGAGACGGCTGAGCGAGGAGTGCACGAGCACGACCTGCCCGGGGCCGATCCCCAAGGCGGCGAGTTCGCGTGATAAACGGGCATTGTTGATCATAGGGTGTGAGGTCACCATCCAAGCGGCCATTACTCCTGATCGCCTTATTATGCGATAGTTACCGTAAACAGTGCGATTAGGTCGGTAAACGTACGGAATTGGGAGAGCCAGAATGCCTCCTGCCTGCACGTTGCCTGGCTATACTTCAACGGGTTGCAGCGCCGATATGGTGGCCGACGTTTTCCCGTGCATCCCGTTGCAAGCAGTATGTCGCTGTTCCCACGCGTATTGATGACGCAGAGGTCATGCGGCCCGAGGGAAGCGGCTGGGGCGGGGGCGTGGAAGGAACTTACGCGGCACGGCGCGGCTCGCCGCCTCCTTGGACGCCGGACTTCGTTCGCGTCTGGGCCGGCTCGGCCATTTCCACGGTCGGCACCCGCACTCTCGGTGTGGTTTATCCGCTTCTGGCGCTCTCGGTAACCGGCTCGCCCGCTGCGGCGGGTTGGACCGGATTTGCCCTGACTCTCCCCATTCTGATCCTCTATGTTCCTGGCGGGATTCTGGTCGACCGAATACCGCCTCGCTCGATTGTGCTCTTCGCCGAATCCGTGCGCGGGCTGACCGTGGTGAGCGTGTGCGTGGCGCTGCTGTTCTCCGGTCACGTGTGGCTGCCGCACGTGATCCTGGCCGCGCTCGTGGAGGGCGCGATGTGGGTGCTCTACATGCTCGCCGAGATGTCCTTGGTGCCGTCCCTGGTGGAACGGACCGGGCTGCGGTACGCGCTGGCGCGGACGGAGAGCGCCAGCCATCTGGCCTCGCTCGCGGGCAAGCCGCTCGGCGGTTACCTGTTCGGGCTGGGCTACCTGATGCCTTTCGCGGTCAACGCCGTGCTCTTCGCCGTGTCGTTCCTGCTCTTCCTGGGGATGCGCGAGGGGCCCAGCCGGCTGCCGGTGCGTCCGCCCTGGCGGCGCGACCTGCTGGCCGGATTCCGGGCGCTCAGGCACCAGCCGTTTCTCCGCGCGTCGGTCGCGCTCATCGCCATCACCAATCTGATGGTGAACACGATGATCATGATCTTCGTGGCCGGTTCCAGCGGTCTCACGTCGTTGACGGTCGGGCTCGTGCTGGCGTCCGCCGGCGTCGGGGGAGCCGTCGGAGCGGCCCTGACTCCTTATCTCAGGCGGCCGATGCGTTCGATCCTGCTCGTTCACATGTGGGTCTGGGTCGCGGCGCTCTGCACCGCGGCGCTCGGCGCGATGCTGGAGATCCGGGCGGTCTTCTTCGCCGTGGCGCTGTTCATCACGGGCTTCGGCGGGGCGGTGAGCAACGTGTGCATCAGGGCGATCGAGGTGGAGTGCATCCCGCCGAAGACGCTGGCCCGTGTGGTCGGCGTCTCCCGGCTGACGTCCCACGGCGCGATCTGCCTCGCGGCGCCGCTGGGCGGCTTCCTGGTGACCTGGTTCGGGGTGGCGGGCGGCTCCTTCGTGCTGCTCCTCGCGATGCTCGGCGTGGCGGTGCCGGCCACCCGCCTGCGGGTGCTGCGCGCCTACCTGGTGCCGGTCTCCCCGGGAAGCACCGCCTGACGGGCGCGGCCTTCACCGGAAGGCGAGCGGCTGCCTGACGGGCGGGGTCTTCACTCGACGCGGGCCAGCCGCCGGGCGTCCCCGGTCATGTGCTCGGGAATCGCGGGGGCCGAGGCCGCGATAGCCTGCTGGGCCAGCGCCGCGGCCGAGGAGGTCCGGCCCGCCAGCTCCTCCACGCGCGCCGCGTACAGCAGCACCGGCCCGTGATCCACGGCCTCGGCCAGCGCCTCCACCATCTCCTGCTGGGCTTCCCGCACGCGCTCGGTCTGCGCGAGCGCGAGCGCGTGCGCGACCTTGGCGAACGGCCAGCGCAGCGGCCCCGCCCGCTCGAGATCGCGGAGCGCGGCCTGCGGCCGCCCCATGCCGGCCAGGATCTGGCCGCGGCCGAGCAGGGCGTCGATGTTGTTGCCCTGCCTGTCGAGCACCCCGTTGAGCACGCCCACGGCCGCGTCGGGATGCCCGCCTTGCCACAGCGCCCAGGCCAGCTCGGTCTGGATCGTCAGATCCGCCGGCACGCGGATCATCGCGGCGTGCAGCTCGCGTACGGCCGCCGCGGGCGAGCCCTGTGCCAGCCGCAGCCTCCCGATGGCCGTGAGCAGCGGGCCGACGGCGGCCGCCGCCCCGGCGGTCTCGAAGCTCCTGGCGGCCGAGGCGTAGTGGGCGATGGCCTGGTCCAGTTCTTCGTGCTGATGGGCGACGTTGCCCAGCAGCGACTCGATCTGCGCGCGCAGCGTGAGGTCGTGCTCCTGCGCCCGGGCCAGCGCCTCCTCGCCGAGCCGGGCGGCCAGGAAGAGATCGCCCTCGCGCAGCGCGCCTTCCGCCTCGCGCAGGCAGTCCTCGGAGCGCAGCTCGACGGGAATGGCCTCAACCCGCTGCTCGTCCTGCTCGACCGGCTGGAGCAGCCGGTCGTACGCCAGCTCGTACGAGCTCTCGCCCAGCTGCTCGTCGGCCCGGAGGAGACGGCGCTTCACCAGCAGGGCCACCACGGTCCTGCCGACCCCCGCCGACCTGATCGCGCTCTGCCGGACGGCCTGCGGTCCGCCACCGGCCCGGCCGGGGAAGGTCAGCCGCAGCCAGGTGGTCAGCAGGCGGACGTCGCCGTTGAAGCGTTCGACGGCGATCTCCCTGAGCTGCCTGGCGTAGTGCTCGGACAGCGCCTGGTCGGCGTACCTGAGCACGTCGCCCCTTCTGATCTCGCTGGTCTCCGGGGGCAGCGACCGCCACAGCGACTCGCAGACCACCTGCAGCTGGGCCGGCTCCACCGCCTGGCCCCGCTGCCGGCTGCCCGCGCGCGTCCTGATCGCGATGAGGTCCCGCACCACCTGCTGGGCCGCGCCCTCGGCGAACGCGCGTCCGGTGCCCTCCACCGGCCTGGTGACCGCTTCCAGCGCGCTGTCGAAGCCGAGCGCCTCCAGGGCGTAACGCTCGGGGCCTGAGTCGCCGGGCCCGGGTTCGTCCTTGAGGGTCTTGGCGAGTTCGCGCTCGTACTTCATGAGGTCGGGGAGCCGGTCCGCGCGGATCGACAGCAGCAGGCGGAGGCGGGGGTGGTCACGGAGCGCCTCGGCGAGCTGGCCGAAGAACCAGCGACGGTACGGCTGCTGCCCCTGCCCGCCGGTGAACAGCTCCTCGACCTGGTCGATGGCCATCAGGATCGGCGTCGGCTCGCCGAAGGCGTCACGCTTGACCGGCCGGGAGCGGAGGAACGCCGGAATGGTCATGCCCACCAGCCCGGTGGGCGGCGCCGGCGGGGTCCACGACATCAGCAGCGCGAGAACGTACGGATTGTGGGCAGGCAGCGCGGCCCACGGGAAGGACGACCCGTAGGACACCCGGCCGAGCGGGAGGAGGTCGACCGCGCCGGGGCTGAACAGCGGCATGACGCCCGCCTGGAGAAGCGAGGTCTTCCCGATCCCCGAGGCGCCGTACAGGACGGTCAGCCGCTGCTCCCGCCACAGCTTGCGCACTACGTGGGATTCGGCGCCGCGCCCGAAGAATCGGTGTCGGTCCTCGGCGCGAAAAGCGCGCGAGCCCCTGTACGGTCCCGGCGCCGCCTGCGCACCCATGCCGGAAGTCGTCATGGCGATTCCCTCCGCAGCCGCGTTTCATCGCACATTTCCTGCGTGACGGTCAAGGAGATCGATAATCCTTGCACGTCCGGCGCGGCCGGCACACCCACCGCGGAGATGAATTTCGCCCGGGCGCGCCCGGTTTCAGGGCCACTGGTGGGATATGCGGAGTATGTCGTTAGATGGAGCTCTGGAAGCGTGCCATTTGCTCCTTGTCGTCGGTCAGGCACGCGGTCAGCACGTCCCGGAGCGCGGCGCTGTCCATCTCGTGGAGCTTGCGCAGGGAAACGCCTGTCACGTCGATCAGCTTGCCCGAACCATACTGCCCGTCACGCATGTGCACTCCGTCCTTTTCGGTCACCCGAATGCCGGGTGACATGTGGGCGCTTATGAGCGTGCGCACAGATCTTGCCCGCCAGGGCCGGGCAAGATTTTTTATGTGTATTAATTCTGTGATAAACCGCTCGACTAATCAACCTTTACGATAGGGCCATAGAGATATAACAACCTGTACGGGCGCGGAGCGGAGGATCTACGTGTCGGAAAACTCGCACTCCATGGCGGCGCGCGCGCCACAGGTCTGGGAACGGGTCCCGAAGCGCAATCCGAACTTCACCGGCCGAGCGGACCTGCTGCTCTCCCTGAGAAAGAGCATCAGCCCCGTGACCGCCGTTGTGGCGCAGCCCATGGCGCTGCAGGGCCTCGGCGGTGTGGGCAAGACCCAGCTGGCCGTCGAGTACGCCTGGCAGTACCGCAGCCATTACGACCTGGTCTGGTGGGTCTCGGCCGACCAGCCCATGCTCGTGCCCTCGTCGCTGGCCGCGATGGCCACCGCGCTGGGCCTGCCGCCCGCCACCAGCACCGGCGTGGAGCAGGCGGCGCAGTCGGTGTTGCGCGCCTTGCAGAGCGGGGTGCCCTACCGGAGCTGGCTGGTGATCTTCGACAACGCCGAAGAGCCAGACCTGATCAAGGACTACATCCCCCGAGGGACCGGCCACGTCATCATCACCTCCCGCAACTCGCGCTGGAGCGACTACGAGGACACGGTCGCGGTCGACGTGTTCAAGCGCGAGGAGAGCATGGCGTTCCTGCTCAAGCGCCTCGGCAGTGCGATGACCGAGCCGGAGGCCAACCAGGTGGCGGAGGTGCTCGGCGACCTCCCGCTCGCGCTCGAGCAGGCCGCCGCCCTGTTGCTGCGCACGCTGATGTCGGTCGACGAGTACGTCAGCCTGGTGAAGAAGCGGACGGGCGCCGTGCTCAGCCTGGAGAAGTCGCCGACCTATCCGCAGTCCATGACGGCGGCGTGGCAGGTGTCGGTCTCGCAGCTCGAGGACCGCGTGCCGCAGGCGGTCGAGCTGCTGCGCTGCTGCGCGTTCTTCGGCCCCGAGCCCATCCCGCGCGACGTGTTCCGGCGTGGCAACCGGGCGGTGGGCCCGCGCCTGGGAAAGATCCTTTCCGACCCGATCATGCTCACCAACGCGCTGAGCAACCTCGAGCGCCTCGCCCTGGTCAAGGTGGAGCCGTCCACCCGCACCCTCCAGGTCCACCGGCTGAACCAGGCGCTGCTCCGCGACGAGACCAGCCCGGAGGACCGCGAGGAGCTGCGCCACGAGGTGCACATGCTGCTGGCGGGCACCGCGCCGAGCGACCCCGACGACACGGCCCGGTGGCCCCGGTTCGAGGAGCTGGCAGCCCACCTGGAGCCTTCCGGCGTCATCGACTGCACGGTGCCGTCCGTGCGCACGTTCGCCCTCGACCTGGTGCGCTACCTGTACGTGCGAGGCAGCTACAGGCAGGCGGAGGCACTGCTGAACCAGTACATCGCGAAGTGGACCGAGGCCAGTGGTGCCCGGCACGTCGACGTGCTGGCCGCCCGCATCCACCTCGGCCTCGTCTACCTGGGCCTGACCTTCTACACCAGAGCCTATGAGCTCATGTCGGAGGCCCTGCAGGGGATGATCGAGACGATCGGCCCGGAGCGCCTGGAGGCGCTCTGGGCGAAGAACGGCAACGCGGGAGCGCTCCGCGGCCGCGGCGAGTTCTTCCAGGCACGGCAGAGCGACCAGGAGCTGCTCGAGGCATACGAGCGGGTGACCGGCCCCCAGTCCGGCGAAACCCTGCAAGCCCGCAACAACCTGGCGATCGACTACGCGCTGACGAGCGACTACGACGCGGCCGGGAAGCTGCTGCAGGACGTCTACCTGCACAGGAGCAGCGCGGAAGGCGTCGGGCGCCGCGTCCTGCTCTCCACCTGGACCAACCTGAGCCGGGCTGTGCGGCTCGGCGGCCAGGTGCAGGTCGCCACCGACATGGCCGAGGAGGCGTACCAGTACGGCGTGGCGCAGCTCGGCGACGACCACCCCATCACCCTGCTGGCGGCCAAGGACTACGCGATCTCCCTGCGCCGCAGCGGGCGGCTTCCCGAGGCCCTGGAGCTCCTGAGGGACACCCACACCCGTCTGGAGCGGCTGTACGGGGACGTGCACGCCGACACGATGGCCGCGGCCCTAGGCCTGTCCAACGCCCTGCGCGCCGACGGCGAGGTCGCGGAGGCGCTGCAGCTGGCCAAGCGCGGGCTCGACCACTATCCCGACGTGTTCGGCCCCAACCACCCGTTCACCCACGCGTGCAGCATCAACCTGGCGCTGCTCACGCGCCTGAACGGCGACCCCGCCAAGGCCCGCCAGATCAGCGAACGGGCCCTGGCCGGCCTCACCGAGCGGCTCGGCGCCGACCACGACTACACCGTGAGCTGCGCCATCAACCTGCAGAACGACCTGGCCGCGCTCGGCCTGCACGACGAGGCCCGCCGCCTGGGCGAGGAGAACCACCGGCGGATCCAGGCGGCCTTCGGCCCCGACCACTACCTCAGCCTCGTGTGCGCCGCCAACCTGAGCTTCGACCTGCGGGCCACGGGCAGCGAGAGGGAGGCCGAGCGGTTGCTGGCGGACACGACGCGGCGGATGGACGCGGTCCTCGGGCGCGACCACCCCGAGACCCTCTCGGTGCTCGCCGGCGAGCGGCTCCACAGCGACTTCGACCCGCCGCCCATCTAGACCTGGGTGTTCGTCCTGACCCAGGCCCTCCTGTGGTGCTCGGACCGCAGGCGGGCCTGGGCGGCGGCGGCGGGCGTCACCGGCTCGGCCCGCCAGCGGCCCAGTGTGTCGTGGAGCGTGACCACGAAGTGGGTGCCGGCCTCCGTCAGCCCGCCGCTGTCGAGGAGCGTCCGGCTCGCCTGATACGCCGCCTCGCGCCAGTGGGCGAACTCGACCTGGGCCTTCGTGCCGTGCTCGGGGTCCTGGGTGTGCCGTCGCCAGAACCCGGCCACGCCCGCGTGCGCGTACACGCCGTGCAGCAGGCTGAAGAGCGGGCGCGGGTCCGGGCGCCAGGGCGCGTAGAAGCGGCGCCCGTCGTCGGGCAGGGTCAGCTCCACCAGCGCGCTGAGCGCGTCCAGCTTGGCGTGCTGGAGCTCGTGGGCGAGGGTCAGCGCCATGCCCATTCCGTCGATGGGGTCGGACAGCGCGATCGTGCCGAACGTGACCCGCGCCGAGGCGCTGTGCTGGTCGGTCGTCCGGGCGACCACGGGCGTGAGCACCGAGACCGCGGCGGCCACCTCGCCCGCCACCGTCAGGTGACGCGAGTTCAGGATCTCCCACGCCTCGTGCAGGCAGGAGACCCACGTGCGCCGCCGCTCGCCGCTCAGCCGCCCGTCGGCGTCGTCCTCAGGCCAGCGGTACGGGTCGAGGTCGTCGATGGTGATCGTCACGCCGGGCGCGACGGGGACGCGATGGAGCACCTGCCAGCCCGGCCGGTCGCCCGACACGTCCACCCGGTACGTACGGCCGCCGACCCGCAGCTCCGCCCCGCCCTCGGCGGGCTCGACCGACACCTCGGCCACCTCCGGCAGGTCGCCGGGCAGGCTCAGCAGGCCCACGGAGGGCAGCATGAGCGGGCCACCGACCGGCACGTCCAGGCGGCAGGCGGTACGCGTGCGCACGGCCGCGGCCAGGGCGACCGCGGCCAGCCGCCCGGGGGCCGCGTGGCCCCGGCACACGCTCAGCGCCCACGCTCCCACCGCGGGGTGGCGGAACAGGCGGCGGATCTCCTCGGGAGCGCCCTCCGCCATCTCGGAGAGCGCCTCGTAGGCGCGGGCCACGAGGGCGGCGTGCGGGTGTGCCCCGGCCTCGGCCGCGAGCAGCCCCACCAGCAGGCGGTGCTTGCTCTCCTGCGCGGCGCAGAGCTCGCCCACGGCCTTCGCGCCGCCGCCGCTGGTGGCCAGCCCGGAGAACGACGTGCGGGAGATCAGGTGCGGGGACGGGCTCATCCCGCTCCCCGCAGCCGCGCCAGGTCGCGCTCGCACCGCGCGCCGATGTACGAGATCAGCCGGTACAGGTCGGGACAGTAGACGGAGCGCTCGGAGAAGCCGGCGTCCGGGCGGTAGCGGTGGGCGTAGAGGCCGCCGCCGCAGGTGGACACGAGCTCGCAGCGGCGGCAGTCGGGGGAGAGCGCCAGCTCGCCGATCTGGCGCGCGATGATCGACGGATGCCGCAGCGCCGCGTCCAGCGGGTCCCGCAGGATGTGCAGCCGGGTCTCGGGCGCGCCGTGGTAGGCGCTCTTCAGGATGTCCGACTGCTCGATGCTGCCGTCGGTCTCGATCACGAGCATGCGTATGGGCGACAGCCCGACGGACTCCGCCCGGGAGTGGCCGCCCATCAGCAGCCGCATGATCTCGCGGAACAGCCGGACCTCGGTCTGCAGGACCGGGCTGTCGTACCAGCGGTCGAAGACCGTGATCAGCCAGTCGGCGTACGGCGTCTCGGGGGAGCCCGGCACGCGGAAGGGCGGCGGCGTCGCCCAGTTGCCGTGCGGGAGCAGGAAGTCGATCGCGGGCGGGTCGTGCGCCAGCAGCGCCTCGTACGTGCGCAGCGGATCGTTGCGCACGTCCACCGTGCACAGGATCCCGCTGAACAGGTGATGGTACGGCCCCGCGGTCAGCCGCCGCAGCGACTCGCTGACCAGGGCGTGGCTGCCGCGCCCGTTGGCGAAGCGGCGGTGCCGGTCGTGGCCCTCCGCGTAGCCGTCCATGCTCACCCCGACGCGGATCTCCAGCGACTCGAACAGCCGCAGATACTCCTCGTCGAGCCGGACCGCGTTGGTCTGGATGTTGACGTTGACCCGGGTGCCGGTCTTGACCGCGCCCCGGATGCCGCGTACCAGCCGGGAGATGAGGCCGGGACCCGCGAGCAGCGGTTCGCCGCCGTGCAGGACGACGTCGATCTCCGGCAGATCGTGCCGGGTGGCGTGCTCCGCGATCCGCTCGATGGCCCGGTCGGCGATGGCGTCGGACATCCTGCGGGGCTGGTCGCGCCAGCCCTGGTCCGCCATCTCGTACACGTAGCAGTGACGGCAGGCGAGATCGCAGCGGCTGTGGATCTTCAGAATGAACTGCTGGAACGCCAGCGGTTTCCAGCCGCCCGCCAGCAGCGCCTCGACGTCGAGTAATTGGGGGAATCCCCCGGTGAGCAGCGGCTGCGAATCAGGGCTTCCTAACAACGGCTACCCCTTATGCGTCGTGCGCCCCATCCTGGGCTCGATCGAGCGGGAAACGGCGCTGGCCCCGGTCCCTATGTCTCACGACTTCGAGGGCTAGTCAAGATTTATGGCTGCTAGAGCGAATTTGCTCTTGGTAATAGAGCAATTCCTCGAAAAATAGGTATAGATCATCTATTTTCGTGATCATCGGGAGCCAGTCGCAGGTGCCGAGCCCGTCGCGTTCCAGCGGGGACAGCAGGTGCGCGGTGGCTCTGAGCGCGGTCGGCGGGATCTCGATCGGCGCGGTCTGGGGTACGCCGCCGCGGAAGGCCAGCGCGAGCAGGTGCTGCGGCCCCCGTACGCCGAGGGCCTCCAGCGCCAGGTCGGCGGGTTGCTGCGTGACCGCGCCGTCGGCCAGTTCGAGCGCGTCCGGGTTGGCGAGCGCGACGAGCAGGCGCAGCTCTGGCGGCAGGTCGCGGAGGGCGCGCGGTGGCCCCGACTCGGCGCGCCGCTGCCTGCGCGCCAGCAGCAGCAGGACCTCGGGCACGCCCTCGCGCCGCCCGCGCAGCACCTCGGGCACGCAGTCCGCGGCCAGGCGGGCGGAGGTGGCCAGGCGGTGCCCCATGGCCTGCCTGACGAGAGGCAGCGACTCCCGCAGCAGAGCCTCCGCCAGCTGGGGGTACGCCTCGTCCGGGTCTTCTTTGAGCGCGTAGGCGTAGCGCCTGAGCGGATCGACGGAGCGCGCGTCGGGCACCGTCTCGCGGGCGAGCCGGTCGAGGTCGCGCAGGGACCGCAGGACCGCCTTCGGATGGCTCACCCTGATCGCGGCCAGCCTCCTCAGAGCGAGCGCGGCGCCGCCCGCCGCGCCGAGTGCTCCCGCCACGAGAGCCGCGCTCAACGGGATCGCGTGGAGCGAGGCGGTCGCCAGGGCGATGACAATCAGCACCGCCGCCGCGCCGACGGCCACGGCCAGCCAGCCGAGCAGCGTCTCCCGCTGGTTGACGACGCCGGTGCGGCTCCTGCGGAACTCCTCCCAGTCGGCCGCTGCGCGCTCGGCCCTGGCGCGGGCGATGCGCTCCACCAGGTCCGCGCGCCGGGCGGGCCAGCCGGGCCGCGGTCTGCGCTGGTCGTCCTCCAGCCGCTCGGCCAGCTTGGCGAGCTCGTGGCGCAGCGCCGCCGCCTCGCCGAGCCGGTCGGCGTACAGCTCCTCGAGGCGTGTCCGCGCGGTCAGGTCGAGCTCGCCGGGCCGGCCGTTCCGCGCGGGCATGGCGGCGATCCGCTCGACGAGCCCGTGCAGGTCGCGGGCGAAGCCGGCGGAGCCGTCGGCCACCAGCACCGCGTGCAGCGCGCCGCGCAGCTCGTCCAGCACCGGCGGGCTGACGTACCCCGTGACGAGCAGCGCCGTGAACGCCGAGCGGGCGGTGGAGCCGACGAGCTCGGTCGCGTTCAGCGCCTCGTCGTCGAAGAACACTGCCTCGGACACCTTGATCACCACTCGTGGCTCCCGCCGGTCGGGGAGCTGGAACGAGATGATCCGGCCGTTCTCCTCGACCCGTTCCGCGGCGAGCCCGCCCGCGTGCAGCTCGCCCTCGACGAGCATCGCCAGCCGGGCGAGGCTGGGGGAGCGGCTGTGGCGGGACGCGGCACGCGCGACCACGGCGGCGTCGATCGGCGCCGATCGCGGCGCCGCGTCCTCGAAGCTCGACCAGGCGAACTGCAGCAGCAGGCGGATGTTGCCGCCGCTGTGACGCAGCAGCTCCAGCAGACCCTTCTCGGTGAACGGCCGGATGCCGTCGGAGGAGCCCTGGGAGGCGGCGCCGATGTAGACCGCCAGCACCTGCCGCGCCTCGTCCGGCGTGAGCGGCAGCAGGTGACAGGCTCCGCCGCCGAGCCGCTGGCGCAGGTCCTGCGGCATGCCGTCCCAGCCGCTCTCGCTGGTCACGAGGAGCAGCAGCCCGGCCGCCCGCGGGATCACCTCGACCAGGCCCTGCAGGAGACCGATGTTGGCGGGCACCGGCTCGCCGTCCTCCAGCAGGAACTTCTCGCACTGGTCCAGCACCACCACGAACGGCCGCCCGCCTCTGGTCACCAGCGTGGTCAGCAGCTGCAGGCCGTAGCGGCAGGTCACGGGGTCGTCGATCCGGCCGCCGACCCCGATCGCGGCCGCGGCCTCGGCGCTGATCGGCTTGCCGCACAGCCAGTCGTAGGCGGCCTCGGAGTAGCCGGGCCTGATCAGGTACGTCAGCGCCCGCTGGAACCTCGGCGCGTCGCCCGCCACGGCGGCGATCTCCTTGGCCTGCTCCTCCAGCACCTCCCCGCTCTCGACCTGGTCGGCGCCGAGCAGCTCCGCCGGCTCGCCCTCGGCGGGGGCACCCGCCCTGGCGGCCAGGTCGCCCTCGATCGTGCCCAGGTAGCTCAGGCTCAGGTCGGCGAGGAGCGTCTGCGGCAGCTGGGAGACCAGGCGGCGGTAGGCGGCGACGAAGTCGTCCTCCTGGAAGCGCAGGTAGACCTGGACCGCCTCGGGGTCCTCGCGGTGGACGAGCGCCATCAGGTGGCGGGCGGCGTGCGTCTTGCCGGTGCCGTGGGCGCCGTACATGCACCTGAGCGCGCCGTCGCGGGGGAAGCCGTCGAGGTAGGCCCGCGCCGCCCGCTCGGCCCCGCGCACGCCCGGGAGGATCGCGGTGGGGGTGTGGCGCGACCAGTCGCTCAGGAAGCCGGGCAGGGAGGTCTCCTCCGCGCTGGAGGTGCCCCGGGCCGGGAAGGGATTGCGCCGCGGGTAGTCAGCCATGGGTGCCTCCAAGCCCGTTCCATTTGTCGCCCTGCCAGATCCTGAGCCGCAGCCAGTTCTCGGGCATGTGCAGGTCGGCCGTCGGCCACGGGTCGTCCTTCTCGTACTCCCTGAGGCGGAACTCGAGCAGCAGCTCCAGGCGCCGCATGGCCTGGCCCACGGTGTACGTGCGGCCGCTCAGGGCGCCCCTGAGCCCCTCGTCGTGGAAGGGCGGGGGCGGCCGGCCGTTCCACCGGCGGCGGGCCAGCTCGGCGATCTGCTCCGGCGTCAGGGTGCCCAGGTCCACGATGTGCCCCCGCGTGGCGAACCGCTCCCGGTCGGCCATGGTCAGCTGGGCGGTGTTCGCGTGGTCGTAGGCGTCCACGACGAAGACGACGACCGTGCTCGTGCTCTCGAACACCTTGGTGGCCAGCCAGATCAGCTTCTTGGTCGGCACGCTCTCGTACCGGATGCCGAAGCCGACGTTCGCGGCGGCGAAGGTGGCGCCGGCGAAACCGGCGATCTCCTGCAGGTCGTACTCGTTCATCGGGTCGGTGCCGCTGCGCCGGCTGAGCTCGTGGAACCGGGCGCGCAGCTCGTCAGGGATCTTGATCGCGCACTCGTTCATCTTGTTGCGCAGGTCGAGCAGCGTGGAGACCATCTGCGCGTACGCGTCGTGCGTCATGTCCTCGGGCTCGGCCTCATGGGTCACGAACGTGTAGCCGGGCTTGTCGCAGGCGTCCCGGTAGAGGCGCATCACGTGGTTGGCCAGCGAGGTCCGGCCGCTCTTGCCCACCCCGGTGATCAGGAAGAAGGCGGGCCGCCTCCTGGCGACCGCCCGCCGGACGGCCTCCTCGATCGCCCGCAGGCGGATGCCGGCCAGCTCGAGCAGCAGCTCGCGGTCGGAGTCGCAGGCGACGGCGTCCAGGGGCCTGACGGCGTAGGGGTTGTCCTGCAGGCCGTAGAGCTCGTAGCGGGCGTCGGCGGGGTGCATCTCATCCACCGATCATGGTCAGGTAGTCGGGCAGCTCACCGGCGGCCGGCTCGAACGCCGAGCCGGTGAACAGCGGCGCGAGGAAGTCGTGCTTGCCGTGGTACGCCTTCGTCAAGGCCTGGATCTCCTCGGCCCGCGCGCCGAAGCGCAGCTGGAAGCCCTGGAGCGCGTCGGTGGCCAGCTTGTCCTGGTGGACCAGCTCCAGTGCCACCAGCAGCGCCGGCTGCCGCACCACGTCCATGAACAGCTCGGGGCTCTGCACGCGCAGCACCACCAGGCGCACGACCAGGTCGGGCCGTAACCCGGCGAGGCTCGGCGTGCCCGCGATGATGGCCTCCGTCACCCGCAGCAGGTTGAGCACGCGTTTGATCTTCCGCGGGTTCGGCGCGACGATCTTCTCCAGGGTCGCGACGTGCTTGCCCGCCAGGTCGCCCAGCAGCGAGCCGCGGATGAAGTCGCCCACCTCCGCGGAGCCGATCGGGTAGAGGTGCAGCGGGAGCTGGATCATCTTGTCGAGGTAGTCGTCGGCGATGACGGCGTGGTCGGGGAAGCCGAACGGCTTGTACTTCACCGACACCCCGCGGTCGACCACGTCCTTGGAGAGCGCGATCATCACGAAGACGTTTCTGAGGTCGAGGAAGAGCTTGATCGACTCCAGCACGTCGATGATCTGGTCGGGCTCGCACCTGTCGAGGTCGTCAACGAAGAAGATGATTTTCCGCCCCTTTTCGGCCAGGCGGTCGGCCTCTTTCTGCAGGAGCCCGCGCAGGCGGCCCGTCTGGCTGTCGACCTGGCCGCGGATCTCGGCGTACTGCTGCGCGAGCTTGCCGATCTTCTCCACGCTCGCCGAGCCCACGTTGATCCGCTTCAGCAGCTCGTCGGCGGCGAGGTTCAGCATGATGACGCCGAGCCGCTTGACGCTGTCGGCGAAGCGGTGCGCGGGGTCCTGGTCCAGCGCCGTGTGCAGGGCGTTCAGGAGGGGGAGGAGCATCTCCGGCTCGCGACGGTGCACCCAGGGGTTGAAATGGACGCGGACGAACTCCGCGCCGTGCCGGTCGAGGAGCCGCTGGTCGACCATGTGCAGCAGGGTCGATTTACCGCTTCCCCACGCGCCGAAAACGCCGATCGTGAACGGCGTCTGAGTGCGCGGATTGGTAATGACCGAAACGAGCGGGTCGACGTACCGCCGGAACTGGAGAAGATCCCCGCGCCAATCCACCGGCGCGTCGGAGAGCATCGCGATATCGGTCATGAACACCCCTAGTAAGAGGATGCATCGTCGGCATCGCCGAATATCGCGGGTTATCGAACTGTGATATCGCCTCTCGACTGGAGATATGCGTCGACCTCGGCCAGATAGGCGTCCTTGAGATGGCGGGGCAGCCAGGTGATCTCGAAGGCGTTCCGTTCGAGCTGGGCCAGCTCCTCGTGGGTGAGCTGGAGGGCCTCCTGGAGTGCCTCGAGGTTCTCGCTCACATAACTCGCGAAATAGGCGGGATCGTCGGAGTTGATCGTCACCCGCACGCCCAGGTCCATCAGCTTGCGGATGCCCTCGGCCTTCATCGAGTCGGTGACGTAGCCGTTGGAGATCGGGCAGCAGGTCAGCCCCATGCCCCGCTCCAGCACCACCTGGACCAGCCGCTCGTCCTCCAGGATGTTGACGCCGTGGTCGACACGGTTGACGCCGATGTCCTCGACCGCCTGGCGGATGTGCTCGATCGAGTCGTCCTGGTCGACGTCGCAGTGCATGGTGAGCAGGTAGCCCTCCTGGCGGGCGCGCTCGTAGACCGCCGCGAACTTGACCGGCGGGTTGCCCTTCTCGTCGGAGTCGAGCCCGACGCCCACGATCCACTCCTTGTACGGCAGCGACTCCAGCAGCGTCGCCATCGCGTACTCTGCCTGGAAGTCGCGCAGGAAGCACATGATGAGCTGCGCCCGCACGCCGAGCCGCGCCTCGGCGTCCATCAGCGCCCGCCGCAGGCCCCTGATCACCACGTCGAAGGGCACACCTCGTGAGGTGTGGGCCTGCGGGTCGAAGAAGATCTCCGCGTAGCGGACGTTCTGCTCGGCGGCCTTGCGCAGGTAGGCCATGGCCAGGTCGTAGAAGTCGGGCTCGGTGCGGAGGACCTGCATGCCCTCGTAGTAGATCTTGAGGAAGGACGGCAGGTCGTCGAAGTCATAGGCGGCCCGCATCTCCTCGACGGAGGAGTACGGCAGCTCCAGGCCGTTGCGCCCGGCCAGCTCGAACTTGAGCTCGGGCTCCAGCGTGCCCTCGATGTGCAGGTGCAGCTCGCACTTGGGGAGTCCGGCGATGAAGTCCTTCACCCGCCCAAGCCTAGAAGACATGGGGCCCGGCTAGAAGACGATCGCGAGTCCCACCGCGAACAGGAGCCCGTACGCCAGCTGCAGCTTGCCCGTCTGCTGCAGCACCGCGATCAGCGCCGGACCCACGGCCTTGGCCAGCACGGTCCTGATCGCGGGGATCGCCAGCGGCGCGGCGAGCAGGGCGAGCGCGGTCCACGGCGTGATCACGACCATCGCCAGCGCCACCACGAACGGCACCACCTGGCAGGCCACATAGAGCGCACGGGTGCGCTCGGCCCCCAGCATCACGGCCAGCGTGCGCTTGCCCGACTGGCCGTCCGTCCCGATGTCCCGCAGGTTGTTGACCACGAGCATCGAGCACGAGAGCAGCCCGACCGGGATCGACGCGAAGAACGCGGGCCAGCTCAGCGCCTCGGTCTGCACGTACGCGGTGCCCACCACGGGCACGACGCCGAAGAACACGAAAACGGCCAGCTCGCCCAGCCCGCGGTAGCCGTACGGGCGCTTGCCGCCCGTGTAGAACCAGCCGGCGGCGATGCACGCGGCGCCCACCAACAGGATCCACCACGCCCGCGTGACGACCACCAGCACCAGCCCCAGCACCGCCGCGACCCCGAAACAGGTCAGCGCGGCGGTCAGCACCTGCCGCGGCGGGGCCACGCGCGAGCCGACCAGCCGCATCGGGCCGACCCGCTGGTCGTCGGTGCCGCGGATGCCGTCGCTGTAGTCGTTGGCGTAGTTGACGCCGATCTGCAGCGAGAGCGCCACGAGCAGTGCCAGGATCGCCCGCCACCACACGAATCCGCCTTGGCCGATCGCCACTCCGGTGCCCACCATGACGGGCACGACGGCGTTCGCGAGGGTACGCGGGCGCGCGCCGGCGATCCACTGGCCGGGGGTTGCCATATGTCGTTCGTCCTCTAGCTGATGTCCGTGGTGAGCCTGACCATCCTGATCGGGCGGCCCATGTCCAGCACGCGCTCGGCCATGTCCTCGCCCCAGCCCGCCGACTCCAGGAACCCGAGCACCGCGTAGTTGTCGGCGAACACCCAGGTGACGATCTGGCGGAAGCCGTCATCGCGCAGGTAGTCGACGGTCGCGTTGAGCAGGCGGCTGCCGTGACCCCTCCGTACGAAATCGGGGTCGACCAGCAACGTCAGCATCTCGGCCGCCACGGTGGGATCCAGGTCGGGATCCTCGGCGGGGGCGTGTGAGGCCAGCCCCACCACGCGTTCGCCACCCCGGGGGGTGGTCAGGGCGGCGCTGCCGCCCGCGCCGAGGGCCGGGAAGCCCTCGGTGTCCAGGATGGTCTCCACCGCCACCAGGACCCTGTGCCTGGGGGTGGGCGGGGCGACGATCGCCTCGTCCCACTGGCGGAGCCACATCTTCTCGGCTGCCGGGCCTGTCATCTGCTCGAGGGGGCCCTCGGGGAGGAAATCCCGATAGCCGTAGCGCCAGGCGCGGATCTGACAATTCGCAACCTGGAGCACGTCCTCGCGCCGGGCCGCCCGGACGCCTACGTCTGCCATCTCGGCCCGCTCCTTCGCCTGCCGTTCATGCCACAAGGCACGACTTACACCGTATCGGTGTTTGAACCTTGGAGACGACGCGAACCCCTCTTCACGGCTCTAAAGCGGCGTGTCGGTTACAAGATCGCGGTCAGCGTCCGGGCGAGCCGCCGGACTCCTTCGTGCAGCTCCGCGAGATCGGCGGCGGCCATGTGGGTCACCCGGATCCTGGGTCCCGGCGGCTCGGACGGGTAGTACATCCGGCCGGGGCTCACCAGCACCCCGTTGCGCCTCGCGGCCTCGACCAGGGCGTTCTCGTCGACCTCGGCGGGCAGCCGGACCCACAGGTGCATCCCGCCGATGGGCAGCAGATGCACCTCCGCCTGCGGCATGCGGGCGGCCAGAGCGGTCGCCAGCGCGTCGCGCCTGGTCCTGATCTCGGCGTGCACGGCCGCCAGATGTCGCGGCCAGGCCGGCGACCCCACGAACTCCAGCGCCGTCTCCTGCAGCGGCCGGGCCACGAAGAACGACTCCACGAGCTGGCTCGCCTTCAGCCGGTGGGCGGCGGGGCCTCTGGCGATGACGGCCGCCACCCGCATGCTCGGCGACAGGATCTTCGTCAGCGACTTCACGTGGACGACGGTCCCGTGCTGATCCATGGAGGCCAGGGAAGGGGGCGCCTGCTCGGTGAGATAGCGGGCGAAGTCATCCTCGATCACGAACGCCCCCGCCGCCCTGGCGACCTGCAGCACCTGCTCCCTGCGCTCGACCGTCAGGGTGGCTCCCGACGGGTTGTGCAGGGTGGGCTGGCAGAGGAAGACCCGCGCCCCGGTGACGGCGAACGCCTCGGCCAGCAGCTCCGGACGTACGCCGTCCCGGTCCATGGGGACGGCCGTGGCCCGCAGCCCGGCCGCCCTGGCCGCCGTCAGCGCACCCGGATAGGTGGGCGTCTCCACCAGCACCGGCGTGCCCGGGGCCGCCAGCGCCCTGAAGGCATGCGTGAGCGCCGCCTGGCCGCCGCTCACGATCAACGCGTCGGCCGCGGTCATGTCACCTCCCGCCTGCCTCGCGAACCACCTCCGCAGCTCGATCAGGCCGGCCAGGGGCGGCATGGCCCAGGCGTCCGGCCGGCGCACGGCACGCGCGGCGGCGGCCGCCAGCTGCTTGTCCGGCCGCAGCCCCGCCCGCAGGTATCCGCCGGTCAGGGGCACCACCCCTTCGGGCGCCCCCGCCAGCAGGGTCGCCACCGGGTCTCCGTCCACGACCCGGTCGCCGAGCGCCACGGTTTGCCAGGAGAGGTCGGCGGCGTCCCGTCCGCCGGTGACCTGCGGCGTCACGAACACCCCGCTGCCGGGCTTCGCGACCACCCGCCCCTCGGCGGCCAGCTGCCCGATGGCCCGGGACACGGTCACGGGGCTGACGTTGTGCCGCCGCATGATCTCCCGGCTGGACGGCAGCCGGGCCCCGGGGCCGAGCCGCGTGGCCTCTTCGCGCAGCATCGCGGCGACTTGGGCGATACTGCTATCGTTGTTCATGAAAGTTAAGAATAGCGCTACTCTTCCGACCGAAGTAGCGCTCCCTCGTCCGGGAGCGCAGGCACGTCAGGGCACCGCCCTGGCCTTCCTGGGCGTCCTGGCGTTCTCCGGCTCGTTCCCGGCCACCGTCTACGCCATGCAGGGGCTCGACCCGTGGCTGGTCGCGATAGGCCGGGCGGCGGTAGCCGGGGTGGTGGCCCTGGTCTGTCTGAAAGCCGCCGGGAAGCCGCTGATCCCCGAGAGGCGGGAGTGGTCGTCGTACGCGCTGATCTCCCTGGGGGTGGTCTTCGGCTTCCCCGTCTTCAGCGGACTGGCCCTCGCCCTGGGCGCCAGCACGTCACACGCCGCGGTGGTGATAGCGCTCCTGCCGGCCGCCACCGCCGCCTGCGCCGTCCTGAGGGCGGCCGAACGGCCCCGCCCCCTCTTCTGGATGGCCTGCGCGGCGGGCGCGGTCGCCATCACGGCCTTCACCCTCACCCAGCACGAGGGGAAGACCTCCTGGCCCGATCTCCTCCTGGTCGGCGCCCTGATCTCGGCGGCTGTCGGCTACACGGAAGGCGGCCGCCTGTCCAGGAACACCCCGGGCTGGCAGGTGATCTCCCGCGTGCTGGTGCTCTCCCTCCCCCTGACCGCCCCGATCGCCACGGCCATAGCCCTCGCCACCCCCGTCAACCCCACCCCGCAGGCGATCGCGGGCTTCGCGTACGTGTCGCTGATCTCGATGTTCCTCGGCTTCTTCCCCTGGTACGCGGGCCTGGCGAAGGGCGGCATCGCCAGAGCGGGCCAGACCCAGCTCACCCAGCCCCTCCTCACCCTCGTCTGGGCCTGGGTCCTGCTGGGCGAGCGATTCGGGCCGGCCACGGTGGTCGCGGCCCTGGCCGTGCTCGTCTGCGTGGCCGTCACCCAGCGCGCCCGTACTTGAAAGCCGTGACGCCGCCCAGCAGGATGGGGGAGGAGGTGTCACAACAATGGCGGACCTCACGATCCCAGAGGGCGGCTTCTGGCCCGCGCCGGAGATCCCGCAGCCCAACATCTATCCCATGGAATGGCGGGTCGAGACCGAGAAACTCGCCGCCATCTACGAAAAGTCCAAGCGCACGGTCTGGAACCCGGCCGACCTGCCCTGGGACGGCCTGGACCCGGACGACTTCACCCGGGAGCAGCGCCTGGGCATCATGTACTGGTTCGCGGTCCTCGCGAACTTCGACGCGTCCGGACCGGCCGTGTTCGCCCGCGCCACCATCCAGGCCTTCGAGAAACACGAAGAGGACCCGGTCAGGAAGTGCTTCTTCTCGATCACCCGGGACGAGATGAACCACGAGGAGTGCTGCCAGCGCACCATCGCCAGGCTCTGGCCCGGCGGCCCCCTCAACTGGACCCCGTCCGACGACCTCGAATCAGCGGCCCACAACAACATCGGCTGGCTCTATCACAACGGCGGCCGCTACTGGAACGGCTACAACTCGGCGGTCGGCAAGTATTCGCTGCCGGTGCTCTTCACCAGTTTCATGATGGGGGAAATGGCCGCCTCGACGCTCTTCAGGGGCATGGCCTCCGGCACCCGGCATCCCGTCTTCGGTGAGATGTTCCAGCGAATAGGGCGCGACGAGTCCCGCCATCTCCAGATCTGCATGACGATTCTGGAGAACGAATGGCCGGGGCTCACCGACGAGACCCGGGTGCTCATCACCCGCCAGCTCAGAGCCGGTTTCGTCTTCCTCAGCATGATCCTCTGGGAGCCGCCGGAAGGCTTCTGGGAGCTGCCCCCGTACTTCCTGGCCAACCATCGCGTCCTCATGGACCACGCCAGGCAGGCGGGGCTCGGTGTGCTGTCGTACGAGGAACAGGCGGAGAACTGGCGCGTGGCCATGGCCCGGATCCGCGCCATCGTGGAGCGCTGGGGGATCGCCTTCCCCGCCATCCCCGAGTTGGACCTGGAAGGCGTGCAGGTGGACTTCATCGATCCGGAGGACATCATCCCGGTCTTCTAGGCTGCTGCCATGTGGCCGCGAATCGACGGAATGAGAGTCATGGAGTTCGGCACGCCCGGCGAACTCCGCACCCGGCTGACCGGGCTGGTCCTGTCGGGCTCGAAAACGGCCACGGCCGGTCTTCTGGCGCTGGATTATCACGCCGAGGGCGAGGAGGTGGAGCACGTCGGCGAGCGTCTGGCCGTGGTGGACGACTCGGGGGCGAAGGCGGCGGAGATCGAGATCGCGAAGGTGGAGCTGACGCCGTTCGCGGACGTCACCTGGGGGTTCGCCCAGGCGGAAGGTGAGGGCTTCCGCTCGATAGACCACTGGCGCGAAGCCCATCGGCGGTACTGGGGCGGCCACGGGTATGAGGTGGACGACTCGACGACGGTGGTCTGCCTGTGGTTCCGGTTGGCTGATTAGTCGGGAAGGGCACGCGAGCTGGTCGCGCCGTTGACCAGCACGTCGAGCCCGGTTGAACCGTTGACCAGCACGTCGAGCCGGTCGCGCCGTTGACCAGCACGTTGAGCCGGTCGAACCGGGAGATCAGCCGCTCCACGTCGTCGGGCCACGCGCACGTCCGCCTTCACGAACCGAACGCTCGACATCCGTCAGGGTAGCCGGCATGCCCGGCCTTCGTGGTCAGCGAGCTCGGCGGCTGGCCGAAGGCCGAGCGGCCGGATGATCAGGAAGAAGGCCAGCGCTCGTCGGGTGCTCAGGAAGAAGGCCGGTGCTCGTCGGGTGCTCAGGAAGAAGGCCGGTGCTCGTCGGGTGCTCAGGGAGAAGGCCAGTGCTCCTCAGGTGAGACGAAGCTGCCGCGATGCGGGATGGTGAAGACCCATCCCTGCTCCCGGAGCAGCGCTATGGCCCGCCGCACGGTCTCACGCGCGGCGCCGTACTCGCGCACCAGCGTGACCTCGGTCGGAAGCGGGCGGTGCGCCGGCAGCTCCCCTGCCTCGATGCGCTTGCGGATCTGCTCGGCGATCTGCCGGTAGAGCGGGACCTGGCCGTCCGCTGACTCGCCGGGGGCGCTCACGAACGTGCCCCCGCCCTGGCGCGTGTGGACCAGCCCTTGATTCCGCAGCAAGCGGATCGCCCTGCGCGCGGTCGTGCGTGCGACGCGGAACTCCCGCTGGATCCCTGCCTCGCTGATCAGGACATCTCCCGGGGAGAGCCCTTCGATGATGCGCGTCTTGAGGACTTCGCTGATCTGAACGTAGAGGTAGGTGCCACCCGAGCGATCCAGCACTCCTCAAGGATATACAAGCCAACGGTCAAAGGGAGAGCCGTTAACCCCTATTTCGTAGGCCACTTTTCGGGCTCGTTCACATATGTCCCCCTATAAGGAACCGTGAACACCCAGCCCTGCTGCCTGAGATGCGCAACGGCCTTGCGGACCGTGACCTTTGCAGCCCTGTGTCGCAGCATCAATGTTTTCTCGCTCGATATTGCGCGGTTCGGCCGGAACTCGCCACGCTGGATTCTTGTGGCTATATCCCCGGCGATTTCCAGATAAAGGGCTTTTGACTGCCTTATCCGTGGAACGCCCATGGGTCCTACATATGTGCCTTCACCTTGTATGGTGTGGACGAGCTGGCGCTCCCGCAGCTCTCGAACCACATTGCGCGCCGTCGTTCTCGCTATGCCGAACTCCGCTTCCAGAGCCGCCTCGCTCGGCACGGCCTCGCCGGCTCGCAACCGCCCATCGCTGATCTGTGCTTGGATCGCATCGGCGATCTGCACGTAGATCGGGACGGGTCCATCACGATCGAGCATGCTCATAGCCTAGACGTCTGGATACAAGCAGTCGAGCAGAGTCAGACCTGGGGCCACGACTCCTCTGGCGACACGTAACTGCCGCGCTGGGCAACGGTGTAGATCCATCCCTGCTCCCGTAGGAGCGCCATGGCCCGCCGTACGGTCTCCCGGGCCACGCCGTACTGCCCCACCAGTACCGACTCGCCCGGTATAGGCCGTCGCGGCGAAAACCGTCCCGCCTTGATCTGCTCGGCGATGTCCGTCGCGATCTGCTGGTATATCGGCACTTTCCGCTGCTTGCGAGGAGCTTCGTCCGGGCCGCCGACGAAGGTGCCTTCGCCCTGAACGGTGTAGATGAGCCCTTCCTCGCGAAGCACATGAACCGCCCGCCTGGCGGTGGTCCTGGCGACCCCGAACTCCTGCTGGATGTCCGCCTCGCTCGGCACAGGGTGTCCGGACGCGAGCCCGGAGACTCGCTCTCGGAGGATCTCGGCGATCTGGAGGTAGATGTGGGTGTCCCCGTCGTAGTCGAGCACCTTTGCAACTTAGACCAACAGGTGCAAGACCGCCCATATCGTTCTGTCTGTTTAGACAGAGCGCTCTTTATCGCTAGACAGAAGGAGACAACTAGACGTATCGTTCTGCCATGCGCCAACCTCTTGAGTTGCCCTGCTGCCACCTTGCGCCGCATGTGCCGGATCCGCGGCCCGGTCAGATCGCGATCAGGTGGCATCCCGCGCCGCCGCGGGATGCGCGGGTGCAGGTCAAGGACTACACGTGCGCGTGCTCGCCGACGTTCTACGAGCTGTGTCAGAGTGGCGGCCAGTATTTCATTCGCAGAACTAGCTGTATTGGCGAAGATGTGGTGATAGAGGAGAGTGTCCGGAACATTTACACCAGAGTGCTGGCTACTTGGACTAGATTGCTGGATGGAAACGCACGCTGATCGCTATGAACCCGTGCCGGACATGCACCTGTAAATGCGGCTTCTCGTTCGAGTTTCCGGCAACGGGCTGGAGATTGGTGGATCGTACGCCATCTCCCGCTGGAGTGAGCACGCCGTCACCCGTTCGACGACGTGACCAGCCCGCGTGGAAATACACCAGACGATGGCAGACCATGAATGATCGATCCTGCGGTTGCAACGAGCACTCCTACGCCGCCCCTTTCCGGCGTTCGGTGGGCGGCTTCCCACGCGGAGGCATATGAGCCGTGCCTTGGCCTAACGTTCAGGGAGTCGCGCTGCACCGTACGAACGGCGCTTGCTGATGCATCCCGCCGCCTGTGAGAGGCGAGAGTGGGTGGGTGTCCGGTCCGCGCTTGGCCGCCGAGCGCGAGAACCGGACACCCCAGGTGATGGCACGGGAGTGTGCCATCGGGGGCGCACCTGCGTGACCCCAGGCGACGCGCCTGCCCACAGCCCGGTGAGGGGCGATGGGCTTCGCCTGGGATCGGTGCGTATGACGGGCATGATCTCGCGCCCTCCGGAGGCGCGGGGCCATGCCACGGCGAGTCATGGCCGGCTGACGTCCGTAACGGCCTACCCGCGGTCATTAGGCTCTCATGGCCGTCACTTGGAAAACGGCTGTTCGGCGCTATACACAGGATGATTCCCTTTGATGTCCAGTGGGTTCATGCTCCCTACTGGAAGCGATTTATGTAGGGATTCGCCGCCAAGCAGCGTCCGTGATGATCAGGTGGTCGAGCAGGCGGAGGCCGACCGTCTCGGCGGCCTGGACGAGCTGGGCCGTGGCCTCCAGGTCGGCCGGGCTCGGCTCGAGGGAGCCGCCCGGATGGTTGTGGGCAAGGCCGAACACCGCACCGCCCGAGGTGAGCACTTCCGTGATCACTTCCCGGATCGGCACGGGCGTGTGGTCGGACGCGCCCTCGGTCAGGACGGAATGTTTCAGCACCCTGCCTCGGGTATCGCACACCACCATGACCAGCCGCTCCTGCCTGCGGCCGCGGAGCAGCGGCGCGCAGTGGTTGGCGAGATCGGACGTGCTGGTGATCCGTTGGCGCTCCGGCCATGCGTCCGCGCGGCGTACGAGATGAAAGGCCGCGACGACTCTGGCGGCCTTGGCCGGACCCACTCCGGGCACGGCGAGTAACCGATGCGGGTCCGAACGGCGGAGGCCGTCGAGATCTCCGCAGTGCTTGATCACCTGGCTGGCCAGATCCAGGGCACTCGTCCCGCGAAATCCCGAGCCGAGCAGCACGGCCAGCAGCTCACGGTCTGCCAGCGCGGCGGCACCGCTGGACATGAGCCGTTCGCGCGGCCGGTCGCTCGCGGACAGGTCTTTGACTCGCATCGGCAACCTCCGCACCCGTTCTATCAACGCGCACCGACAATCTCTGACCTGGGCGAATGGGTGTTCCTTTTGTGGTCGTGCGTGCGGAAGGTCGGCTCGGCGGATGGTCGGCCTCGACTACCGCTGCGGAGGGCGGTCGGGCCGTCTCCGGTGCGATCTCGTACGGTGACAGCGCCGGCCTGGGCTCCAGTCACCGGGTGGGTGGAGCCCAGCGGCCGGGAGAAGACCGGTTTCTAGTGCGTTGACCACATACGGTCACCGGGTTTGATGACACGCCGTTCGAGGTCCACGGCGGGTGTGCCGGGTGGCCCCACCACTTAGAGCCTGCTGACAAAGGGATTTGGTGTCGGAGTCTGAGCCAGGAGATGGTCGGGTTTGGTCATGTTCGGGCCGTTGACCTGAGAATGGGAGCGGGCTCCCGGTAGCTGAGGTGTTGTCTAAGATCGCATCCGTGATGAGGACCACGCCGCCGCGCCCGCTCGATGTTGCGGTGTTGTTCCCGGAGCTGGCCGCTTACCGTGGCACGACTACCCGGCTGCACCCTCGTCCGGGCAGCCCGGACATGTCGTCCAGTTCCGTAGGCGGGCCCCTTCTGTGGCCAGCGGACGAGCCATGGCCGGTGTGCACGGAGCCGCACAAGCGCGGGACCGGCCGGCGCCCCGCGGACATCCATCGGGAGCGACAGATCCTCGCAACCGCCTGGGCCCGCGATTCGGACCCCGGTCTTACGACGGAGGAGCAGGCACTCCTGGAGGAGCTGGCGCGGAAGCATCGCGTCGCGGGGGTGGCCGACACCGATCCGCTGCCGATGATCGGCGTCGCCCAGCTGTACCGGCGGGACGTTCCCGACCTGCTGGCGGGACCGGACGGGTGCGACCTGCTCCAGGTGTTCTGGTGCCCGTTCGACCGGCACGGACCCACCGGCTACGGCATGTCGCTGGACCTCCGCTGGCGCCGATCCTCCGAGGTGGCTGAGGTCCTGGCCGCGCCACCCCGACCAGCGGTCGTGGGCTTTGAGGGATATGTCCCGGAGCCCTGCGTGCTGCACCCGGAACAAGTGGCCACCTACCCGTTCGCCGGACTGCTGCCCGAGGACCTGCGCGCCCGGATTTACGCCTGGGAGGAAGCCCTCGAGGAGGAGGCCGAAGAGACGGTGGACGACGACGCACCCGAGGCACCCACCTACCAGCACGACCTGTCCATTCCGCCCGGCTGGCGCGCCGGAGGGTTCGCGTCGTGGCACAAGACCGACCCGTCTCCCATGGACTGCCGGACCTGCACGGCACCGATGGACCTACTGCTGACCATCGACAGCAAAGAGTGGGACGGCGGCAGCGGCAGCTGGAAGCCGATCGAGGAACAGGACCTGCCCACGCACCGGTTCGCCACGCCGACCGAGGTCGCGGTGGGTAACTGGGGTCAGCTGAACGTCTTCGCCTGCCCCGTTCCCTCGCATCCGCACCGCTGGAGCATCCAGTAGTCCGTCAGGTCTGTGATCCCTCGTGTGTGCTCAATGCAGTCGCACTCTGACCGGATTCCCACGATTGAGCGTCGCGGCCATGATCGGCGGCCGAGAGCTGTGCTCGTGAATATCGAACGCGATGCAGTTCGGGTGCCTCCCGAAGCACTGAGCCCTTGTCTGTAACGGTGGCAGCTCTGCGCGTGCCTGCTGACATAGGGATTTGATACTCGAAGGCGGGGTTCAGAAGATCACTGGGATGCGGTCATTTTCGGGTCGTTGACCCGTGAATGGGAGCGGGCTCCTGGTAGCTGAGGTGTTGTCTACGCATCTCGGCGGCCAGGAGCCCGTGCTTGTCTGCTTACACGCTCGCGTCCGTGGACGCCAGTGGTTGTGCTTCACCGGGGCGCCGGTGTCATGGCCGGAAGCCGTCATATCCGTCGGATCTGACCGATGCCGAGTGGGCGGTGTTGGAAGGCGAGGCGCGGGCGGTGATGGCCGAACTGATCGCGACCACGGGTCGGCCGATGGTGCATGACCTGCGGGCGGTGCTGGACGCGATCGGCTATGTGACCAGGTATGGGATCGAGTGGCGGGCCCTGCCGGTCGACTTTCCCCCACACGAGGCGGTGTATGGGTTCTTCCTGCGCTGGTCTCGGCGTGGTCTGCCCGAACGGCTCGCCGGGCGGCTGCGCGGCAGGCTGCGAGTCATGACCGGACGCTGCGAGCTGCCGACGGCCGGGTGTATCGACTCCCAGACGGTCAAGGCGGCCGAAACCGTCGGGGCCGCGGCCTGCGGTTTTGACGGGGGCAAAAAGATCAAGGGGCAGAAGCGTCATATCGCGGTCGACACGCTCGGGCTGTTGCTGTGTGTGATCGTCACCGCCGCGTCGGTCCAAGACCGTGACGGCGCACACCCACTGCTCGCCCTGCTGCGGGAGAAGTTCTCCACCATCACGCTGGTGTGGGCGGACGGCGGCTACGCCGGGCGCTTGGTGACCTGGGCCAGGCAGGTCCTTAGTGTGACCATCGCGATCGTCAAGCGCTCCGACGACCTGCGCGGCTTCGTCGTTTTGCCCCGCAGGTGGGTGGCAGAGCGAACATTCGCCTGGCTGGCCCGCTACCGCCGGCTCGTCCGGATCTACGAACGCAGGCCCGAGCACCACGAAGCCCTGATCTGGTGGGCCACCGCGCACCAGATGGCCCGCCGCTTGACGCGCGAACTGGCAGGTCAACCGCCCCCTGACCGCTGGGGCGACCCGCCGCCGCTACCGGTGTTGTCCAGTCCCGACCGGCGCGGCAAGGTCCTGGAACTCTTGGCCGCTCAGCCCTGGCGGGCCTGGAAAGGGGCAGAGTTGGCCGCCATCCTCGGAATCGATGACATCAACAGCTTCCGTGTTCAACTGTCCCAATGGTCCCACCAGGGTTACATCAACAAGATCGGGCCAGCTCTCTACGGCCCCATCCCCATCAGCACTTAAGCCTTTGTCAGCAGGCTCTTAGCCCGAGTGGTGGGGCAGCTGTTACGTTCCGGGCATGGAAACAGTCCCGTTCACCGGCGGTGAGAAGGAAAGCCTCCAGGCCAGCATGGACCGGCATCGCGACGCGGTGCTGTGGAAGATCGAGGGCCTGGACGACGAGGCGCTTCGACGCCCCATGACCCCGTCCGGGACGAACCTCCTGGGCCTGGTCAAGCATCTGGCGGCTGTCGAGTACTGGTGGTTCGCCGACACATTCGGGCAGGAGCACGAGGAGCTCCCGTTCGACGACGATGACGAGGACGCCGACCTGCGCGTCGACCCCGGCGAGACGACGGCCGACGTGCTCGCCTTCTACGCCCGCGCCCGCGCGTCCTCGGACGAGGTCATCGAGAAGTTCGGCCTCGAGGACCTCGGCACCAACGAGCGCGGCGAGAGGATGACGCTGCGCTGGGTGCTCATCCACATGATCGAGGAGACCGCCCGGCACGTCGGCCACATGGACATCGTGCGCGAGCTCATCGACGGCGCGAGCGGCGACCACCGGCGGGCCTAGAGGCTGTCTCCTTGTTCGCAAGGAGGTCCCAGCTGGCTCCAGCCAGACGGGATGTCAGGCGACCTGAGACGGCTACTCGGATACTGTCGCTGCGGAGGTGAAGGCGTGTCCTGGCCGTCTGTGATCATTCTTGCCCCCACGGAGCGACGCCCGTTGCTTGAAGGGCGAATCCGTTCCTTTCAGCTCGTGCCGGATCCAGTCACAGGCGATGAACGGCTCCACTGGCACGGGTACTCGTATTACGTAGACCTCTCAGGCAGGATTCTGGCGGACTACGAGCCCGACGAGCTTGAGCAGGTGACGGCCCGGATCGGCAAGCCGTACGGGGTCTATGTCTCGTGCGAGTCCATGAAGGCGGCACGGGCCTTCCTACTCGATGTTCTCGATGGCTTCGACGGCCTCATCGACACCAACCACTACGATATCCTGCCGACGAGTGAGTTCCTCACACTGGTGGACCGTCACCCGGGATGGGACTGGCGTCGCCAACCAAGCACAGACCTGCGGTAGAGCGTCCTTCACCTGCGTGCCCAGATGAGGATGGCGGCGACGTGGAGTGCGGCCTGGTAGGCAATGGCGAGCTTGTCCGTTCGCATGGCCAGACCGCGCCACTGCTCGAGGCGGTTGATGCATCGTTCGACGGTGTTGCGCTGCTTGTATGCCTCGGCGTCGAACCCGGGCGGGCGATCTCCGGCGCGGCCTCGTCGCAGGCGGTTTCCGACCTGGTCGATGCGCTGCGGGATGACGGCCCGAATGCCGCGCCGGCGGAGATGCTTGCGGATCGCACGAGACGAGTAAGCGCGGTCCGCGAGGACGGCCTCCGGCCGGGTTCTCGGCCTCCCAAGCCCGCTTCGCGCCACCCGGATCCTGGCCATGACTGCTTCGAAGGCAGGCGCGTCACCCGCCTGGCCTGCGGTGACGTGGAGGGCCAAGGGTCGTGCCCTGCTGTCACTGGCCAAATGGACTTTCGTGCTCAGGCCGCCGCGGGAGCGTCCGAGTGCGTGATCGTCGGGTTCGGATCGGCTCGGCACTCCCCTTTTCCTGGCTCCGGCGGCGTGCTGGTGAGCCCTGCATACGGTGGAGTCCACCGATAACGATCACAGGTTGGGCGAGGATTTTCAGGCGGCCGGTGCGAGGGGCCGGCCGCCCCAGCGGAGGCCCTTCTCGCTTCGGATGCGGACGCGTTCGCGGCGTTGGGCGGCCAGCACGTCGGGGTGGCGGGCGTCGGCCGGACCGCGTACATGACCGTGGGCGTTGCGCCAGCGCAGGTAGGCGTGCAGGGCGCCGGTCTGGACGGTGTGGTTGCGGTGGTCGGAGTTGGCCAGCGCGAACTGGCGCAACGGTCCGAAGTGCGCCTCGATCGGATTGGCTCGCCCCGTCGCGTCTGGTCAGGGCCGTCGCAGTCGCTCCCGGGTAAGGGCATCGCCGTCGTGTCCGGGCAGGCGTGGTCGGCTCCAGGCGATGGGGGACACCGGATTCGCCCGGAGCCGGGGTGTTCGGGGCTAGACGGGCATGCTGTACGTGACTCTGAAGCGGTCGCCTGGAATGACGATGTCGCTTGTCTCCACGGGACGGTCGCCGGCCCAGTGCGTACGTTCGACGTGCAGCACGTGGACACCGGCCGCCAGATCGAGCGCGTCGCTCTCCACCGGACGGGGAACGCGGGTGTGCACGCTCTCGACGACCTCGGTGATCTTCACGCCGTGGGCGTACATCCGCGCGACCAGGCTCCGCCGCTCCTCCTCCGAATGGGGGGCGAACTCCAGCGGCTCGTACGAGGTGACGAGCTGCAGGGGTTTGCCCTCGCCGCGAAAGATGTAGTGCGTTTTGGTCAGTGTGGTCGACTCGCTGAGGCGCAGGCGTCTGGCGATGTCAGGTCCAGCTTCGGTCGGCTCGCTGTGCCAGTCCCACGTCACGCGCCTGCCTTGAGACTGCAGGTCGGCCGCGAACGGGGCGGGGTGATCGAGAAAGCGCCATCGGTAGAGCGATGTCAGGTCAGGACGTTCCCTGACGTAATGACCCGAGCCCACGCGGCCGATGATGAGGCCTTCGCCCGCGAGCACGCGTAGCGCGTGCCGGGCTGCTGTCTCGCCGACCTGATATTTACGGGTCAGCTGCGCCCGCGATGGGATCGGCGCGCCGGGGGGAAGGGCGCCGTCGGTGATCTGCCGCCGAATGTCTTCGACGACACGCAGGTAGACCGGATCTGAGGTGGCCACTAGTCCATCCCTGGGGGTTCGTGTGAGGCGTTGCCCCATGTTGCCGTATTCGGCAGGTAACCGACCGTCATCGACGGCTGTTGGAGCCCCAACTTTGCGATGGCAGAAAATTATCGGAGAAACCGTGTAACACCGGTGTAAGGGGTGCCGATTCTCCGGTAGAGGTCGTCGATGTGTGTACCCCCGAGCACATATCGGCGACCTCTTCCCATGCGTACGGCTTGGGATTCTGTGGCGCTTGAGCACCTATGAGACCAGCTTTGGGCGGTGACCGCCGCCCCCGGGCCACGACCAACTCGCCGCGCTGCTCCCCATTCGCGAACGCGTTCAGGGCGCCGGACACCCCGACACCCTGGCCGTCCGGCACAACCTCGCTCGCTGAACGGAGGAAGCAAAGGGGCCTGCTCCACGAGCTCTGCCCAGCGTGCGGCCTTCGCGGCGCTACGAGCGGATCGGTGGCCAGGAACGCGGCGTGGCCGGTCGACCCCCGTGGGATGCCGCCCCATGTCTACGAGGACCGGCGGCGATCAGGCAGGGATCGCATTCACGAGGCCGCCGTCGATGACCAGGTCCTGCCCATTGATGTAGGACGCCTCATGGGAGGCGAGAAACGCCACTGCTGTGGCGATCTCCTCCGGTTGGCCGAACCTGCCCGCCGCGATACGACCGGTGATGGCCGCAAGCTCCGTATCGCTCAACGCTGCGGCGGGATACATCGGTGTGTCGATGTATCCGGGACTGATCGAGTTGACGCGGATGCCCCGGGGCGCGAGATCCGCCGCAAGAGTGCGGGCCAGGTTGTGCACCGCCGCCTTGGTAGCTGAGTACAGCGTGAGGATGCCGTTGCCGCGGTGCAGGGTCCAGGAGGCGTTGATGACAATGGAGCCGTTCTCGGCGATCAGCGGCAATGCCTGCTGGATCGTGAAGAACACGCCTTTGAAGTTCACGTCGACGGTGTGATCGAAGTCGGTCTCGGTGATATCGGCGAAAGGTGCAAAGGCGCCCACTCCGGCGTTGGCGAAGACGACGTCCAGCCTGCCGAATCGCGTCCTGATCGTGGTCATCAGGGCGTCCAGGGCCCTGAGGTCGGCTGTGTCCGCCACCACGCCGAGAGCGCGCGGGCCGAGCACGGCGGTGGCCTGGTCCACGCGTGGCCGGGTGCGGCCGGTGACGATCACGTGGGCGCCCTCGGCGATGAGGCGGTGTGCGGTGGCCAGTCCCATGCCGCTCGTGCCGCCGGTGATCAGGACGGTCTTATCGGTGAAGCGTGTCATGCGAGTGCTCCGGAGATCCAGTCGGCGGCCATGGCCAGCCAGTCGGGGCGGGCGTTGCCGAGCAGGTGGTCGCCATGTGGCAGGGACACGTAGCGCCCCTGCGGGGCCAGGCGGGCCAGCGGTTCGCCATTGGTCACGCCGGGGATGACGTCCTGGCCACCGTCGATGACCAGCAGCGGGCAGCTGATCTGCGGGGCGAGGGCGGACAGATCCACCTGGCCGGCGAAGCGGCGGGCCGCTTCTTCGCCACCGGCCCGCTCGATGAGGAGATCCCGTACGGGAGGTGGCAGGACGTCCCAGTGCAGCCGGAAGGGGCCACTGACGGTGACGGCGGCCGCGACGCGGCTCTCCCGGGCGGCGCTTTCTGCGACGTAGTAGCCGCCGAGGCTGAGCCCGACGAGTCCGACGTTCCGCAGGCCGAGTGCGTCGATGACCTGGCCGATCACGTGGTGGTAGTCGGCGCGTACGGTGCTGGTGGCGGCGAGCGCGCCCTGACCCGGCCCGTCCATCGCGTACACGGCCAGGCCCCGGCGCAGCAGGGCGGCGACGACGTCGTGGAACTCCTCCTTGCCGGAGTCCAGCCCCGGAACCACCACCACCGTCGCGGCGGCATCGGCGGGGCCGCGCAACCAGCCGGTGAAGCCCGGCCCTTCGATCCGGCGCGCCTGCGGCTCCAGCAACTCCAGCGCCCGTCCCATGGCGGTGTCGGCCTCGGCCGCCGCGAGCGCGCTCGCCCGGTTCGGTCCCAGGGTGGCGAAGTGGAACCAGCGCGCCGCCACTTGGAAGTGCTCGCCCGTCGAGATCGCCGTGGCCGCCTGCCCGGCGCGCGCCAAGTGCTCGCGTGCGGCGCGCATGAAGGCCTCGCCCCACTGATCCAGGTCCGTCAGGTCGCCGGTGACGCGCAGGTACTCGTGCGGGTCCAGCCCGGCTCCGGTGGCGCGTGACAGGTTGGCGGCGGCGAAGTCCGCGGCGCTCATCGCGATGCTCCGATCGTCAGCACGGCCTTGCCGCGGATCCGGCGTTCCCGCAGGTCGACCAGGACGTCGGCGGTCCGGCTCCAGTCGGCGGTGCGGCCGATCTCGGGGTGCAGCCGCCCGTCGGCCGCCAGGCGGACCAAGGTGGCCAGGTCGCGACCGTACGGCGCGCCCGCGTAGTGGAAGTGCCGGATCACGGCGTTCTGCGGCCCCGCGAGCAGATCGAAGAAGTTCACCGTCGCAGGGGTACGGCTGGCCTGCCCGAACCACACCAGCAGACCATCCGGCACCAGCCGGGCCAGCGCGGCCGGGAGCGCCTTGCCGCCGGTGGACTCCAGCACCACGTCGAACGGCCCGTCCGTCTCGTCCACATCGTGCACGATCGCCGCCGCGCCCAGCTCGCGCAGGCGTGCGCCGCGCTCAGCCGTGGCGGTCACCGCGGTCACCTCCGCCCCGGCCGCGGCGGCGAGCTCGGTCAGGTAGTGCCCCACTCCGCCGGAGGCGCCAGTCAGCAGCACCCTCCTGCCCGTCACGGCGCCGACCGTGCGGAGCAGCCGCAGCGCGGTGATCCCGGCCAGCGGCAGGGCGGCCGCCTGCACGGTGGTGAGCCCGTCGGGCAGCACAGCGATCGAGTGGGTGGGCACGGCCGCGTACTCGGCCCAGCCGCCCATGGGCGGATGGCCCACCACCAGGCTTCCGGCCGGCGGGCCCGAGCCGTCGGCGGCGGCCTGCACGACCAGTCCTGCGACGTCCTTGCCCGGCAGCAGACCGGGCTCCGGCGCCTCCAGCAGGAACGTCTCCCCGCGATTCGGGGAGAACGCCTCTACCTTGATCAGCACCTCGTCCGGGGCAGGCACGGGCTGAGCGGCCTGGGCGAACGTCACCGGCCGCGAGGCATCTCCCGTAGGGATCAATCTACGCATGCGGCTATGAAACCGGCGAGCGGATCGCCTGAGCCAACAACGGACGCGAGGAGCCGACAACCATGGGTTGTCGTCTATGGTGACAGCCGTGGACTTGGACCTGGCGCAGGTGCGTGCGTTCGTACAGGTGGCAGAAGAGCTGCACTTCGGCCACGCGGCCGAGGAGCTGTCCATCTCCCAGCAAGCCCTCTCCAAGCGGATCGCCCGCCTGGAGTCCACGCTCGGCAGGCGCCTGCTCGACCGCGGCAGCCAGGGGGTGCGCCTCACCGAGGCCGGCCAGCGTTTCCTTGAGCCCGCCCGGCAGGCGCTGGCCGCCGCCGACCTGGCCGTGGCGGCCGTGCTGGACACGCACCGCCCGCTGCGGATCGACGTGTGGGGCCACCTGTACGCGCCCATGCGCACCCTGGCCCAGGTGGCGACCGGCGAGCCGCTGCGCCTGGAACTCGGGCACGGCCGCGACCTGCCCTCGGTGATCACCGCGCTGCTCCACGGCGACATCGACGCCGCCTTCGGCCGCGTCCACGCGCCGCTCCCCACCGGGCTGACCCATCGCCTGGTACGGCTGGAACCCGTGGACGCCATCCTCCACGCCGACCATCCGCTGGCGAACGCGCCCGCGATCCGTCCGGCGCAGTTGCGCGACGGCGTACTGTGGACGCCCGGCGCGCTCCACCGGCTGGACTTCCTGCACCGCTTCGCCACGGCCTTCGGCATCCACCGGTACGCCGAAGGCACGAACCTGGGACTGGACCACTTCCTGGACGACCTGGCGGCCGACACGCACCGCTTCGGCCTGCTGCCCGCAGACATACCCCTCCCGCCGCACCCGGCGATCCGCTCGGTCCCGCTGATCGACCCCACACCGCTGTACGCCTGGTCACTGCTCTGGCGAGACAACGGCGGCCACCCACTGCTGGACACCTTGACCAGCGCCCTCGTGACGGAAGCCGAGCGCAATCGGTGGCTGGAACACGATCCCGCCCGCGATTGGCTACCCGAGCGCCACAGCACGGACGCCGGCGCATCGACTGCATCATGAGCAGCCTGGCCCGCCAACGGGCCGCTGAACGTCGGCGGCGATGCAGCCGCTCCGGCGGTGGGCGGCGTCGTACGGCAGTGGTCCGCCGCGGCCGTTGATCGAGCCGCGGAACATACGACCCGAACCCGGCGACACCGGTCGCACACCAGTGGTCCCTTGATATGGCCGCATAGTGGCCGTATCTCGGAGAGCCACTTTCTCCTAAGTTGTGGGGTCAACCCCCATCGGAGCATCTCCCTGAATCGCCAAGCCATCCCGCACCCGACCAGCGCCTTCAGGTTGCCCAAGCAAGCAAGAGGAAATTTCATGATTGACATCGGCAAGCTCCTTCCGTCCGACCGAGACGCTTGGGAGGGCTTGTTCCGCGCGTACATCGACTTCTACCAGCGGGTGGAGCCGGACGAGATGTACGACCGCGCATGGCAGGAGTTCCAGGCAGACACTCGCGTACATGCCTACGGCGCGAAGTTGGACGGCGAACTGGTGGGCATCACCCACTTCTTCGCCCACGCGAACACCTCCGCCCCCGACGCAGACGTGTGCTATCTGCAAGACCTGTTCACCGCTGCAGAGGTTCGAGGCAAAGGCGTGGGCCGCGCATTGATCGAAGCCGTGACCGACTGGGCCCGCGAACGCGGCTGCCTCCGCGTGTACTGGAACACGCACGAGTCCAACACCACGGCCCGCAACTTGTACGACAAAGTGGCCGAGAATCGGGGCTTCATCCGGTACCAGATCGAACTGCCGCGCTAGGGACTTGAGCTTCTCGGCAACGTCCGTGAGGTCCGGCGCGATCTTAAGTGCGTCGGGGACTTCGCCCTTCCAAGCCGTGCCGGGCGCAGCGGCTGTCAGGCTCGCACCGATGCGTGGCGTGAGGTCGCCGGTGGATGACGTGAGTGGTCTTGTACGCTTACGGTCGCTCGGCGCAACGGTGGTAGCCGACCTACCAGCCGATCTTCTGGGTGGACTCCCGTCCTCGGCATGGTCGTGCTTCGTACCAAATGCATGGCTGCGGTCGGAGGGTCTAGGTGAGGAGGGTGTCGTCTTGAGGGAAGACCTCGAGATGCCCGTGAAATGGGGCAAAAGGCACCTGCGGGTAGGCAAAGCGGGGTGGCGGCGTCCAAGGAATTTCTGAATCCAGGTAGCGTTCGCACTATGGCATCGCCAACTGGAACCACAGACGCGCCCTTCGGTCGCATGCTGACCGCGATGGTCACGCCGTTCACCTCCGACGGCGAAGTCGATTATGCGGCTGTGCGACGTCTTGCCACGTATCTGGTGGACGAGCAGCACAACGACGGCCTGATCGTCAACGGCACGACTGGTGAGTCGCCCACCACCACGGATGAGGAGAAGCAGCGTATCGTCAGCGCCGTCCTCGATGCGGTGGGCGATCGCGCGACCGTGGTGGCAGGGGCGGGCACCAACGACACCCGCCACAGTGTCGAGCTCGCGAAGCAGGCGGCACGCGCCGGCGCGCACGGCCTGCTGGTGGTGACGCCTTACTACAACAAGCCTCCGCAAGAGGGGCTGTATCAGCACTTCACCGCCGTCGCCGATGCAACCGCTCTTCCGGTTATGCTGTATGACATTCCGGGACGCAGTGGCGTGCCGATCAAGACGGAGACCTTGCTCCGGCTGGCGCAGCACGAACGCATCGTGGCCGTAAAGGATGCGAAGGGGGATCTCTTCGCCGCAAGTCAGGTGATGAGCGCGACCGATCTCGCCTTCTACTCCGGCGACGACCTGCTCAATCTCGCCTGGCTCTCCCTCGGCGCGGCGGGGTTCGTCAGCGTCGTCGGACACGTGGTGGGCGCCGAGCTGGCGCGCATGATCCACTTGCACAAGAATGGCGACGTCGCCCAGGCCCTGGCCATCCACAGCCAGGTGGCCCCCGTGGTAGACGGGATCATGCTTCGCGCGGGTGGCGCGATCATGGCGAAGGCGGCACTGAGCATGGTGGGCGTCCCAGCGGGGCCGGTACGGCTGCCGCTCGTGGACGCGACAGAGAAGCAAATCGCCGAGCTGCGTGCTTGCCTGGTAGCCGGCGGGGTGAAGTTGACAGACGCATAGGAACGGGGAGGAACCGGGAGTTTTGAGAACACGATCTGACCGTGGGGGCCAGGCATGAGCCATCCGCATCCTGAGCTTGGCCCCCCGCCCACGCTGCCCGATGGCGGCCTGCGCATCGTCGCGCTCGGCGGGTTGGGGGAGATCGGCAGGAACATGGCCGTCTTCGAATATGACGGCCGTCTGTTGATCGTCGACTGCGGGGTGCTCTTCCCCGAGCCCGAGCAGCCGGGCGTCGACCTCATCCTGCCCGACTTCGAATACATCAGGGACCGGCTCGACGACGTCGAAGCCGTGGTGCTGACGCACGCCCACGAAGACCACATCGGGGCGGTGCCATACCTGCTGCGCGAGCGGCGCGACATCCCGCTCATCGGGTCCAGGCTCACGCTTGCGCTGATCGAGGCCAAGCTCACTGAGCACCGGATCCAGCCCACCAAACTCGAGGTCATCGAGGGTGAGAGGCACGTCTTCGGGCCTTTCGACTGCGAGTTCCTCGCGGTCAACCACTCGATCCCCGACGCGCTGGCCGTCGCCATCAGGACGCCTGCGGGCATCGTCCTGCACACCGGCGACTTCCGTATGGACCAGCTGCCGAGCGACGGCCGTCTCACCGACCTCGGCGGCTTCGCCAGGCTCGGGACCGAGGGCGTCGACCTGCTGATGTCCGACTCCACCAACGCCGAGGTGCCGGGATTCGTCACCAGCGAGCGCGAGATCGGGCCGGTCATCGATGAGGTGATCCGCACTTCGGAGCAGCGGGTCATCGTGGCGAGCTTCGCCTCGCACGTGCACCGCATCCAGCAGGTGATGGACGCCGCCGCCAAGCACGGTCGCAAGGTCGCCCTGGTCGGCCGTTCGATGGTGCGCAACATGGGCGTGGCCCGCGACCTGGGATATCTCAGGGTGCCGCCGGAGCTGATCGTCGACTCGCGCGACATCGAGGAATGGCCGCCGGAGGACGTGGTGCTGATCTGCACCGGGTCCCAGGGCGAGCCCATGGCGGCACTGTCCAGAATGGCCAACCGCGATCATCCGATCCGCATCGCCGAAGGCGACACCGTGCTCCTGGCCTCGTCGCTGGTGCCGGGGAACGAGACCGCGGTCAACAAGGTGATCAACGGCCTGACCAGGTGGGGTGCCCGCGTCGTGCACAAGGGCAACGCCAAGGTGCACGTCTCCGGCCACGCGGCCGCCGGCGAGCTCCTGTACGTGCTGAACCTGACGCGCCCGTCGAACTTCATGCCCGTACACGGCGAATGGCGCCATCTGCGCGCACACGCCAAGCTGGCCGCTCTCACCGGCGTGCCCGAGGACCACATCGTGATCGCCGAGGACGGGGTCGTGGTGGACCTGGTCGACGGCCGGGCGAAGATCGTCGGTGCGGTCCATGCCGGGTACGTCTACGTCGACGGCTCGTCCGTCGGGGAGATCACCGACACCTCGCTGAAAGACCGCCGGATCCTCGGCGACGAGGGATTCATCTCCGTGGTCGTCGTGGTGGACTCCAACACGGGCAAGCTCACTGCCGGCCCGGAGATCCACGCGAGGGGCTCCGGCATCGATCCCGTCCAGTTCGAGGAGTTCATCCCGCAGATCGAGCGCGCCCTCCAGGAGAAGGCCGCGGACGGCGTGGTCGACATGCAGGAGATCCGCCGGGTGGTCCGCCGCACGGTGGGGCGCTGGGTCAGCGACACTTACCGCCGCCGGCCCATGATCATCCCTGTGGTGCTCGAGGTCTGAGTCTCCGGACGGTACGGCAGGACTTCTCGCCTGCCGTACCTCTGGGGGACAGGCGTGCACCGCCTCGCCAATCGCGGACATGTCAGGCGTCCCTTCGCCGTATCAGCCAGCCTGCGGCGACCAGGGGGAGGGCTGCGTAGGCGACGAGCGCCGCGGCCGCCACGGCGGGTGGCAAGAGGTAGCCGTAGACCGACGTGGTGATGATGTCGCCGGTGATTTCGCGGGGGAGCGCGCCGATCATCAGCGAGCCCAGACGGTCGCTCCATGGCTCCGGGATGTTGCCGATGATTATGGGGATGACGTACACGAGTCCGACCATGATGGCGATCGCCGCGGCGGCGGAGCGCAAGAGCGCGCCCAAGGCCAGGCCGAGGAGCGCGAACGTGGGCACGGTGAGGCTGAGGGTGGTCAGGAGCGGCAGCCTGTCCAGGAAGGCGCTGGTGTACGCGCCGGAGAAACGATCTCCCAGCACCCATCGGGTGACGAAATAGGTGCCGAAAACCGTTGCTGAGCCGACGAGCAGGCCCAGCGTGCCCACGACCGTGGACTTGGCGGCGAGTATGGGCCAGCGGCGGGGGACGACGGTCAGGCTCGTTCTGATTAAGCCGGTCACGTATTCGGAGGTAATGGCGAGTGTGCCCAGAATGCCCATGCAGAGCTGGGGCACGATCACGACCGCTTCCTCCAGGTCCGCGATGCGGGCGCTTGGCCGTTTGGCGGCAGGAGCGGTGTCGTACATGTGAGCGGCCATTACGGCGAGTCCGAGTCCCAGGAGTATCGCGCCGAGGCTGAGGCCGAGGATCAGATACGTCGAGCGGACGGAGCGGATCTTCAGCCACTCGGAGGAGAGGACGGTCTTCATCGGGCTGCTCCGTACTGCACGCTGTCAGCGGTCAGGGACATGTAGGCGTCTTCGAGCGACGGGTAGCGGGAGGTGAGCTCTGCGACGGTGGCCTCGGCGATCAGCTTGCCGCGGCCGATGATGACGATGCGCTCGGCGGTCAGGGCCATCTCGCTCATCAGGTGGCTGGAGAGCAGGATCGTGCGGCCTTGCGCGGCGAGCGAGCGCATGAGGTCGCGGATCCAGCGCACGCCGTCGGGGTCGAGGCCGTTCACCGGCTCGTCGAACATCAACACCCCTGGATCGCCGAGCAGCGCCGATGCTATGCCGAGCCGCTGTTTCATGCCGAGCGAGAACCCGCCCACCCGTTTGCGTGCCACGCCTGTCAGCCCGACTTGGTCGAGCACCTCGGCCACCCGTTTGGGGCCGATGTCGTTGGTGCGGGCCAGCGAGAGCAGGTGATTGTAGGCGCTGCGGCCGCCGTGGACGGCACTCGCGTCGAGGAGCGCGCCGACCTCGCGCATGGGCTTGCTGAACGAGGTGTAGCGGTGACCGTTGACCAGTGCTCGGCCCGAGGTCGGGGCGTCGAGGCCGAGGATCAGGCGCATGGTGGTGGACTTGCCGGCGCCGTTGGGGCCGAGGAAGCCGGTCACGTGGCCCGGCTCGACCGTGAAGGACAGGTCGTCCACGGCGAGTGTGTCGCGGTAGCGCTTTGTCAGGTGCTGGAGTTCGATCACGGCGTAAAGGATGCTGGACGGCTGGCCGCCGGCGCGTCGGACTACGGTTCGAATCTCAAGGTCAGACCCTGGGTTGACGTGCGCCGGCCGCCGTAGCGGCTACCGTTCAACGCGTGGACGACACCCATCCCTTCTTCGCCAGGCGCCTGCGCCGTCACCAACTCATCATGCTCGATCTGGGAGCAGGGGTGTGCTTCGCGTTCACGTCATTGACGGTGTCGGTGAACGCGACCGCGCTGCCGCCCTGGGTGAGGATCGCTGTTCCCCTCGGGCTGGGGCTGCCGCTGGCCGTGCGAAGGCTGTGGCCGTTGCCCGTCTTCTGCTTCACGCTGGTGGTGGCCGCCTTCGCCGCGCTGGTCGACGCCGTGAAGTTCGCTTATCTGGGGCCCGCGTACGCGCTCTACATCGTCGCCCTCTCCGGCAGGCTCGGCGCTGTGGTCCCGACGTCGGCCATCGTCGGCGGGTTGAGCGTCGTCTCGCTCTTCGGACTTGCTGTAGCAGGTGCCCCAAGCGGCAGCGCGCCCGGATGGCTGCAGCATCTCGACCAGCCGCTCATAGGGATCGCTGCGCTCGGCGGTGCGTGGACGGTGGGCCGGGCCGTGCAGGAGCGCAGGTTCTATGCGGCGCGTGACACCGAGCGGCTGGCAGCGCAGGCGGTGACGGAGGAAAGATTACGGATCGCCCGCGAGCTGCACGACGTGGTCACGCACAACGTGGGGCTGATCGCGGTCAAAGCAGGCGTGGCCAACCACGTGATGGCGACCAGACCGGACGAGGCGCATGACGCGTTGCGCGTGATCGAGACGGCGAGTCGGAGTGCGTTGGTGGAGATGCGTCATTTGCTCGGTGTGCTGAGGTCCACGTCTGAGCCCGATCTCGTTCCCGCACCAGGTCTGACGGGGATCCAGGGGTTGGTGGAGCAGGCTCGACTGGCGGGGATCGAGGTTCGGCTCCAGATGCGGATCGGTGGTCGCGGCGATGAGAGCGAGGCGCGGGTCGGTGGTCGCGATGGTGAGGGCGGGGCGCGGATCGGCTGGGAGTCGCGCGTCCGGGGAAACGGTGAAGGCGAGGCGCGGGTCGGTGGTCGCGATGGTGAGGGCGGGGCGCGGATCGGCTGGGAGTCGCGCGTCCGGGGAAACGGTGAAGGCGAGGCGCGGGTC
>NZ_JBFAHJ010000040.1:96088-100229 GCF_040654115.1 Nonomuraea sp. NPDC050786
GGTGGTCGCGATGGTGAGGGCGGGGCGCGGATCGGCGGTGAGGCGCGCGTCCGGGGAAACGGTGAAGGACGTAAGGGCAAGGCCGGGGATTTGGGGCGGTTGCCCGAGGGCGTAGAGGTGTCGGTTTATCGCATCGTGCAGGAGGCGCTCACTAACGTCATCAAACATGCCTCCCGTGCGCGCTGCCAGGTCTCCGTGGTCGCCGATGGCACGTGTGTACGGATAGAAGTGGTGGATGACGGGCTCGGAAGACGTACGGCGCCTGCTGTCGGCACCGGGCATGGCCTGATCGGGATGAGAGAGCGGGTCATGATGTACGGCGGGGAGTTCGAAGCAGGGAGCCTTCCTGGCCGGGGGTTCCGCGTTTTCGCCACGCTGCCGTATAAGGAGGTTCTGTGATCCGCGTGGTTATCGCCGATGATCAGGCGTTGCTCAGGGGGAGCTTTCGCGTGCTCGTCGACTCCGAGCCTGACTTGACCGTAGTGGGAGAGGCTTCCACTGGGGGCGAGGCGGTTTCCGTTGCTCTGGAGGAGCGGCCGGACGTGGTCCTCATGGACGTACGGATGCCGGAAATGGATGGGATTGAGGCTACGCGGCGGATCAAGGATGTAGCGCGGGTCCTTGTCGTGACGATGTTCGACCTTGACGCTTATGTTTATGATGCGCTGCGGGCCGGTGCCAGTGGGTTTTTGCTGAAGGATACGCCGCCTGCGGAATTGCTTGCTGCTATTCGGGTGGTCGCAGGTGGAGAGGCGTTGCTGGCGCCGACGGTTACGCGTAGGCTGATCGAAGAGTTCACGCGTACGCCGGTTCTTCCTCGGATAAAAGGGCTGGACGGCGTTACGGAGCGCGAGCGTGAGGTGCTGATGCTGATCGCTCGTGGGCTGTCCAATGGGGAGATCGCGGAATATCTGCAGGTGAGCTTGGCTACGGTGAAGACCCACATCACCAGGTTGCTGGCCAAGTTGGAGGCTCGAGACCGGGCGCAGCTTGTTATCGCAGCGTATGAGAGTGGACTGGTTTCAGCTGCGGGGTGAATCTGCTGCAGGGTGGTTTGAGTGGCCAAGGTTGGCTGTAAGTTTTGGTGAAGGCAGGCCTGCTGGCTCGCACGATCTTGTCGATATTGGTAGCTGGATGATGTTGATGCCAGTTATTAAGGTGTGGGTTTGGTGCTGTAAGGTGTTGGCGTGATCGGCCGCTGAATTGCTTTAGTGAAGTGATTGAGTCGGCGGCTGAGAGCGTGTTTGAGGCGATCGGCTTGGAGGGGTGAGTCGCGCTTGGTTCAAGGGGGCGCACCGGGCCGCAGAGTCGGTTGGCGAGCTGTGAACATATCCGGGAATTGCAGCACGTCACCGTATGCGTCCGCCGTGACCTCCGACGTCGCCATCAGGATGTCGAGGCAGTCCTGACCGCGGCGGACAGCCAAACGGTCAGCCCGGTGAGGGCCACGACGGCGATGGTGATCAGTGCAGGAAAGTACCAATCTGGGAAAAGAACCCCGAGATCGATATCGCCAGAGGGATATAGCACGATCGCGTAAGTGCCCAATGCGGCCACGGCGAGAGTCAACAGGTAGACCATGCTGGCGGCCGTGCACAGCACGAGGCCGCCTGCGGTGGATCGTCGATTCAGTCGGCCACCCAGCGCGGCGAGTAGGACCGCCTCGACGGCGAGGACGAGGGTGATGCTGAGCGTCCATGCCTCCGCTGAGGCGATCTCCCTTTCCAGCTGTCGTGGCGTCCAGGGCCATTCGTCCCGGAGGTCGAGCTCCGTCGGGTGGGCGGCCAATTGGATCGCGATCAGGGTCACTCCGGCGTACAGCAACGGCGCTGCCAGGGCGCACAGGAGAGCGGGTGAGCGTCTCAGGTGTCGCAGATCCATGATCGATTGGACGGCTGACTCAAACTGAATGTTCCGCGACTAATCAGCTCCAGTGCTGTGACCGGAAGCGATCATCGGGTTCGATGAAGAGGTTCGGCTACGGGGCGAGTGCGCGTCCGCCCCAGCGCTACGCCGCTCTGCCGAAACACAATCCGCCGAGGGAGTGCGACCATCCTGCGGACCACAGGCCACAGAGGTGCGGCGAAAGGACTGTGGATCCTGCGAGGTACCGCAATAGGTTGTGCACCATGCACCTGTTGACCGTGGACCAGGTCGAGTCCTTCGAGGCCGATCTCGGAGTTTCGCTGCCATGGGCCTACCGAGATCACCTTCTACGGGTGGGCGTCGGAGCGGGGCCGTACTACGGGCTCTTTGGGCCAGCGGAGGTGCTCGCCATGAGCCATGGCCCAGCGGGGATGTTCCCTTTCACCCGGCAGGACGCCAAGCGGATCCACACCGACTGGTTGGCCTGGACGCAGTCCCCTGGCTCGCAAGGCGGAGGGCCGAGCGTACGCGCGATGAACGTCGGCGGCTGCATCCTCATCTGTGATCATGGCCACGACGGCTATACTGCGCTGGTCACGACGGGTGAACTCCTCGGGACCGTCTGGGACTTCTGGGCCGAAGGAGACCACTGGCGGCCCGCACGATCCGCGTACCGCGACAGCCCGCACGACCTTGGGCCGTTTCCCACGTTTTCTGCCTGGTATCACCCACCGCAGACAGGTAGGTCCGGTATTCCTCGTTAGCTGGCAGCACAGTGCGTCACTCCTGCGGCGGCACGTCTCTTCATCACTAGTTCGCCGTGGCATAAAACGATCACCAGCTTGGGCGACGGGGGTTTAGGCTGCGTGTGTCAGGGGCCGGCCGCCCCAGCGGATGCCCTTCTCGCTGCGGATGCGGGCGCGTTCGCGGCGTTGGGCAGCCAGGACGTCGGGGTGGCGGGTGTGTGTGTTGCGCCACCATAGGCAGGCGCGCAGGGCCCGGGTCTGGACGGTGTGGTTGGGGTGGTTGGAGTTGGCCAGGGTGACTGCGTAAGGGGCCGAAGTGGGCCTCGATCGGGTTGACCCAGGAGGCGTAGGTGGGCGTGAACAGCAGTCTGACCTTGTGCTTCTTCACCCAGGTGCGGATGCGCCAGTTCTTGTGCGCCGACAGGTTGTCCAGGATGACGTAGATCGGGGCTCCGTCCGGGCGGGCGGCACGGATCGACTTCAGCGCGGCCCAGGTGTGGTCGATGCCCTTTCGGGCTCGGTTGACGCCCCACAGCAGGTCATCACCCACGGAGTAGCAACCGTGGAAGTAAGTGACACCCTGGGTGCGGCGGTAGGTGGCCGGCAGCCGGTCCGCCTGGCCCTGCGGTGCCCAGCCCGTCCCCGCGGTGGGTCGGATCCCTAAGGGCCCGAACTCGTCGAAGGCGAAGGTGCGCTCGGGACGGTGTGTCAGGGCGTACTCGATCTCGTCCAGCTTGGCGTCGAAGTCCGGATCCGGGGATTCTTTCCAGGTCTTGGTGCGCTGGAAGGTGATGCCGTGATGGGCCAGCGGCCAGCAGGGTGCGTAAGGCTTCCCGGCCGAGGGTGATGGCGCGGCCGTGAAGGCGGTGCAGGTAGTCGAGGAGTTTGCGGATGGACCAGCGGGTGAACGGTTGGCCGAGCTTGGCGGGTCGGGTGGTGGCCGTCTGCGCGACGAAGGCTTCGTTGTCAGGACTGAGCAGGCGGGGACGGCCTCCCGCCCGCTGAGGGTCCAGGCAGGCCAGCCCGATCTCGTTGAAGCGGTGGATCACATCGCGCACGGTGTCCTCATCGGCGGCCATCAGGCGGGCGATGACCCGCACAGTGTTGCCGCCGGCCGAGGACAGCAGGATCATCGCCCGCCGATAGCGGACTGTGCTGGTGGTGCCGCGCCGCACGATCCGCTGCAGCTTCTGCCCCTCTTGATCCGTGAGCCTGCGGACCTTAACCGGTTGCGTCACCTGACCTCCCAAGCGCCGATTGAGCGTGATCAGCCCATCCAACTGGCAGGACCGTCCTGCACGCCAAACCTGGTGATCATTTCCGGTCGCAGCACTAGGCACGTGCTTGAGATCGTGATCATCTCTGTCAGCCGCAGATGTCCGCCGACGGCTCATCATCGCGTCCGGCCTGACGGCGGGGGACTGTACGGTTTTCGGCTCTGTCTCAGATTCGGTGGTGACGGAGAGCTAGGCAAGAGAATGCGGTGGCGGAGCAGCGTGAAGCCAGCCCGGCCGTGCATCTGGCGCATG
>NZ_JBFAHJ010000041.1:0-95669 GCF_040654115.1 Nonomuraea sp. NPDC050786
GCTCCAGCCCGTCGATCAGCGTGATCTGCCGCTCCACCAGCGTCTGGCTGCGCCGCGACAGGTTCACGAACATCGCGTTGACGTTGCTGCGCAGCCTCGACTCCTCGCCCGCCAGCCGTACGGCCTCGCGGTGCACCTCGTCGAAGGCCCGCGCCACCTCGCCGATCTCGTCGTGGGTGTCCACGCCGATGGGGATGACCGGCCCGATCGAGCCCTCGCCGTTCTCGCGCAGCTGCCGCACGGTCTCCGGCAGGCGGTGGCCCGCGACGTCCAGCGCCTCGCCGCGCAGCTTGCGCAGCGGCCTGATGAGCGACCGGGCGATGAGCGAGATGATCGCGACCACCACGAGCAGCAGGAGCAGGATGAGGCCGCCGGAGATCAGCGCCGAGCGGTTGGCGCCCTCCTCCAGGGCGCGGGCGCGCAGGATGACGGAGGAGGCGAGCTCCTTCTCCACGCTGCGCAGCGCGTCGATCTTGCCGGTGCTGACGTCGAACCAGGTGCTCACGTCCCTGTCCGGCCGTACGCCGATGCTCAGCTCCTTGCCCTCGGCGGACTGCGCCATGGCCCGGAGCCTGAACAGGTCGGTCTGGTCGACGTCCCGGCCCACGACCGTGTTGCGGTAGAGCTCGAGCTGGTCGAGGTTGGCCAGGGTCGCGAACAGCGTCTCCTCGCTCTCCTCGCGCGACTTGGCGTCGGTGAGGGCGTCCAGCTCGCCGCTGTCGAAGCCCTTCTTGTCCAGGGCGCTGGCCAGGACGCCGCGCTGCTTGGAGGCCTCCTCCTTGGCCCGGGCGATGGCGGCCATCGAGCTGGCGCTGTGCGAGACCTCGTCGTCCACCGCGACCTGGCCGACCTGGTCGTGGAACTGCAGCAGGGCGGAGATGATCTGCGAGTACTTCTGGATCATCGGCAGGGGCTGGATCTTGCCCTTGACCGCCGTGTCGCGCAGCGTCTGGATCTCGTCCAGGCGCCGCAGCACCGGCCGTACGGCATCCGCGTGGGTGTCCGTGAGCAGCTGCGCCCGCCGCTTGGCCTCGTCGATGAGGCCGTTCACGCCGCTGTACGTGGTGCGGAGCTGGGCCTCGCGGTTCTCCGGCCGGCCCTGGGCGATGTAGAGGGCGGTCTCGTCACGTTCGAAGCCCAGCTCATGGGTGACGGCCCCGAGTTGCTCGCTGAGCTCGGCGACCTCCCTGAGGGTCTGATAGGTGTTGGCGTCGCTGAGCGAGGTGATGACGTTCAGCCCGCCCAGTCCCACGGCCACGGCCGTGGGGACGACGATCAGCGCGACAAGGCGCGATCGCACGTGCCAGTTGCCCAGCCCGAACCTCCGGGAAGGAGGGTTGGGCAACCGTCGCTTCTGATGCCCGTGCGGCTCGCGGTCAGCGGAAGCTTCAGCGCTCTGCGTTCTCACTTGCCTTCGCAACCTCTCGCCCGTGGAGGAAAATGCTCGGTGACCCTGCAGGTAAATGCAGGTGGGGCAATATGTACGTCGAGATATGCGCCATTTGAGCACAGGGGTTGCCCAGGGCCAACCACCGTCAGTGCCCCCTTGAGGTGTTTATCCCCGATTGTCCAGAAAATTCGATGAAAACGGTCCAACAGCCCTCTATCTGGGGAAAGAGGCAGCACAAAACCCCTCCGGGAGCCGCCTCTTGACTCGCGGAAAAGATCGAATAGCATGCCCCATCAGTAACTGAAGTACCGGCCGACACCTCCTTTACCAAACCGGACAAACATCAGTTTCCTACGTACTTCAATTTTTCACGATAGAGCCGTAATCGGACATTGCAACTACGAGTGCTACTTTCGCGATAATGACCACAGATTTGGTGTTACGGTCGATCCCTGTTGTGCGTCAGGCACACAGCCCCCGGGAGCAGAAGCCACCCGGTCCCCCCCTGGCTCCATGAAGGGAGTCCCTGACATGAGGCTTGGCCGTCCCGCCAGGGCCGCCATCATCGGGTTAGCTTTGACACTCGGTGCCGTTGCGTGCAGCACGAGCGGCTCCACGACCGCCAGCGCGCCACCGTCCGCGTCCGCCGGCGGCCTGGAGAAGACGAAGATCAAGGTCGCCACCCTGCCCGCCATCGACAGTGCCGCCATCTACGTCGCCATCGACCAGAAGCTCTTCGAGAAGGAAGGGCTGGAGGTCACCCCGCAAGTGGTCCAGGCCGCTCCGGAGGCCATCCCCATGCTGGTCAAAGGCGAGATCGACGCGATGTTCGGCAACTACGTGTCGATGTTCCAGGCGCACGACAAGCAGGCGCTGAAGCTGCGCATCCTGGCCGAGGGCTCTCGCGCAGCCCCCGACTCGCTCAGCATCATGGCCCTGCCCAACTCACCCATCAAGACGCCCAAGGACCTCGAAGGCAAGACGATCAACGTGAACGTCCTGCACAACTTCCAGGAGCTGGCGCTGACACAGGTGCTCAAGGCCAACAACGTCGACCCCGCCAAGATCAAGTACGTCCAGGTGACGTTCCAGAACATCATGCCCTCGTGGAAGGGCGGCCAGATCGACGCCGCGTACCTGGGCGAGCCCATGGTCACGGCGGCCACGTCCTCGATGGGCGCCCGCAAGATCCTCGACCCGGCGTCCGGTCCCGCCGCCGAGTTCCCGATCTCCGGCTACGTCAGCACGCAGGAGTGGTACGACAAGAACCCCAAGACCGCGGCGGCCTTCCAGCGGGCCATCCACAACGCGGCCAAGCTCATGGAGAACAACCGCGAGGTGGTGGCCAAGGTGCTGCCCAACTTCACGCAGATCGACGCGGCCACCGCTGCCACCGTCACGTTCCCGTACTTCTCCAGCAACGACAACCCGGTCAGGCTCCAGCGGGTGGCCGACTGGATGCTGGAGGCCAAATGGCTCTCCAAGGCGATCGACGTCAAGTCGCTGATGTCGCCCACCACCTCCGGGTGAGCGCTCAGACCCTGGCTCGGGCCCGTCCGGCGGCCGCCGCCACACGCTGGCGTCGCCGGGCGGCCGGGGCTCTCGCCTTCGCCGCCCTGATCGAGCTGCTCAGCCGTACGGAGCTGGTGGACCCGCAGTACCTGCCGCCCGCCACGGAGATCCTCGGACGGGCGGTGGCGCTGACATCCGATCCGGCCTTCCGCGCGCACGCCCTGACCACCCTGATCTCCTGGGGCACCGGCCTCGGCCTCGCGGCGGTGATCGCGATCCCGCTGGGCCTGGTGCTCGGCAGCGTGCCGATCATCGACGCCGCCACCCGCACGGTCGTGGAGTTCCTGCGGCCGATCCCGTCGGTGGCGCTGATCCCGCTGGTCTCCCTCATGATCGGCACAGGGCTGCAGCTGCGCGTCACGCTGGTGGTCTACGCCTCGCTCTGGCCGATCCTCTACAACACGATGTACGGCCTGCGCGGCGTCGATCCGCTGGCCAAGGAGTCGCTGCGGTCGTACGGCTTCGGGCCCCTGGCGGTGCTGCTGCGCGTGTCGCTGCCGTCGTCGGCGCCCTTCATCGCCACCGGGTTCCGGCTGGCCGCGGGAGTGGCGCTCATCCTCACCGTCATCATCGAGCTCCTGGCCGGGCGGGGCGAGGGCATCGGCGTGTTCACCTTCTTCGCCTCGATCGCCGTGCCCGCGCGGATGACCGACATCCTGGCCACGGCCCTGTGGGTGGGGCTGTTCGGGGTGCTGGTGAACGCGGTGCTGGTGGCCGCCGAGCGGCGGGCGTTCCGCTGGCATCACGCGCGGTTGGGGGATGCCGGATGAGGACCAGGGGCATGCGTACGGCGACGTTCCGGTCGCTGGTGCTGGTCGTGCTGGTCGCGGCCTGGGAGGCGGCCACGCGGGCCGCCGGCAACACGTTCTTCCCGCCGCCCAGCACGATCGTGGTCAGGATGCACGCGACGTGGTTCTCGGGGCCGCCGGACAGGCTGTTCCTGACCGGCGCGGCACTCGAGAACATCCTGCCGAGCCTGGGCAGGATGGCCGCCGGGTTCGTGGGCGGCTCGCTGACAGGGGTCGTGCTCGGGCTGGCCGTGGGGCTGTCCGCGAGGGCGTACGACTATCTCGACGGAGTGCTGCAGTTCCTGCGGGCCATCCCGCCGCCCCTCCTGATCACGATCTTCCTGGTGGTGTTCGGGTTCGGGCTGAAGATGCAGCTGGCGTTCATGACGTTCAGCATCGTCTGGCCGGTGCTGCTCAACACCGCCGACGGCGCCCGCTCGGTCGAGCCGCTGCACCTGCAGACCAGCCAGGCGTTCCGGCTCTCCCGGGCCGAGCGGCTCCGCCGGGTGATCCTGCCGTCGGCGCTGCCCAAGATGTTCGCGGGGCTGCGGCTCGCCCTTTCCCTTTCGCTGATCGTCATGGTCTTCTCCGAACTGCTGCCCGGCACCGACAACGGCATCGGGTTTCAGCTCACGTCCGCGTACCAGATGTTCGACCTGCCCCTCATGTGGGGCGGGATCGTCCTGCTCGGAGTATTGGGCTACGTGCTCAACGAGCTGTTCCTGGTCGTGGAGCGGCGCGTGCTCGCCTGGCACCACGCCGTCCAGCAACTGACCGGCGAATGAGAGTACGATCGCCTAGATCTGTTCTGCGTTGTCCGTGGTCTCGCCCCCCGAGGAAATCCATTGCTCGAGATAGACAACCTCTCCCATGTTTACGGCGGCGGTAGCCCCAACGAGCACCGCGCCATCGAGGGCCTCAACCTCAGCGTCGCCGAGGGCGAGCTGCTGTGCATCGTCGGGCCCTCCGGATGCGGCAAGTCGACGCTGCTGCGTTCGATCGCCGGGCTGATCACGCCGACGGGCGGGCAGGTCAAGGTCGAGGGCCAGGTTGTCCGCCAGACGCCGGACAACCTGGCCGTGGTCTTCCAGGACTACAGCCGGTCGCTGTTCCCGTGGATGTCGGTGGCCGACAACGTGGCACTGCCGCTGCGCCGCAAGAACATGGACAAGCGCCAGCGCCGCGAGGCCGCCCACGAGGCCCTGGAGTCGGTCGGGCTGGCGGACGCCGGGCGCAAATACCCGTTCCAGCTGTCCGGGGGCATGCAGCAGCGGGTGGCGATCGCGCGGGCGCTGGCGTACCGGCCGACGCTGATGCTCATGGACGAGCCGTTCGGCTCGGTGGACGCCCAGACCCGCGAGGACCTCGAGGACCTGGTGCTCAAGGTCCGGGGCCACCACCAGATGACGATCGTCCTCATCACGCACGACATCGACGAGAGCGTCTACGTGGGCGACCGCGTGGTCGTCCTCTCCAAGGCCCCCGCCCACGTGGTCGGCGACCTCAAGGTGGACCTGCCCGAGCCGCGCGACCAGATCACGACCCGCGAGCACCCGGACTTCGTACACCTGCGCGCGGAGGTCGGCCGCCTGGTCCGCGGCCACGCCACCGTGTAGGTCGGCCCGATCGCACCCACCCGTCGCCCATCTGGGTGGTGGGCCTGCTGACACCCGCCCCGAGCCAGAGGACCTCACTGCGCTCGGGCTGTCCTTATTGGGGCGCCTCCGGCGCAACCCAACGCGCCTTACGGCGCCATCACGCCCACCCCTTGCCTGTCTGGAGTGTGGGCCTGCTGAGGCCCACCCTGCCGTCTGGATCAGGCGAGCGTGTTGACCATTTAACCAATCCGTCAATGGGCGACCCAGAAGATCCCCAACCTTTAATGCCCCAGGCGATCTTCAACCTCTCCGGTTCCCTTCGGACTGGATACCTCGTGCTCTTAGCACTGATCACTGTCACCGACGTTGAGCGCTGACAGGCAGAGAGGCGTTTCCTCAAGGTAAGCAACAAGACGCAACATCGCGGTTATGGTGGCTGCATACCGGACCACACGACAAACACGGAGGTCGGCGTATGTCCAGCCCTCAGCAACGCCTGGACGAAGCACGAGGAATCCTCGCCGCCCGTCTGCGTGAGATCCGGAGTGCAGCCGGTATAACCGGCCGTGACCTGGCACAGCAGGCAGGATGGCACTTCAGCAAAGTCTCGAAGCTGGAGAACAACAAGCAACTTCCGACCGAGACCGACGTCCGGGAATGGTGCCGGATCTGCGACGCCCACTCTCAGACGACGGATCTCGTGGCTAGCGTCCGGAACGTGAACGCCTTCTACACCCAGTGGCGACGGCTCGAAGAAACCGGCATCGGCCAGGTACAGCGTTCCTTCCTCCCGCTGTACGAGCGGACCAACCACTTCCGGGTCTTCCAGCACAGCGCGATCCCCGGACTCGTCCAAACGACGGCATACGCACGCGGCCACCTGTCGAAGATCGTCGGCTTCCGGGGAATTCCGGACGACGTAGACACCGCCGTCGAAGCACGCATGAAGCAACAGGAGGTCATGACGACCGGCGCACGCCGGTTCGCGCTCCTGATCGGCGAGCAGGCGCTTCACACGCCATACTGCGCGCCGGCCGACATGGCGGAGCAGATGGACAAGCTCGCCGAACTGACGCGACGCGCCAACGTCAGTCTCGGCGTGGTCATCTGGCGACCCGACACCGGCATCTGGCCGCCGGAGAACTTCTGGATCTACGACACTGAACAGGTTCGCGTGGACACGGTCCCCGGTCAGGTCCGGGTCAAGGCTCCCGGCGACGTCGCGCTGTACGAGAAGGCGTTCCAGGCGCTGTCCGAGTCGGCCGTCTACGGCGACGAAGCGCGCGCCCTCTTCGCATCAGCACGGCAGGAATGGGCCGGACAGACCTGATCAAAAGGGATTGTTGCGAGGGTCCACGAGAAGCATCAAGCAACATCGTGGACCCTCGAGAACCGGTGTTCGTACCTTCCTGGCATGGACGCCTCGACCAGCCGTCAGCTACCCGCCCCGGACAAGGTGGCGGTCGAGATCAACGGCATGCTGATCTTCGTTCCGGAGAACGCGACGAACGTGTATCTCGTGCAGGCTCACATCAACCCGATCGAGCCTGAAGAGGTCTCCGGATCGATCCTTACGACCGACCTCATGTTCGCCTGGACGTGGTTGATCGAGGGGCTCGTTGACGGAGGTTGGGGCGAGGTAGTCGCGTTCGATGTGGCGATCAACAACCTCCCGCGGTGGTCCCGCAGCCTAGGCAGAATTGATGGGCCGACAAAGTACCCCCACCCTCTTCGACACACTCCCGTCGAGCTATGACCACGCCGGGCACGACCAGCCTTGAGTGGAGCCCCTACAGCTCACGAGGGACGCGACCAAGGATCAAAGAATTCGTCACCCATGGTGACGTCGAGTACGAGCAGTGCATAGAAGGCGGCTCGTACCTGATCCGGCGGACGAAGTGGAATGACAATGGCCAGTCGACGGTCATGGAGACTGGTCGTGGCATGGCGCGGATCCGCGTACTTGGTCTCTGGAAGCTGATCGTCAGCGGAGATGCGAGCTGACAGTCATGCCCTTCGGATCTGAGTGGTCGGCCTGCTGATGCTCGCCCTGCCGTGCCGCACGGCGTGGGCCATGCTCTCGAAGCCCTACATGTGGTGCGCAACGGGGATCGTGCGGGAAACCTGGTTCTCGGTGCCCGGCTCCACGATCACGAACTGACCCATCATCCCCGAATCCTCGTGACGGAGGATGTGGCAGTGGTACATGTAGGGATCACGCGGATCGGTGTACCGGCCGAACTGCACGGCGAGCCGGACGGTCGTCTTCGACGGCACGTAGACGGTGTCCTTGTGGCCGGTGGCGTAGCCGGGCGGAGGCGATCCGCCCACGTCCAGGATCCGGAAGGCCACCTCGTGGATGTGGAAGTTGTGGGCGTAGACGTTGTTCTCGATCTCCCAGATCTCCGTCGCCCCGGCCGGCACCACCTCGTCGATCCGGGAGGGGTCCATCTCCTTGTGGTTGATGGCGTCGTGCCCGTTGAGCTCGAAACGCCGCACTCTCGCGCCCGGCGGGACGGCGATCGGCACGGTCCGTGCCAGCCGTGCGGGCAGCGGCACGGACGCGGTGAGCCGGGAGGCGGTAATGATCTTCAGTAGATCGAGGTCGCCCTCGTCGATGCCCGCGGAGCCGCTGAGGCTGCGCAGCACGACCTGCTCGCCGGGCGCGAACGCCGCCACGATCTCCACCCGCTCACCCGGCGTCAGCGACACCCGGTCCACCCTGACCGGGGCGGGCAGCAGCCCGGCGTCGTTGCCGACGACGTGGAACGCCCGGCGGTCGGAGAACACCACGTTGTACATGCGGGCGTTGGAGCCGTTCAGGATCCGGAAACGCGCCCGCTCGGTGGTGACGTTGACGAACGGGTCGTAGGTGCCGTTCACCAGGATGTGGTCGCCGAGGATGCCGAAGGTGTCCTTCAGCGGGTCCCCGGCCAGGGAGCCGTCCGCGGCGAATGTCTTGTCCTGCAGGATGAGCGGGATGTCGTCGACCCCGTAGCGGTCCGGCAGCTCTACCTCGACGTCGTCGTCGATGATGAACATCCCGGCGAGCCCGCGGTAGACGTGCGTGGCCGTCCTGCCGTGCGGATGCGGGTGGTACCAGGAGGTGGCGGCGGGTTGGTCGAGGGTCCAGTACGGCCGCCACGTCGCACCCGGTTCGATCGGCTGATGCGGGCCTCCGTCCATCTTCGCCGGCAGCCGCATGCCGTGCCAGTGCACCGTGCTGGTCTCCGGCAGCCGGTTGGTGACCGCCATCTGGATCCTGTCGCCCCTGGACGCCCGGATCGTGGGCCCGAGGAACGAGCCGTTGAATCCCCATGTCGCGGTCGATGTGCCGGGCAGAATGCCGGTCCGGCCGCTCTGCATGGTGAGCCGGAAGCGCCGCACGCCGTCCTTGCCGGTCTCGGGGCGGAGCAGGGGCGGGATGCGCAGCTGGGTGCGGAAGGCCAGCTTGCCGACCGGGCGGGGCTCTCCTGCCTCCGATGACGAGCCGCAACCGGCCGCGAGGCCGGAGAGCGCCACGGCCGTCAGGAACCGCCGGCGGCTCATGCCGTACATGATGATCAGTCCAATTCTCTCGATCTCCGAGGTGCGACCGCAGTCTGGCCCGCCCCGCCTGGTCCGGAACAGTCGCCGATTTCACCTCGTGGCGTGAGAACTTCATGATCGACAGGTGCTTCGGCGTGGAGCTCGAAGCGATCGCCCTCGCGGACGACGGTGAGCAGGCCGTCCACGGCCTCCAGGCGGGCGCGCAGGTTCCGCAGCCCGCTTCCGTGCCGGTGCACGCAGCCCGCCCCCATCCCAGGTGCCGGCGCGGCTGCGGCCTCGGTCGGCGGTGCGGCCCTGCCGGCGCCGTCGTTGACGACACGGAGCCGTACCCGCCCGCCGACGGAGGTGAGCTCGATGACGACCTCCTTGGGCGAGCTGTGTCTCAGGACGTTGGTCACCGCCTCGCGCAGCACCAGCGCCAGCACCGAGCCCAGCGGGTCCGGCACCGGTGCCCCGCCAGGCGGCTGATCGGCGGCGGTCCTGACCCGCGCGCCCGCCGCTTCCAGCGCGGTCTCGGCGGCGGCCAGTTCGTCGGCCAGCCGCAGCCGGGGTACGCGGTCGCGCAGACCGTCGGTGTCGGACATCGCGGAGCGCGCCGCGTCGGCCACCCGCCGCAGTTCCACCCGCGCCCGCACCGGGTCGGAGCTGAGCAGCCGCAGCGCGAGCTCGCCGTGGATGATGACCGTGGTGAGTCCGCGGCCGAGCAGGTCGTGCAGGTCCCTGCCGGCTCTCAGCTGCTCGCGCAGCGCGGCCAGCTGCACCGACTCCGCCTGCGTGCGCCTGAGCTCCACGACCAGCCTGGTCAGCCGGGTCAGGCCATATACGGCCACAGACGCCAGGAGCGTGCTGCAGGCGGAGTAGGCTCCGATGACCGGTCCCGACGAGAACACGCCGCTCACGCCGCTCACGCCCACGATCACCGCGCAGAGCAGCCAGGACGCAGGTGCCGCCAGATACAGCAGCACCACGCCGCCCAGGAAGCCCGACACTATGAGGCCGGACTCGGCTCCGAGCGCGACGGAGAGGTAGGTGGCCAGGGCCTGGAGCGGCAGCGTCCAGGTCCAGCCCTTCGATCGCCCGCCCGCCCGCGCGGCCGCCAGATGCCGCAACTGCAGGCCGAAGGTCACCGGCAGGAGAGCCATCCCGACCACGTCGCCGGCACCCGGGTCGGCGCCATGGAGGGTGAGGTTGAACGCCGCCTGGCCGATGAAGATGAGGTGCACCAGGACCAGGCTGGGCGTGGCGAGACGCACGACCCGCCAGTCGTACACGGGCAGCGCGAAGGGGGCCGGGTCCGGGGCCGGGGGCAGGGAGCGCACCCGGGCCAGCGTCTCCCGGGCCACGGAGACCGCGCGGGTGATCTCCTCTTCGGCCACCTCCCCCTGATGTGACCTGGCCCGCTCCACCAGCCGTTCGACAGTGGACAGGCTCGTCAGGAGCAGGCCGCGGGTGTGCCGCCACAAGCGCAGCCGCTCCACCTCCTCGGCCCTCGCGGCGAGCTCGTCCCGCTCCTGCCTGACCCGGTCGGCCATGCCGATGAGGTCGCTCAGGCCGTACAGGACGAGGCCGGCATTGAGCGGCGCCACGATCGCGTGGTAAATGTCCCCGGTCTCGCGGCCCAGCAGGAACGCGACGACACCTTCGAAGACCGCGACCAGCGCGAACAGCGGCCAGGCGAACGGCCCCCGGACCACCAGCAGGACGGAGGCGGCGACGAACGCCGATCCCCCGGTCCACCAGGTGTCCGGCGTCACCAGGAGAGGCAGGTAGTTGATCACGGCCTGCGCCACCAGCAGCCACGCCCGCAAGACCGGCGGCCGGAACGGCAGGGAGATCGGCAGCTGGAGGAGTGCGACCAGCGTCACGGTGACGACGACCAACGTGGGACCCGCGCCGTGGTCGAAGTGGGAGCTGACCCGCACGCCCCACAAGGCGCACAGGAACCAGATCAGGAGCGCGGCCGGTTTCACAGCCAGCCGGCGTCCGTGGCGATCCGGACGGCGTGCAGCCGGTTGCGGGCGTTCAGCTTGGTGACGATCGCGGTGAGGTAGTTGCGCACCGTGCCCACCGACAGGAACCGTTCCTCGGCGATCTGCTCGATGTCGGCCCCCTCGGCGAAACGGCGCAGTACATCCAGCTCGCGCTCGTTGAGCGGGCTCTCCGTCACCTCCAGGGCCGCCACGGCGAGCTGGGGGTCGATCACCCGCTCGCCCGCGGCCACCTTCCTGATCGCGTCCGCGAGCTGGTGCGGCGGAGCGTCCTTGACCATGAACCCGGACGCCCGGGCGGCGAAGGCCCGCCGGACATTGGCCGGGCGGCCGAAGCTCGTCACGACGAGAACGCGGCACTCCGGCAGCCGCTTGCGCAGCTCGGCCGTCACGGCAAGGCCGTCCACACCCGGCAGCTCGATGTCGAGCACGGCCACGTCGGGTAAGGAGGCGAGCGCCGCGGGCACGACCTCCTCACCGGATCCGACGTCCGCGACCACGTCGATATCGGGCTCCAGCTCCAGCAGCGCGACCAAGGCGCCGCGCACCAGATGCATGTCCTCGGCGAGCAGTACGCGGATCATCCGCCATCCCGTTGCCACACGGGACCGATTGTGCCGCATTTACACCACTTCGTGAGATCCTCACGAACCGGCATGAAGCTCTCAGGTCAGATCGGCGCGACGCCCCGTCGCCGATCAACCGTGCCGGGTCGGCCGATAGGTCAGCACCTGCGTGTGGCCGTCGAAGGTCCGGGCCTCGAGCAGCTCGAGGTCGAAGTCGTCCACACCGTCGAAGATCCGGTCCACGCCGGTCGCCCCGGAGATCACGGGGAAGACCGTCACCTCGATGGCGTCGATCAGGCCGGCGTTCAGCAGCGCCCGGTTGAGCGTCAGGCTGCCGTGGGAGCGCAGCGGCACGTCGGATTCGGCCTTGAGGCGCGTGACCACCTCGACAGGATCGCCGGACTCGATGGTCGTGCCCGGCCACTCGAGCGGCTCGGTCAGCCGGCTGGAGAGCACCGTGACCGGGGAGTCGAACATGCGCGTGATCCACTCGTCGAACAGGCTGCGGTCGAAGCCTGCCTTGAGGAACGGCGCGTTCGAGGAGTAGGTCGTGGCCCCGAGCACCATGCGCAGCGGGTCGCGGTAGGCGGCGGCGCGGTAGGCGAGGAATTCGGGGCCCTGCTTGCTCCAGTAACCGCCCCAGTCGCCGTTGTGGTTGGCGAAGCCGTCGAGCGTGGAGAAGATGTCGAAGGTGTAGGTGGCAGTCATGGTGTCTCCTTGCGGAAAGGTGGTCGCGCGCCGCCTTGTGGCGGCCTCACCCCTGCTACGAACACCACCGCCCCGATCCGACACGCCTCCCGGATTTTTTTTCAGAACTTTCCGGGATCGTCCGATCCGTTTGAGCGCTCGCCCGAATGTGATCACCTCCGCCAGGCCCGGTGTATAGTCGAATTCGACTATACGAATTCGTCTAGGAGGCGCGATGCCTGCGCGTGTGCTGCGCACGCCGATGACCATCGCCGTGCTGGGCCTGCTCGCCGAGCGGCCCAGGCACACGTACGACATGCGTGTGGCGATGCGCGAACGAGGTCACGACAGGGTGCTGGAGATCAAGAACGCCTCGCTGTACGACGCGCTGCGCCGCCTCGCCTCCGCAGGATTGGTGGAAGCCGGCGCGACCATCCGGGACAGCGCCCGGCCGGAGCGGACGGTCTACCACCTCACTTCGGCCGGCGAGCAGCGCCTGCTCGAATGGCTACGCGAGGTTCTCGGCGATCCGGCACACGACCGGACCGCGTTCATGAGCGCGCTGATGTTCATGTACGCGCTACCGCGAGCCGAGGTCGCCGACCTGGTGATGCGGCGGGCCCGGCTCCTCCAGGAGGAGATCGATGCGTCCGACGCGGCCATCGGCGCGGCGAAGGAGCGCGGCGTCGAGGCGGTCTTCCTGTCCGAGGACGCCTACGCGCAGGCGCTACGCCGTTCCGAATGCGACTGGCTGCGCGCCTTCGCCGACGACCTGCGTGAACAACGACTGACTTGGCCCGAAAGGACGTTGACATGAGCATCGAGACCGGCAGCGGATCGGGGACGCGCGGGGACCGGCCGACGCAGGACCAGACGGCCGTTCTCGTCGTGGGCGGAAGCGTGGTCGGGCTGTCGGCGGCCGCGTTACTGGCTCGGTACGGCGTTCCGTGCGTGCTGGTGGAGAAGCACCGTGCCGCGCTGATCCATCCTCGCGCGCGCGGCTTCAACCCGCGCACCGTCGAAATCTTCCGTCAGCTGGGGGTGGAGGACGCCGTCATCGCGGCGGCCGGGCTGGGCAGCGACGATCCCTCCACACCGGGCATGCGGGCCACCACGCTGTCCGACCCGGACTTCCAGTGGTTCGAACCGGGAGCGCTCGACGCCATGTCGGCGCTGAGCCCCTGCGCCGCACAGCCGGTGCACCAGGACCGGGTCGAGGAGGTGCTGCGCAGGCGCGCGATCGAGCTGGGAGCCGACATACGGTTCGGGACGCGCCTGGTCGGCCTCGATCAGGACCCGGCCGGTGTCACCGCCACAGTGCGCGACGGCCAAGGCGTCGAGTCCGTCATCCGCGCGGACCATCTCATCGCGGCCGACGGATCCAGCAGCCCGATCCGCCGGCAGTGCGGAATCCCCGTGCACGGGCCCGGCACACTGGCCCAGGTCATCAGCCTCATGTTCGAGGCCGATCTGGGCGATCTGCTGAACGGGCGCCGGTTCAACGTGTGCTACCTCGACCGCCCGTCTCCCGGCACCGTACTGGCGCCGGCCGGCGAGGGCCGCTGGTCCCTGGCCACCAGATACCTCCCCGAGCATGGGGAGACCCTCGCCGACTATCCCCCTGAGCGATGCAGAGAGCTGATCGCCGCCGCACTGGGCGATTCCCGGGTGAAGGTGAGGCTGCTGCCCCAGATCCCGGGCACCGACGAGATCGCGGTACCGTTCGTGATCGGCGCCCAGGTCGCCGAGCGCTTCCGTCACCGGCGCGTCTTCCTCGCGGGTGACGCCGCGCACGTCGTGCCTCCCACAGGCGGTTTCGGCGCGAACACCGGAGTCCAGGACGCCCACAACCTGGCGTGGAAGCTCGCCGCTGTCCACCATGGTCAGGCCGGTCACGGACTGTTGGACACCTACCACGCCGAACGGCACCCGGTCGCCTCGTACACGCTGGACCAGGCCCTGGCCCGGGCGCACCAGCGCACCGGATACCGCGGCACCGACAGCCCACCGCAGAATCTCGACCCGGCCCCCACCGTGATCTTCGGATACCGGTACCGATCGGCGGCGATCCTCGACGCACCCTCTGACGACGCCCCGGCGATTGCACCTACTCAGCTCAGGGGCCGGCCCGGCACACGCGCCCCGCACCTGCCGGTCCGGCGCGGCTCACACGAGAGATCCACACTCGACCTGTACGGCGACGGCTTCGTCCTCCTGGCCGGACCTGACGGCGACGACTGGGTCAAAGCCGCGAGCGAACAGGCCGACCAGCGCGGAATCGCGCTCAGCACCGTCCGCATCGGCACCGACATCACCGGCCCCGACGCCCAGATCACCCGAGCGCACGGCATCACCGCATCAGGCGCCCTCCTCATCCGCCCCGACGGCTTCGTCGCCTGGCGCAGCGCGACCCTGACACCCGCACCGCACCGCACCATCGCCGACGTCCTGGAACGCATCCTCTGCACCATCACCTGACCACGCGACGGCCTCAGGACCAGATCGTGTTGACCACGTCCGAACGGCGTCGGCTCGAGAAGCCGGCCTGCTCTCGCACCGCCCCCTCTCGGCAGGTCATCCGCGTCCGGAAACTTGCGGGCCGGACCACTAAGCGGCGTCCTGGGTGCGGTTGACCAGGACGCGGGCGAGGACGATGGTGACGGTGCCGGCCAGGACGACGGAGAGCAGACCCACACGCAGGCTGCTGAGGTCGGCGACGAACCCGACCAGGAGCGGGGAGAGCAGGAATCCGCCACGCAGCAGCCAGCTGACGATGGTCAGGCCGGTGCCGGGGGGCAGGCCGGGGAGTTCGTCGGCAGTGTGCATGGCAGCCGGGACCAGGGTGGCGAACCCGAGCCCGGCCAGGGCGAAGCCGGCCAGCGCGGTGGCGACGGAGGGCGCGGCCAGCGCGGCGCCCATGCCGGCGGCGGCCAGGACGCCTCCCGCCCGGGCCACCGTGCGCTGGCCGAAGCGGTCCACGACGCGGTCGCCGGTGAGGCGGCCGACGGTCATGGCGATCTGGAAGACCACGACGGCCAGGCCGGCGGTGGCCGCGTCGGCGTGCAGGCCGCTGAGGTAGAGCGCGCCCCAGGACGCGCCGGCGTCCTCGACCAGCGCGCCGCACGCGGCCAGCACGCCGAGCGCGGCAAGCATCCGCACGGCCGGGCCGGTGAACGAGCGGCGGCCCGCGTGCGGGGCGGGCGAGGCTGTCGAGGTCGGCGAGGTCGGCGAGGTCGAGGTCGGCGAAGCAGCGGAGGCCGGCGAAGCAGCGGAGGCGGGCGAAGCAGCGGAGGCGGGCGAAGCAGCGGAGGCGGGCGAGGCCAGCGAGGCGGGCGGGTGGCCGTCGGGGGCGGCGGCGGCCAGATCCTGGGCTTCGACAGGGCGCTCGGCATCTTCCGGGCCGGGCAGCAGGAACCGGTAGGCGACGAGGGCGACGATGCTGAACAGCGTCGCGGAGATCCCGAGATGGACCGCGAGAGGCAGGCGGAGACCGGCGGCGGCCGAACCCATCAGGCCGCCCAGGACGGCGCCGATGCTCCACACGCCGTGCAGTGAGTTGAGGATCGAGCGCCGGTAGAGCCGTTGGACGCGCAGGCCGTGGGCGTTCTGCGCGACGTCGACGACCGCGTCGAGCGCGCCCACGACGAACAGCGCGCCGCCGAAGGCGATCCAGTTCGGCACGAAGGGGATGGCCAGGGTCACGACGGAGGTCAGGACGATGCCGAACGCCGCCACGCGGGCGGAGCCGAAGCGGCGGATGGCGGCGCCGGCGAGCAGCCCGGCCAGCAACGCGCCGATCGAGCAGCCGGCCAGCGCGGTGCCGAAGACGGCGTTGTTCACGCCGAGCTCGGCCTTGATCTGCGGGTAGCGCGGGACGATGTTGAAGAACACGGCGCCGTTGGTGAGGAACAGCGCGGCGACGGCGGCGCGGGCCAGGCGCGCCTGGCGGGTGGACAGGGTGAGCGGGGCGGCGGACATCGGCGTTCCGATCAGAGTGACGGAAGGGTGGATGAGGGGCGGGACGTCAGGTCAGAGCAGGAACCGGGGGCAGCGGCAGTCCGACAGGTCAGTGCAGGAACCGGTGGATGAGGGGCGCGGCATCAGGTCAATGCAGGAACCGGTGGGTACGGGGCGGGACATCAGGTCAGTGCAGGAAGCGGTGGATGGCGTGGCGGATCTGGTCGGACGTCATCGGGTCGGTCGACAGGGCGCTGTGGAGCACGAGCCCTTCGATGAGCGCGTCCAGCTCGCGGGCGGTGGTGGCGTCGAAGTGGCGCTCCAGGGCCTGCCGGCTGCGTGCCATCCAAGCTTGGGTGACGGCCCGCAGGGCCGGGTTCCGCGCGGCGGCCACGTACAGCTCCACGGACAGGACGAGGTCGTGCTGGGAGCCGAGCAGGTCGTCGGCCACCAGCGCGATGACGGCCTCCGTCGCCTCGTCGCGATCGCGGGCGGCGCCCAGGCGTTCGTCGAAGACGCGGGCCACGGAGTCGGCGTGCCGGGTGAACGCCTCGGCGAGCACCTCTTCCAGCGAGGTGAAGTGGTACGTCATGGAGCCGAGGGGCACGTCGGCCACGCGGGCGATCTCCCGGTGCGTCGTGGCGGCCACGCCGCGCTCGGCGATCACGGTCAGGGCGGCGTCGATCAGCCTGTCCCGCCGACCAGGGTCGTGCCGGCGTGGCCGCCTCGGGACGGAGGAGCGTGGCGGGGCGGGGTCAGTCATGCCGGGCCCGGCTCGATGGCGCGGATCACTCGGGCCGGGTTGCCCACCGCGACCACGTTCGGCGGCAGGTCGCGGGTGACCACCGCGCCGGCGCCGACCACGGTGTTCTCCCCGATGGTGACCCCGGCCAGGACGATCGCCCCGCTGCCCAGCCACACGTTGTCGCCGACGGTGATCGGCCGGGCGGCTTCCCACTTGGCCCGGCGCAGCTCCGGATCGATCGGATGGGTCGGCGTCAGCAGCTGCACGTTCGTGCCGATCTGCACGTCGTCGCCGATGGTGATCGGCGCGACGTCGAGCGCGACGAGGCCGAAGTTGGCGAAGGAGCGGGCGCCGATGTGGAGGTTGCTGCCGTAGTCAACCCGCAGCGGCGGCCGGATCTCGGCGCCCTCGCCGATCGCGCCGAGCAGTTCGGCGAGAAGCCGGCGGCGCTCCCCCGGGTCGCGGGCCGAGGTCGCGTTGTACGCCTCCATCAGGTCCGCCGCCCGCAGCATGAGCTCCGCCAACTCCGGGTCGACGGCGAGGTACGGATCGCCGGCGAGCATCCGTTCACGCATGGAGCGGTCATCCATATCGGGCACCATATGTACGAGTGTACCTATGGTATGTACGCTCGTACATATCCTGTGGTGGTCAGGCGATGCGCACGATGCTCTTGCCTCGGGTGGCGCCGCCGGCGAGGTTCTGGACGGCGGTGTCGAGGTCGGCCGGTTCGTACTCGGCGGTGATGTCGATGCGGACCTGGCCCTCGGCGACGGCCTCGAGTGCCCGGCGGGCGCTGTCGGCCAGGCGCTCGGGGTGGGTCTGGCTGAGCAGGTTGCTGTTGTAGGTCAGCAGGGACTTGCCCTGCATGAGCAGGTCGTTGGCGGAGACCTGGACGGGTTCGAAGCCGGCGATGTCGCCGTAGACGACAAGCCGCCCGTGCGGGGCGAGGCGTTCCAGGTTGGCAAGGCGCGCGGGTCCCCCGATGGGGTCGAGGATCACGTCGAACCGCTCGCCGTCCAGTGCGTCGGGAAACTTCTCGCGCACCAGCACCTGGTCGAAGTCGAACGAGGCGGCGTACGTCGCCCGCTCGGTGTTGCCGACCACACCGACGACCCGGCCCGCTCCGGCGACCTTGGCGAACTGCACGGCCAGGGTGCCGACACCACCGGCGGCGGCGTGGATCAGCACGCTCTCCCCGGGCCGCACGCGGGTGACGGTGTTGATCAGGTCGTAGGCGGTGGGCGTGACCCAGCCGAAGCCAGCCGCGACGCGCGGGTCGATGCCTGCCGCGTCGAAGGTGAGCACTGAGGGCGCGAGGGCCACTTCCGCGTAGGCGCCGCCGCCGGTCAGCGCGGTGACCTGTGCGCCGACCCGGGCCGGATCCACTCCCTCGCCGACCGCGACGATCTGCCCTGCGGCCTCGAACCCGGGGACGAACGGCCGCGGCACCTGGAAGTGGCCGCTGCGGACCAGCACGTCGCCGTACTGGATCCCGGCATAGGCGACGGCGATGGCGACCTGGCCGGGACCGGGGGTGGGCTCGTCGAGATCGGCGAGACGGAGCTGGTCGTCGGTGTCGAGCACAACAGCCTTCATGATTGCAGCCTCCTGAGCTGACTCAGTAACCTGATACTGAAGCGACCGTAATGAGTATCAGCATGCTGAGTCAATACAGTTTGCTGCGAGAGTGGTGGAGGATGATGGCCGAGATCCCGGTCGAGGAGTACCTGTGCACCCGCATCAGGCGTACCGAGCAGGCTCTGATGGGCCACCATGAAGCGGTGCTGCGCGGTTACGGGCTCACCATGACGCAGTACACGGTGCTGCTGACGCTGGCGCGCGAGGGCGGCATGTCCGGCGCCCAGCTCGCCCGCGCCTGCGGCGTCACCCAGCAGACCATGGCCACCGTCCTCACCGGCCTGCAGAACAAGGAGCTCATCGCCCGCGAGCCCTCCACGGTCCACGCCAAGGTCATGATCGCCACACCCACCGAGCAGGGCCGGCGCCTGCTGGACCACGCCTACCAGGAGGTCATCGTGCTGGAACGCGCACTCACCGACGCGTTCACCGCCGACGAACACGCCGCCTTCTGCGAACTGCTCGACCGCGCGACCGGCATCCTGACCCGGCAGACGCCGCGCGCCGAGACCCAGTCCGCATCCTGAGCCACTCCGATCACTCAGGCGGCAAGGCGGGGGTGTCGGCCCGGTAGAAGCTGAGGAGCAGCCCGTACGGCTCGGCCTCGGCGTCGGCACCCCGGCCGGCGGCTGTGGGGTTGTCGAGGGCGAACGTGTCGAGCCGGCCGGCCAGGGCGCGGGCCTCGTCAGGAGTGAGCCAGAAGTGCCGCAACATGGTGTGCTCGGGGTGCCCGGGGCGGTCGGGCAGCATCTCTGCCAGAGCGGCGCCGATCAGGAACTCGGCTCCCGCGCCGGCCTGCTCGTCCAGCTTGAAGGTCTTGCTCACGAGCTCGAAGCGCTGCTCGGTGCCGCCGCGCACGTGCCGCGTGCCGGCCAGGCGGACGAGACCGGCCTCGCGCAGGACCCGCAGGTGGTAGCCGATCGTGCCCTTGGTCGACTGGAGTGTCGCCGTCAGCTCGCTCATCGTGGCGGGACGCTGACGCAGCACGTTCACCATGCGATGACGCAAGGGATGCCCCAGCGCCTTGAAGTGCGCGGACGTGCGCAGCACCAGAGGTTCCTGATCGTCTCCCATGTCTCAAGTGTCTAGATTCTTCGACGCTTTGACAAACGGCAACCGGCGAACGCAGACTGTCCCGGCGGACAAGTGTCGAGGATTCTCGACACTTCTGATGAAGAAGGGTCCTCGCATGCCCCTTTCCATGGCACACGTAGCAACCTCTCGCCCTGAGCGTTACGTCAAGCAGCTGATCTTACACATGGGCCACAAGGCCGCCGCCGAGCTCACCGGCCACGGCCGGGGCACCATCGCCTTCGGCCACGGCACCTGCACGCTCGCCTCCGCGGGAGACGAGCTGGTCCTGACCGCCGCCGCAGCGGACACCGACGCCCTGGCCGGCGTCCAGGACGTCATCACCCGCCACCTCCTGCGCTTCGCCACCCAGGAGGAGCTCAAGGTCGACTGGACGGAGCCCGTGGCCGGGGACGCCCTTCGGATCGTCGACCCGAGCATCGAGGAGTACCTGCTCACGCACTGCACCCCAGCCGACGAACTGCTGCAGGAACTGGCCGCCACGACACAAGAGGCGACCGGCCACGCCGCCGGGATGCAGATCTCGGCCGACGAGGGCGCCCTGCTGAGCATGCTGGTACGCCTGTCCGGCGCGCGCCGCGCGATCGAGATCGGCGTGTTCACCGGATACTCGTCCCTGTGCATCGCCCGCGCGCTGCCCGCCGACGGCCGGTTGCTCGCCTGCGACGTGAGCACCGAATGGACGGCCATCGCCAGGACCTTCTGGGAGCGTGCGGGAGTGGCCGATCGCATCGACCTCAGGATCGGCCCGGCGCTCGAAACGCTGCGCGCGCTGCCCGCGGAGCCCGCCTACGACTTCGCCTTCATCGACGCCGACAAGGTCAACTACCCCGCCTACTACGAGGAGGTCGTCCCGCGGCTCAGCCCCGGCGGCCTGCTCGTCCTCGACAACGTGTTCCTCGGCGGCAGAGTGCTCGACCCGGCCTTCCAGGAGGAAAATCCCAGGGCGATGCGCGATGTGAACGAGGCGATCGTCCGTGACGACCGGCTGGAGTGCGTGATGCTGCCCGTCCGGGACGGCGTCACGTTGGCACGCAAGCGCTGAACGCCCGCCCGTTCTCCCGGGGATGCCCTCGGGGCGAACGGGCGAGCCGTCACAAGGACGTCAGGGCCCCGCGTCCACGGCCGGCGGCTCCGGCTGAGCTCCGGTCGCCAGCCATTGGCCGCGGCGCGTGATCCCGGCGGCCCAGCCGTCCGGCACCACGGCGAAGGTCCCCGCCCGCACGGCCGCGAGAGCCTGCTCGGCGATGGTCGCGGGGTCCTCGCCTTCGGGTGACATGCCGGTGCGGACCAGGGCCGGGCAGAGCACCGTCACGCCGACCGGCGTGTCCGCCAGCGCGAGGGCGGCCTGCTCGGCGATGGCGACGACGGCGTGCTTGGAGGCCGCGTACGCGCCGCCTGCGGGGAACGTGACGAGCCCCGCCAGGGACGCGGTGATCAGGATGTGCGCGGGCCGGCCGGCCGCGAGCAGCCGTGGGACGAAGGCGCGCAACCCGTTGACGACGCCGCCGACGTTCACCGCGAACACCCGCTCCCAGTCCTCGGGGCCCACCTCCCACGGCGCGCCCAGGTCCCGGCCGACGATGCCCGCGTTCAGGCACACCAGGTCGACGTCCGGAACAGCGGCGGCGAGGGCCTCCATCTGCGCGGCGTCGGAGACGTCGGTCCGGACGGCGTCGGCTTCCAACTCGGCCGCGGCTCCGCCGAGGGCCGCGGCGTCGATGTCGGCGAGTACGACTCGCGCGCCGGTCGCGCGGAGACGGCCGGCGAGGGCTCTGCCGATCCCGCCGGCGGCGCCGGTGACGACGGCGCTTGTGATATCCATGATCTGCTTTCTTCGCTTGAAGGGGTGCCGGTAAGAAGCCTGTCATAAGCTCCAAGCGACCGGCTCTGTCCAGGTCGCCATCACGACTACCGATGCATTGGATCTCGCTGACGGCGCCGTGATCTTGTGCGAAACCGATCATCCCTGAGACACCCTGCAAGCGCAGTCTCGTTCTCGATGTTCGACTTCACGATCATGGCTGATGACCTGCGCGCCGCCCGCTCGCTGCGCCACCTGCTGGACCTGCCGGCGCAGTTCCGCGAACGCGAGGTCGACCTCCTGGTGCTCAAGCAGGGCATCGATACCTCCCCGCCGTCCGGCCGCCTACAGTTCCAGCCGCGTCGGCGGGCGTCCACCGGCCCAGGACGCCCACGGCGTGGAGATGGCCCGCGCGCCGTACGAAATGAAGGGCGATGACGGCAAGCACCGCTACACCGTCCAGCAGATCGCCGGCCGACTTGGCGTCAGCCGCGCCACGATCTACCGCCACCTCGGTCCCAGACAAGCCGGCTTCGGCGTAGAGGGAGGACTGCGGCGCTGCCCACCCGGAGGAGTCGAACGAGGATCTGTCGCTCCTTCGGGTGGGGCGAGTACAAGACGCGGGAGACACGGGGCAGGCAACACACATTCCCCTCGGCCTGTAAGAACTGGTGCGGTTCGCTCACTTCCCTCGTGATGGCGCATTTAGAGGAAGGGAGGGACGCATGACCGAACCTGGTCCTCGGGACCGGTTCACCGCCCTGTACAGCTCTTGCTATTCGAGCGTGTACGCATACGCGGTCAGCCGCGCAGGGCGGCAATTGGCGGAGGAGGTGGCGAGCGAGACATTCGGTGTCGCGTGGCGGCGGATCGACGATGTGCCGGGCGAGGCGCTCCCGTGGCTGCTCGGCGTTGCGCGCAACATCCTGCGCGAGTCCTACCGCGCGGAAGCACGGCGTCAGTCGCTGGAGAGCGAGCTGGCAGCGTGGACCACGGCCGAGGAGGTGACGGCGGGCGACATCGCAGAGTCGGTAACCGAGAGGATCGCTGTTCTGCGGGCACTCGCCACGCTCTCCGACGAAGATCGTGAACTGCTCACGCTGGTCGCCTGGCACGGCCTCCGGGCCGCAAACGCGGCGAAAGTCGTCGGGTGCTCGACCGCCACGCTCTTCGTCCGGTTGCACCGAGCCCGGCGCAGGTTGGAGCGCGCGATGGCCACGGAGCCCGGCACGGTCACCAATCCCTCCAGATCGCTGGCATCGGCAAAGGAGTCATCCCGATGAAGAAGACCGACGTGATGAAGGTGCTCGCCGACGCTCGTCCCGCCTCGCTCAACCCGGCGGACGACTCGGAGCGGCTCGAGCGGATCATCGCCGGCGCGGGCACGCGGCCGTCCAAGGTCCTGGCAGTACCCCGCCGCCGCCGTATTGGCCTGGGATGGGCAGTGGGAGTGGCCGCAGCGGGGCTCGCGGTAGCCTCGACCCTGGTACTCGCCGGTGCCGGCAACCCGTCCGCCGATCCCGCCGCGCGCGGTCTGCTGCTCGCCGCTGCGGAGCAGACCATGAAGGCGCCGACTGGCGCGGGCCGGTACTGGCACACCCAGGGTGTCAACTCGGGCGGCCTGCTGCTCGGCGAAAGGCAATCTCAGGGTGTATGCCGGGACGAGACGTGGGCGGCGCGATCGCCCAAGGACCCGAGCTGGTGGCTCGTTCACTCCTGGACCCGGGTGGAGGCTGTCAAGGGGGCACAGCCACCCAAGAAGGATGAGTTCAGCTCAGACCAGGCTCATTTCACCTGCGCCCGCGGCAACCGGGCAGTGCGTGTTGAGACGGGCAAGACGCCCTACGCTGCGCGGTTGAACGACTTCGCCGAGCCGGGATCGAGGTGGCCCAACGTCAACGGCAAGGCGGTCTCCGTCGCCGAGATCGAGCACCTGCCCACCGAGCCCGAGGCCCTGAAGAAGGTGCTGATCCAGTGGCAGGGCCCTGGCGCGATGAGTGACCAGAAAAGGGAGGAGATCCTTTTCGATCAGGCGGCCGAGTTGCTGCTCGAACTGCCTGTTCCGTCGAGGGTCAGGGCTGCGCTGTTTCGGCTGATGGCCGATCTGCCCGAGGTTCGTTCCCTCGGTGACGTGCGGGACCCGCTGGGTCGTGACGCGGTCGGGGTCGCGCTGCGACGGTGCGAGCCCGCCTACGGCACTGAGTCGCAAGTTCTGTTCGACAAGGACACCGGGCGCCTGCTGTCCGTTGGCAGGTCGGTCGGCAAGCAAGGCTGCACGGATCTCCGGCCGGCCGGTTGGAGCGCCGTAGTGGAATCTGGCTGGACTGACGAAGAGCCGAAGGTCCCTGCGGCGAACGACTGACTCACCACCGCCCCGGCTCCAGCGGTTGAACCGGGGCAGATGTAGCCGCGTCCGTGTGCACCAGGCAACGTCGATCTGCCCTGAGGTGGCGGGTCGTGCCTCGTCGCCGAGCGGCAGACGCTTGGCCACGTCCAGCCGTACCTCGCCGTACGGCTGGACGTGCTGCAGGATGCGCCGGCACAAGACGGTCATCTCCAGCTCCTCGCGCCGATTGGCGGAGGTGCCGTACAGCGCCTTCGCCAATCGGCGTTTCGGGCTCATGACATGTTTCTTACCGCACCCCTAGAAGTTCACGGTGGGGTCGGTCGTCGCGGTGGGCGCGCTCATGACCGCGTCGAACGCCTCATGAAGCGGCGTGTCCACGTAGGCGCTCTGCGATCGGATGCGATCGAGCGACGTGCTCGAACGGAGATCGGTGAGGGTGACCGCCCCGCCGAGCCCGGCGTCGGCGAGTGCCCTCTCCACGCTTCCGGGAGGCGGGGCGTCCAGGGTGACGGGGGCGACCGTGAATCCCACCGGAGAGTCCCCGGCGGTGACGCTCATCTCCGGCACCTGGCCGGCCGTGTGGGTCAGCGCCACGGCGCGGTACTGCCGGCCGAGGTCTCTGGCGAGGTAGTGGCCCATCGGCAGGCCGGCCAGGTAGCCGTCGAAGGTGACGGGGGTCTTCTGGATGTGGCTGTTATGGGCCACCAGCACCATTCGGGCGCCGGCGTCCGCCCGTGCGAGGTGCCACTGTACGGACGCGGCCATGTAGTGGTCGCGAGCCGACGTGTCGCCCGTCGCTCCCCGGCCGGAGAACAGGTCGTTCATGGCGCGCAGCATGTAGTCGGTATGGCAGGCCGCGTCGAGGTGCCGGCGGGCGGCGTCGTAGCGGTGCTGGTCGCTGCGGGAGACGTAGATCGGCTCCAGCGCGCTGAGGCGCGTCGACAGCCGGGCCAGGCCCGCCGTGAGGGAGTCCTGGAACGCCGGGTCGAGGCTCCCCCACCGGGGCCCCGACACGGCGGCCGAGCCGCCGGTGATCTCGCCGGCCGCGCTCAGGACGCCCGCCACCAGGTCCGCGATGTCCGGATCGACCAGCCGCAGGTAGTCGGCGACCGGATCGAGGTCCGGCAGGAGCGTGAGGGTGTTGGGGAGGTCGATCCCGACGATCTGGACGGGACGCGGCCTGCTCGCGTTGTAGCGGCGCAGCCAGCGCAGCAGCTCTCCGAAGATGCCGAGGGTGAGGGGGCCGCTCAGGCGGTGCAGGTCGGACTCGTCACCCTCGCCGGCGAGCCAGGGATTGACGTCGGCGGCCTGGGCGGATCCGAGTTCGAGCGCCACGTGGGTGAAGGCGCAGCGTTCGACGAGGAAGCGCAGCAGCCGTGCGCGGGCGAGGGTGAACTCGTGGACGAAATGGGCGCCCTCGCCGATGCCCACGACGCGGGCGTCCTCGATGACGCCGCGCAGCGGTTCGAGATCGTCCAGGGCGGGGGCGTCGGGGTCGAGGGTGTTCAGGACGGCGGTGTGCTCCGAAAGGAAACCGGAAGCCATGGTGATGCACTCGTTTCTCTGCTGATGCCGATTGACGGTCGACGCGGTGAGAGAACGCGGGCTACGGCCGGACTCAGGCGCGGCCGAGCCGCCACTGGAGCCGACATGCTCCAGCGGCACTGCGCCTTCTCACGAGTGCGTGATCAGAGAAACAGGGTGCCATTTACCATGCGCCGATCCTACCCCAGCGGCATCAGCGCTCCCGGACCCATCACCGTCGCGCCGGGCCCGCATGCCGAGCCCGGCGCGACAGGGACAGGGACAGGGACAGGGACAGGTCAGAGCGTGGTCAGCCGGATGGTCGAGCCCCCGTGGCCGAGCCTCAGCGACACCTGGCCCGCCGGTGCGTCCGAGTCGATCTCCGGGTAGTCGTCGCTGGACACCGTGACGCGGAGGCTGTGCCCGGCCGCGACGCGGTAGTGGGTGGGCCAGGTGCGGATCTCCAGGTCGTACGTCTTGCCCGGGCGCACCGGCACGGCGCGGTCGTGGCCGAAGCGGTGGCTCGCCTTCAGCCAGCCCTGGGTGATGCGGGTGGCGCTGCCGTCGGGCGCGACGTCCTGCACCACGACCGCGAGATTGCCGTCGGTGGCGGTGAACGAGGCCCGTACCTTTGCCCGGACGTCACCGGCGAGGACCAGGTCGCGCTGGAACGGCACCGTCGCGAACTCCAGCCGCTGCCCCGGCCCGCCGGCGACCGGCTCGGTGTTGACCTCGAACGTACGGGTCGCCGAGGCCCCGGGGGTGGCCGAGAGGGTGCCGTCGGCGGACAGGCCCAGGCGGACCTGCCGCGTCCCGGCGGGCGGCCAGCTGCCGAACTGCCGCCAGCCCGTGCCCGGCACCTCGTACGAGGTCACCTTGGCCGCGGGCAGCGGCGCGCCTGGGCGGCGGGCCAGCCAGCGGTCCCACCAGGCGAGATAAGCGCCGTTGCCGATGTCGGCGGGCTGCCCGGCCGGCCAGCCGTGCACCCATGGGCCGGACACCAGCCAGACGTTGCGCTCGCGCGCCTGGAAGTTCTCGACCATGCCCTGGCGGTACCGGTCGTACCAGCCGGCGATCTCCAGGACGGGGACGTCGAGGTCCTGCCAGCGGGACTTGACGCTGCGCCCGCGCCAGAAGTCGTCATAGAGCGGGTGCTGGGCGTAGGTCACGAGCGTGTCGGGGGCGGTGGCGCGCTGCCAGTCGCGGATCCTGGCGGAATAGATGCCGCCCCGGTAGATCGTGTTCTCGTACCAGTCGCTGATGCCGTCCACGGGGATGACGGCGGCCAGGTGGGGCGGCTTGTTGACGGCGACCAGGAGGGACGAGTGGCCGCCGTAGCTGACGCCCGTCTGCCCGATGCGGCCCGTGGACCAGGGCCGGCCGGCCAGCCATTCGATGAGGTCGTAGTTGTCGCGCTGCTCCTGCGGGCTGAACGGGTCGAGGTGGCCGGGCGAGTCGCCCGATCCCCTGGCATTGCAGACGGCCGCTACGTAGCCCCTGGTGACGAAGTACGCGGCGGCCCGGCCCTGGGCCTCCAGCTGGTTGTAGGCGTTGTAGTCGTAGACGATGCCGGGGAAGCGGCCGGGGGCGGGCGTCCCGTCAGGGGCGGCGGGGCGGTGCAGGTCGCAGGCCAGGTGGCTGCCGTCGCGCAGGGGTACGGTGACGCGTTCCCGGTGGACGCCGTACTCGGCGGGGCGGTCGTACGAGAAGAAGGGGTCAGGCGGGAGCGGCGCGTCGGTCGTGGCGGAGACGGGGGCGGGGGCACAGGTCAGGGCGAAGGCGGCCGACAGAGCAGCCATGATCTTGATGGGTCTCACGTGCGATCCTCTACGAGACGCTGTGGTTCAGAGGGAGAAGGCGCCGGTGAGCAGCGCGACCGCGGTCATGACGAGCGTGGAGGCGAAGGCCCACTTGAAGATGAAGCGCTGGTGCTCCCCCAGCTGCACGCCGCTCATCCCGACCAGGATGAACGTGGAGGCGGTGAGCGGGCTGAGCGGGAACCCGGTGGTCATCTGGCCGAGGATGGCGGCCCTGGCGACCTCGGCGGGCGAGCCGCCGAAGCCGCTGACGGTCTCGGCGAGCACCGGGAGCACGCCGAAGTAGTAGGCGTCGGGGGTGAAGACCAGGCTGAGCGGCATGCCGGTGATGGCCACGAGCACGGGCAGGTGCCCGCCGAGCGAGTCGGGGATGACGCCGACGAACGCGGACGCCATCTGGCTGATCATCTTGGTTCCGGTGAGGATGCCGGTGAACACCCCGGCCGCGAAGATCATGGTGGTGACCAGGACGACGCTCTTGCCGTGCCGCTCCAGGAGCTCCTGCTGGCGTTCCCAGGTCGGGTGGTTGACCAGCAGCGCGATCGCGAACCCGACCACGAACAGCACCGGCAGCGGCATCACCTGCAGCACGAGCCCGGCCAGCAGGGCGAGGGTGAGGACCAGGTTGAAGACGGTCAGGGCCGGGTGTACGGGCGCCCGCTGGGTGCCGGGGCCCTCGCCGACCAGATGCTCCTCGGGCACGTCGGCGGGCGGCAGCGTGCCGAGGCGGCGGCGTTCCCTGAGCCCGATCAGGTACGACGCCACCAGCACCCACACGATGCCCGCCGCCATCGCGGGCAGCACCGGGGTGAAGACCTGGGAGCTGTCCAGCTTCAGCGCCGCCATCGCGCGTGCGGTGGGGCCGCCCCAGGGGATGAGGTTCATGACCCCGGCGCCCAGGCAGACCACGCCCGACAGCACCAGCGGGCTCATGCCGAGCCGCCGGTAGACCGGCAGCAGCGCCGAGACCGTGATGAGGAACGTCGACGCGCCGTCTCCGTCGAGTGCGACGCACATGGTGAGCACGGCGGTGCCGACCGCGATGCGCAGCGGGTCGCCCTTGGCCACCCGCAGGATGCCGCGGATGAGCGGATCGAAGAGGCCCGCGTCGATCATCAGGCTGAAGTACAGGACCGCGAACGCGATCATGATGCCGGTCGGCGCGACCTTGCCCAGCCCGTCGAGGATCATCTTGCCCAGCTCGCCGCCGAAGCCCCCGGCCAGCGCGGTCAGGACCGGGATCAGCACCAGGGCGATCAGGACCGATACGCGCTTGGTCATGGTGAGCAGCAGGAACAGAACGATCGTGGTGAATCCCAGGGCTGCCAGCATCGAAGTTCGCCTTCTTCCTTGCCCGGCTCACGGGGGGTGATGTGCCGGAGTGTTACGGAAGAGTTTCCGAGCGACTAAATCGCAGGTCCAGCATCAAAGCAACATTTATCCATGCGATCTGCGCAACAGTTGGGTCTATGCTCACCGCCATGGAGGCGAACCTGCGGCTGCTGGCCGCGTACGCCGCCGTGGCCAGGGCGGCGAGCTTCACCGCGGCGGCGGCCGAGATGCACGTGTCACAGTCGTCGCTCAGCCGCGCGGTGGCGGAGCTGGAGCGGCTGCTCGGCGCGCAGCTGCTGGAGCGCGACACCCGTAACGTGCAGCTGACGGCGGCCGGGGTGGAGACGCTGCGGGTGGCCGAGCAGATCGTGTCCGCGCACCGGTCGGGCATGAAGGAGCTGGAGCGCTACCTGCTCGGCGAGTCCGGCGTGGTGGCGGTGGCCACTCTGCCGTCGGTGGCCGCGGTGCTGCTGCCCCGGGTGATCTCCGACTTCCGCGGGCGGCGGCCCATGGTGACGTTGCGGATCATGGACGGCCTGGAGCAGGTGGTGCTCGGCCGGGTCCTGTCGGGGGACGCGGACTTCGCCATCTCCACGGTCGGCGCCGCGCCCGAGCAGCTCGAGCACCGGCCGCTGATCAGGGACCGCTTCCACGCCGTGCTGCCCGAGCGCCATCCGCTCGCCTCGCAGGAGTCCGTCACGTGGGAGGAGCTGGCACGGGAGCCCTTCCTCGCCGTCGGGCCGGAGTCGAGCGTGCGGCGGCTCACGGACGCGGCGTTCGCCCAGGCCGGGGCCTCTGTGACGGTCGCGGCGGAGGCGGGGAGCGTGGCGACGGTGGGCGGGCTCGTCACGGCCGGGCTCGGGGTCTCGGCGATGCCCGCCCTGGTGCTGCCGCTGATGGGGTCGGGGTCTCTGGCGTACCGGCCGCTCACCGAGCCCGTCGTGGACCGCCGCCTGGACGTCGTCGTCCGCGCCCGCCGCACGCTGCCGCTGGCGACGAGCGCGTTCCTCGACCTGCTCGACACGTTCCGCCGCGAACTGCGCGACCTGCCCACAGGCGTCTCCTGGAACCGCGACTGACGCCGCACCCAACAACCCGCAAATTTATGTGGATTTATGTGGAAAGCGCATTGAATGATGGTTTTCTTGTGCTGGACACGCATTTCACCGCCTCGGCAGGATGAAACGACCGCAGTCGTGATCGGGAGGCGAAGGAGCACAGGTGACAGGTACAGGGCAGTTGCGCGGCCTGAAGGTGGTGGAGTTCGCGCACGTGGTGGCCGGGCCGATGGCCGGCTCCATGCTCGCCGACCAGGGCGCGGACGTGGTGCACGTGGAGGCCCCGGGCGCCGGCGACGCCGCTCGCGCGATGGGTCCCGTACGGGACGGCGTGCCCCTGTGGTTCAAGGTCGCCGGGCGCAACAAGCGTTCGGTCACCCTCGACCTGCACCACGCGGCCGGACGGGAGATCGCCCACCGGCTCGTCGCCTGGGCTGACGTCGTGATCGTGACCCTGCGGGCCGGCCGGCTGCGCGAGTGGGAGCTGGACTGGGAGGCCGTGCACCGGATCAACCCCTCGGCGGTCCTGCTGCAGATCTCCGGGTTCGGGGCGACCTCCTCGCGCGCGGACGAGCCGGGCTTCGGCAAGATGGGCGAGGCCAGGAGCGGAGTGGTGCACCTGACCGGGTTCCCCGACGGGCCTCCCGTGCACACCGGGTTCTCGCACGGGGACGCGGTCACGGGGCTGATGGGCGCGTACGCCGTGCTCGCCGCGCTCCACCGCCGGGCCGCAGACCCCGAGTTCGACGGCGAGTGGATCGACCTGGCCCTCTTCGAGCCCCTGTACCGGCTGATCGAGTGGCAGATCATCACATACGACCAGCTCGGCGCGGTGCCCGGACGGGCGGGCAACCAGCTCGCCGTCGCGCCCGCCGCGGTGATCAACACCTACCGCTCCCGGGACGGCGAGTGGATCACGGTGACGTCCGCGACCCTCCGTTCCGTACGCAACGTGGCCCGACTGCTCGGCCTGCCGGAGGAGGACTTCGCCACCTCGGCACAGCAGCACGCGGGCCGGCAGATCCTGGACGAGGGCCTGCGGGAATGGGTGGCCGCGCGGACCACGGGCGAGTGCCTGGAGGAGTTCGCCCGCGCCGAGGTGGTGGCCTCGCGGGTGTTCACCGCCGCCGACATCGTCGCCGACCCCGTCTACGCCGAGCGCGGCGACGTCATCACCGTCGAGGACGCCGACCTCGGTCCGGTACGCATGCAGGGCGTCATCCCGCACTTCCACCGCCGCCCCGGGAAGGTCTGGCGCACCGGCCCCAGGCTCGGCCAGGACAACCGCCTCGTCTACCACGACTGGCTCGGGCTCGGCGAGGACGAGCTGGCCGACCTGGAGAAGCAAGGTGTCATCTGAACGGCTCCCCCTCCGTTCCCTGCTCTTCGTCCCGGGCACCCGGACGGACTGGCTGGCCAAGGCGGAGGCGGCCGGGGCGGACGCGGCGATACTCGATCTCGAGGACGCGGTCCCGGCCGGCGGCAAGGCCGAGGCGCGCCGCCGGGTGGCCGCGGCGGTGGCCGGGTTCGACGGGCGCATGGCCCTGTTCGTCCGCGTCAATCCGCTGGACGGCTGGGCCGGGGCCGAGGAGCTGCGTGCCGTCGCGCACGAGAGGCTGGCCGGGATCGTGCTGCCCAAGGTGGCCGGTCCCGGCGACGTACGGCTCGCGGACCGGCTGCTCGGCTGGTGCGAGCGCGAGCACGGCCTGCCGCCGGGGCGCATCGCCCTGGTGCCGCTGCTGGAGACGGCCTCCGCGCTGCGCGGGGCGTACGAGATCGCCGGGGCGGCCGCCCGCGTCGCCTACCTCGGCGCCGTGACCGCGCCCGGGGGCGACGTGGCCCGTGCCGTCGGCTACCGGTGGAGCCTGGAGAGCACGCTGGGCCTGCGTTCCCGGGTGCTCCTGGACGTACGCGCGGCGGGGACGCCCAACCCGGTCGCGGGCCTGTGGACCGGCATCGGCGACCTGGAGGGGCTGCGTGCCTTCGCCGAGCAGAACCGCTCGCTCGGGTACGAGGGCATGATGGCGATCCATCCCTCCCACATCCCCGTCATCAACGAGGTGTTCTCCCCTACCGCCGACGAACTGGCCCGTTGCGCCCGGCTGATCGCGGCCGTGGAGGCGGCCCAGGCCGGCGGGGCGGGGGCGGTGACGTTCGAGGGCGAGATGGTCGACGAGGCCATGGCCGCCACGGCCCGCGCGCTCCTGGCCCGCCACGACCGATAAACCGGTTGCGCCCGCCGAAATGATGGACGGCATGGACAGAGACCTGATCAGCGCCATCGCCCATCGTGACCACCCGATCGCCGCGCCCATCACGGCGGGCAACCTCGACCGCCTGCTGCGCCGGGCGGCGCTGCCGGAGCGGGCGCGCATCCTCGACCTGGGGTGCGGCGAGGGCGAATGGTCGCTCCGGGCGCTGGAGCTGGTCCCGTCCGCGGTCGCGGACGGGGTGGACATCTCGCCGTCGGCCCTGTCGGCAGCGGAGAAGTCGGCCGCCGCCCGTGGCCTGTCCGACCGGCTGGCGCTGCACCGGATGCCCGCCGCCGAGTTCTCCGCCTCGGAGCCGTACGACCTGGTGCTCTGCGTGGGCGCGACCCACGCCTTCGAGGGGTTGGCGGGCACGATGGAAACGGTCGCGAAGTTCGTCAGGCCAGGCGGGCTGGCGCTGGTCGGGGAGGGTTTCTGGGAGCGCACCCCGGCCCCGGAGATCGCGGCGGAGATCGGGGAGTACCCCGACCTGGCGGGCACGGCGGCCGCCGCCGAGTCCGGGGGCTGGCTGACCGTCTACGCCCACGTGAGCACCCTGGCCGAGTGGGACGAGTACGAATGGTCCTGGACGGGCACACTGGCCCGATGGGCCGCCGCCAACCCGGGCCCGGACGGCGAGCAGGCCCTCGCCGTCGCCCGGGAGCACCGGGAGATGTGGCTCAACGGCTACCGAGGGGCGCTCGGCTTCGTCTCCCTCCTGCTCCAGCGCGTGTGAGCGAACGGCCGGGCCCTGGCGCGGGCCCGGCCGTCGGAGCGTGCGTCAGCCGTTGATCAGGGCCATCGCCAGGTCGGGATCGAACGTCCCGGCCGTCTTGTCGGAGATGCCGCACTGGCCGTCGGAGTCGCCGGGCACCTTGACCCAGAAGAGGTACTCTGCGCCACTCGACTGCTTGACCGGAGGGGTGCCGAGCTTGCGCCCCGGCGGGTTGCACCAGTTGTCCTCCGGGGTGCTGTCCGAGTAGGGGCCGTTGCCGTTGCGGCTGGTGTCTATCACGTACTTCTTGGCGCCCACCGAGCCCGACAGGTAGCCGTTGAGCGCGACCGAGTACGCCTCGGAGTCGGCGGTGGTGAAGTAGTTCGACACGTTCACGGAGAAGCCGCGGGTGTTGGCGATGCCGGACTTGACCAGCAGCGGCGCCATGACGTCGGGCGCATGCCAGGTGGCGTTGGCCGCGTCCAGGTAGACCCACGCGTTGGGCGCCTGGGCCTTCAGCACCTGGGTGGCGTCCAGCAGCATCCGGTACTGGTCCTCGGGCTCCTTGTTGATCTTCTTCACGCATTCGGCGGCGGCGACCGCGTCGGGCTCCAGCACGACGATCGCGTGCCTCGTGCCGATGGCCTTGGCGAACTCGGTGATCCAGTTGTGGTAGCCGGCCGCGTCGCCCGCGCCGCCGCCCGACTGGTTCGCACACGCGTCCCGGTTCGGGATGTTGTACGCGACCAGCATCGGCAGCTTGTCCTGGGCCTGCGCCGCGCCCACATAGGTGTCGACGGCCTGGGTGAGGTCACCGAACCAGCCGCCGAACCACTCGAAGATCGGCTTGCTGCCGATGCTCGCCTGGATGGCCTTGGCCCTGGCCTCGTCCGTGCCCAGGTTGGCGGCGGCCCACTTGGCCGGGTTCGACTGGCTGGACACGTACAGGGCGGTCGGCCGCGTCGTCTGCGTCTCCATCAGCGACACGTTGTCGAACCGGACCACGGGCTTGGCGCCGGACCCGCCGAGCTGGAACGTCACCTCCGCGGCCGTGCTGGCGGCGGTCGCGGCCGTGAACGGGATGCTGTAGCGCTTGCTCGCGGTGGTCAGCTGCACGTCCGCGGCCAGCGACTGGTTGCTGCTGGGCGTGGCCGTGTACTGCACCGTCGCTCGGGCCTTGAAGGCGACGGTGGAGTAGGCGTCGAAGGAGAGGGTGTAGCTCTTGCCCGGGTTCAGCGCGGCGGTGGTGGGCGAGGCCACCATGGCGTCCCAGGGGTTGGCGACGACGGCCTTCACGTCCGCCCGCAGGCGACCGGACTCGGCCGCGACCGTGGTCTGGCCGATCGCGGACCAGGGGGAGGTGGAACTGGTGAAAGTGCCGTTCCCGATGAGCTGGGCGGCCGCGGAGGCGGGCTGGGGAACGAGGAGGACGGCGGTCAGGACGGCGGCCACGGTCGTGGCTGTGCCTGCGATTAATCGCACGTGATCACCTTTCGGCGGGAGTTCGCGGTTGATCATGACCGACCGGCCTGACAAAGGTCAAGAGATCGCGGGCCGGGGGTCCGTCACAGGTTTTTGACCCTGAGGTCCAGAAAGTGCTACGGTCGTGGACATGGGAAGGCCGAAGCAGTTCGATCCGGACGTGGCCGTCGACCGGGCCATGGACGTGTTCTGGCGTAAGGGCTACGCCGGCACCACGCCGCAGGACCTGGTCGACGCGCTCGGCATCGGCAAGGGCAGCCTCTACAACACCTTCGGCAGCAAGCACGCCCTGTTCGAGGCGGCGCTGAGCCGCTACCGCGACAGCCAGGCGGCGGCGCTGATCGAGCTGCTGGGAGAGCCGGGGCCCACGAAAGACCGGCTGCGCGGGGCGCTGCGCCTCCTGGCCGAGATGGACCTGGCCGACCCCGACCGGCGCGGCTGCCTGGCCGTGAACACGGCGGCGGAGCTGGGGCGGGCCGACGAGAGCGCGGCCCAGCTCGTACGGCGCATGCTCGACCGCACCGAGGACGCCTTCCGCGCGCTGATCGAAGAGGGCCAGCGCGCCGGAGAGATCGCCGCGGACCGGGACGCCCACGCGATCGGGAGCCTGCTGCTGAACACCGTCGTCGGCATGCGCCTGATCGCGCGCGTCGCCGACGGGCCGGAACGCCTCGACAGGGTGATCGATGCGGTGATCGACTCCCTCTGAACCCTCGCCTGCCAGGCCAGGGCGTTCACCATGCCTATTTTTTGTACCTATAGTTCAAGAATTGGAGCACCTCATGGAGCTCAACCTGCACGCCAAGACCGCCGTCGTGACCGGCGCCAGCCGGGGCATCGGGCTGGCCACCGTACAGACCCTCGTCGCCGAGGGAGTACGCGTGGTCGGCGCCGCCCGCACCGTCACCCCGGAGCTGGAGAAGTCGGGCGCCGTCGCGGTGTCGGCCGACCTGAGCACCGCGGACGGCGTCGCGACCCTCATGGAGACGGCGTTCGCCCAGCTGGGCGGCATCGACCTGCTGGTGAACAACGTCGGGGCCGGCGACGCCGTCGAGCCTGTCGGATTCCTCGACACCGGCGACGCCGAATGGGCCGCCATCTTCGACATCAACCTGCTCAGCACCGTCCGCGTCACCCGGGCCGCCCTGCCCAGCCTGATCGAGCGGCGCGGATCGGTGGTCAACGTCTCGTCCATCAACTCCAGGCTCCCGGCCGCCGGCCCCGTCGCCTACAGCGCCGCCAAGGCCGCGCTGGCCGCGCTCGGCAAGTCCCTCGCCGAGGAGTTCGGGCCGCAGGGGGTGCGGGTCAACACCGTCTCGCCCGGCGTCGTGCGTACCGCCATCTGGGAGGACCCGGACGGTTTCGGCGGCAAGGTCGCCGCGCTCGCCGGGGCCGAGCACGGCGCGTTCCTCGAGCAGATCCCGCAGGCGTTCGGCATCACCACCGGCCGGATCACCGAGCCCAGGGAGGTGGCCGCCCTCATCGCGTTCCTGCTGTCGGACGTCGCCGCCAACATCACCGGCGCCGACCACGTCATCGACGGCGGCACCGTCAAGACCCTCTGACGACCGGCCCCCCGCCGAAGCGAAAGGCGGCCCACCACAGGTACGTGGGGGGCCGCCGAGAGCCTGCGTCGCCGCCGGGAAGGCTACACCGGGGTGTGCATGTGGCGGGTCAGGGCGTGTTCCACCAGAGTGATCAAGGTGGCCTTCACCGACTCCCGCTGCCTGGCGTCCAGGCGGACGATCGGGATGTGGCCGCCGATCGACAGAGCCTCGCGGATCTCCTCCTCCGCGTGCGCGAACTGCCCGTCCCAGCCGTTGATGCCGATCACGAACGGCAGCTTCGCCTCTTCGAAGTAGTCGATCGCCGGGAAGCTGTCGGCGAGACGGCGCGTGTCCACGAGCACGACCGCGCCGATCGCACCCCGCACCAGGTCGTCCCACATGAACCAGAACCGGTGCTGTCCGGGCGTGCCGAACAGGTACAGGATCAGATCACGGTCGAGCGAGACCCGGCCGAAGTCCATGGCCACGGTCGTGGTCGTCTTGTTGGGCGTGAGGGAGACGTCGTCCACGTGTGCCGAAGCGTCCGTCATGACCGCTTCGGTGGTGAGCGGCAGGATCTCCGAGACCGCACCAACGAACGTCGTCTTCCCCACGCCGAAGCCCCCGGCCACGACGATCTTCGTCGAGGTTAGGCCGGGGCTAGAGCCTGCGAAGTCCACTGAGCACCCTTTCGAGCAAGTTCAGGTCCGGCTTTCCGGCGTCCAGCGCAGGCTGGTGCACGCGGATCAGGCCCTCCGACGCCATGTCGGCAATCAGCACCCGGACCACGCCAAGGGGCTGCCGTAAAAGGGCGGAGATCTCGGCAACCGACCGGACGTTGCGGGTCAGCTGGATGATCGCCTGATACTCCGGACTAAGTAGGGAAATGTCTTGGTATTCCGACGTCACGGAGGACACCAATGCCTCCATGGCGAACTTCATCCGCGGCGCGGTGCGCCCCCCGGTCACGGCATAGGGCCGTACCAGGGAGCTCGGCTTCTGCGGACGGGGAGCCGCCGGATGCGGCGGAGTGCTATCACCAGCCCAACCCTGACCTGACACCATGTTCTCCTGTCACCGCCCCGCTAGCGGGGGCGGGCCGCTTGCAGTTCGGCGCGTACGGCCGGGGTCAACACCTGACCGGCCCGCTCGACCAGCAAGGTCATCTGGTACGCCACCAACCCCATGTCACAGTCGGGAGCGGCCAGGACGGCCAAGCAGGAGCCATCGCTGATGGACATGATCATCAAGAGCCCGCGCTGCATCTCGATAACGGTCTGCGTCACCATACCGCCCTCGAAAACCCGCGCGGCGCCTTGGGTCAAACTGATCACACCCGAGGCCACCGCGGCGAGCTGGTCGGCCCGGTCCTTGGGAAAACCCTCAGAGAAGGCCAGCGGCAAGCCGTCGGACGACACCACGACCGTGTGCGCGACACCCGGCACGTTGTTCACGAAGTCCGTGATCAACCAGCTTATGCCGCGCGCTCCCTGGCTCATTTCTCTCATTTGTCCTCCTCATTCTCTTCTCCGCGGGTGAACGCTCGGCCTTGCCGGACACCCTGCTGGAAGCTGGAGAGCCGGCTACGCAGCCGCTCGGGCGAGATCTGCGGCGCCGGGGACGGAGCCTGGGGTTCCGCGAGGCTGGCCGTACCGGGCACCAGGTTGGCCTTGGGGACGCGACGCGGCAGGCCCGAGGGCGTCGTGCCGCTCTGCGAGGGCTGCGCGGCGGCCTGTGCGGCCTGGAAGCCGGAGTCCGCGGGCGACGACCAGGTCGCGCCCGCCCCGGACGCGCCCGGCGTGCGCCGGGGCAGCCCGCTGGACGTGGGAGGGGCCGCCTCCGCCGGCACGGCCGGATGCACGGCCGTGATGTCGGGCTCCGCCTCCATCCCGGACGGCGGCTCGACACGGTCGCGCAGCACCTCGGGATCGGGCCGGCGGAACCAGTCGGACCCGACCGACGAGAAGATCGGCAGGAACTCGTCGCCCTGGTCCTCCATGGGCGAGCTGCGCACCACGGGGAGCGGCCCGGTCATGTCCTGCGAGGAGTAGGCGCCGGGGCCGAACCTGTCGAACTCGGAGTGCCCGTTCTGCTCGAACGGGTCGGCGGGCTTGGGCTCATCCGCGAACGGCGAGCGGTAGTCGTCGGCGGGCTGCCTGCGCGGCTGCTCCTCCGCCTCGAACAGCGACCTGCGCGGCAGCGGGTCGGCGAACGACGACCACCGCGGCTCCTCCTGCGGCTGCTTCGGCGGCTCGGTGGCGAACGACGGCCAGCGCGGCTCGTCGTCCTGCAGGGGCGGCGGCTGCTCCGCGAAGGACGGCCACCGGTTCTCCGCGAACGGCTGCTCCACGGCGGGCTGCGGCGTCCCCTCGGAGAACGACGGCCAGCGCGGCTCCTCGAATGGCGGCTGGGCCGGCGGCGGCGTCTCCTCGGCGAAGGACGGCCAGCGCGGCTGGTCGCCACCCTGCGCCCCCTGCGGCTGGTCGGCGAAAGGCGACTGCCGCTCACCGAAGGACGGCTGCTCACCGAAGGACGGCTGCTCACCGAAGGCGGGCCGCTCGCCGAAAGCCGGCTGGTCACCGAAGGACGGCTGCGGCTCGCTGAAGGGCTGCTCGAACGGGCGATCCCCGACCGGCCGCTCGTTGTACGGCTCGGACTGCTCGCCGAACGAGGTCCAGCCCGCGCTGCCCGGCACCGGCAGCGACCCCGGCCACTGGGTGTCCACCACCTGCTCGGGACCGTCGGACGGGTGGGACCCGTTCTGCGACGGCTGCCCGAACATGCTCGGGTCGAAGTCGGTGAACGCCTCGTACTGGCCGCCCTGCTGCGGGACGCCGAGCCCACTGCTGATCAGCATGTCGGGCAGCATGACCAGCGCGCTCAGCCCGCCGGTCTCCCGCTGGCTGAGCTGCACGCGGATGCCGTGCCGCAGGGCCAGGCGGCCGACCACGAACAGGCCCATGCGCCGCGACACCGACACGTCCACGACGGGCGGGTTCGCCAGGCGCCAGTTGGCCTCCGACAGCTCCTCGGGGCTCATGCCGATGCCCAGGTCGTTGATCGACACGAGCACGCCGCCCTCGGCGGGCGTGCTGGTGACCGTGACCTTGCTCTCGCGGGGCGAGAACGAGATGGCGTTCTCGATCAGCTCGGCGAGCAGGTGGACGGCGTCGGTGACGGCCGGGCCGACGATCAGCGTGCCGGACGGGATCTGGATCTGGACCCGCTCGTAGTTCTCGACCTCGGACAGCGAGGCGCGGGCGATGTCGACCAGCGGCACCGGCTCGCTCCACTTGCGCGCGGCCTCCTGGCCGGCGAGGACCAGGAGGTTCTCGCTGTTGCGGCGCATGCGGGTGGCCAGGTGGTCGAGCCTGAACAGGTTCGCGAGCCGCTGCTCGTCCTCCTCACCCTGCTCCAGGCCCTCGATGAGCTGCAGCTGCCGCTCGACCAGCGTCTGGCTGCGGCGGGAGAGGTTGACGAACATCGAGTTGACGTTGGCGCGCAGCTTGGCCTCGTCGCCGGCCAGCCGGATCGCCTCGCGGTGGACCTCGTCGAACGCCCGCGCCACTTCACCGATCTCGTCGCGGCTGTTGACGCCGACCGACGGCACCTCGGGCACGTGCGCGCCGTCACCGGACTCGCGCAGCACGCGGACGGTCTCGGGCAGCCGGGTCGTGGCGACCTGGAGCGCCTCGGCCCGCAGCCGGCGCAGCGGGCGGACCAGCGAGCCGGCCACGCGGGTGGTGAAGATCAGGACGAGGAGCAGCAGGACCAGGATCATCGCGCCGGAGATGATCGCGTTGCGCTGCTCGGTGTCACTCAGGTCGCGGGTCCTGGTCACGATCTTGGTGGTCAGGCCGTCCTCGACCTTGCGCATGGCGTTGCCGGACAGGCTGGTGCTGTCGAACCAGTTGCTCAGGTCACGGTGGGTGGTGACGTCGAGGTCCTTGATCCGGTTGTACGCGCGCACCTGCGCGAGCGCGCGCTGGCGCATGGCGTCGGCGAGGTCGATCTCGGGGCCCCGGACGAGCTGCCGGTACGTCTTCAGGTCCTTCGGGTCGGCCTCCTGCTCGAAGGAGGCCAGCTCGGCCTGCTGCTTGTTCCAGGAGCCCAGGAAGTCCGACAGGTCATCGCTGTCCAGCTGGCGCTCGACGAGCGCCACGATCAGGATGACCTGCTGGCGCGAGATCTCCTCCTTCATCCGCTGCAGCGAGCCGAGCGCGGCCACGTCACGCTGGAGGGCGTCGTCGCCGACGCCGTCACCCAGGTCTCCCTGGATCGCGGAGAAGATGCCGATCATCGTGCTGTACGTGCTGACGGAGGCGCGCGGCGGCACGTTCGAGACCATGGAGTCGCGCAGGCTGTCGAGGCCGTCGAGCCAGCGGCGCATGTTCTCGACGCCCTGGCGGACGCGGGAGGAGTGCGTGGCGTCGATGGACTTGGCCGCGCTGAGCACCTGCTTCTTGGCCGCGTCAGTGGCCTGCCGCTGCGTCTTGAGCTGGACGAGGCGCTGGCCTCTGCTGCGGTCGGCGACGTACCACGCGGTGAGCGTGCGCTCCTTGCCGAGCTCGTGGTTGAGCGCGCCGATGCGCTGCACCAGCTCGGCGACCTGGGTGAGCCGGCGGTACTGGGCGCTGGTGCCGATGGCGTCGGCCAGCTGCACGCCGGCGAGCAGCACACCCACGACCGTGGGGATGAGGATCAGCGCGACCAGCCTTGAGCGCACACGCCAGTTCCCCAGCCGGAAACGTCCGCCTGTGTACTCCCCTGACCTCGTGTGCCTGGGGTCTTTCGTCCTCACTGACTCTCGCTACCTCTCGCCGGTACGTGCTCGAAAAATCAGACACGCGTGTGGCGCATGGGATTCTGTCCGGCTGGGTAATTGGAACACAACCCGTACCAGATCGGCCAACCGAACATACCCCATCACATGCGCCCAATTGGTCACTTTGGGCAACATAACGCCGTCCACGTTTCAGGCGGGCCGGAACGAATCCCGCTCTGCCGGAGCCGCGTGCTTCACCATCAGGTGCCGCGTCACCGAGTACTCCTGCACTGCTTCCTGGCTCATGTCCTTGCCGAACCCACTGCCCTTCACTCCGCCGTGCGGCGCCTCGCTGGCGATGGGCAGATGGTCGTTCACCCAGGTCACGCCCACATCGAGCCGGTGCGACACGCGCATGGCCCTGGCGACGTCGCGCGACCACACCGACGACGCCAAACCGTACCGGGTGTCGTTGGCGAATTTGACCGCTTCGTCCTCGCCGTCGAACGGTAGCGCCACGAGCACCGGTCCGAAAAGCTCTCCTTGCACGATCTCGCTGTCCTGAGCGACATCGGCCACGAGCGTGGGCGGGTAGAAAAATCCGGAGCCCCCGATCGGGGCGCCGCCGTGCAGCACGCGCCCGTCGGCCCTGGAGACGAACCCGTGCACCCGCTCCCGGTGCGCGGCGGAGATCAGCGGGCCGATGTCCGTGGCCGGGTCCCAGGGGTCACCGACGGTTATTTCGGCAAGAGTTGCCCGCAGGGCCTCCAGCGCGTCCGCGTAGATCTCGCGGGCGATGTACACGCGGGTGGCGGCCGTGCAGTCCTGCCCGGTGTTGTACGTCGCCCCCAGGGCCACGCCGCGGGCCATCTCCGCCAGGTCGGCGTCCCCGAAGACCAGCGCGGGCGCCTTGCCGCCGAGCTCGAGGTGCACCCGCTTGAGCGTGGTCGCGGCCCCGGTCATCACGGCCCGGCCGGTCTCGGTGGAGCCGGTGACGCTCACCATGTCCACGCCCGGGTCGGTGACCAGCGCCTGGCCGACCTCCGCGTCCCCGGTGACCGCCTGCACGAGCCCGTCGGGCGCGCCCGCCTTGGCGAACAGCTCCGCCAGCCGCAGCGTCGTGCGCGGCGTCTGCGGCGCCGGCTTGATCACCACGGCGTTGCCGGCGGCCACCGCCGGGCCGATCTTCCAGACGGCCATGACGAACGGGAAGTTCCACGGCGCGATCGACCCCACCACCCCGACGGGGCGGCGCAGCAGGACCGAGGTGTAGCCCGCGCTGAACACCCCGGCGCCGGAGCCCTCGAGGGAACGTGCGGCCCCGGCGAAGAAGCGCAGGTTGTCGATGGCGAACGGCAGCTCGCCGTCCCTGAACACCGCCGCCGGCTTGCCCGTCTCCTCCACCTCGAGCCTGGTCAGCTCCTCGGCGTCGGCCTCCACCAGGTCGGCCACCCGCAGCAGCAGCCGGGCGCGGTCGGCCGGGGTGGCCTGCGACCACTCCTCGTAGGCGGCCCGAGCCGTCCGTACGGCCGCCGCCACTCCCTCCACCGGCGTGTCCGAAATTTCGGCACACGGCAGCCCGGTGGCGGGGTTGATCAGTTCACGCATGTCACTCGCCAAGTTGCTCGATGAGGTCGGCGGCCTTGCGCAGGCCGTCGCGACGGCGGATCTCCTCGCCGGTGGCGGCGAGGCGGGCACGCAGCTCGGTGTCCCCGAGCAGCCGCTCGACCGCCCCCTTCAGGTCCTCGTCCGTGAAGGTGTAGGTGGAGAGCCTGACACCATAGCCGAGTTCGTCGACCCTCTGGGCGTTGTCGTACTGGTCCCAGAAGAGCGGCAGCAGGATCATCGGCTTGCCGAAGTGCATCGCCTCCGTGGTCGTGTTGTTGCCGCCGTGGGTGATCACCAGGTCACACAGTGGGATGATCTTAGTCTGCGGGAGGAACTCCGCGCCCCACATGTTGTCGGCCAGCTTGATCTCCTCGTGCAGCGGACCCTTGGAGACGATGTACTGGTGCGGCGTGGTGGCCAGGACGTCGATCACCCGCTGCATCAGCTCCACGTCGGACGAGCCGAGCGAGCCGAGCGAGAAGTAGACCAGGGATCCCTCGTCGTTGCGCTGGAAGGGCAGCGCGAAGTCGTCGTCCGTCTCGCGCACCGAGGAGTCGAGCCGGTGCCAGGAAGGGCCGAGCGGGCGGGCGTCGGTGTAGTCGAGGGCCTCCGGGTAGACGTAGAGGTTCAGGTCGCCCTCGTGGATGAAGTCGAGGTCGGGCAGCGGCGCGGTGCCCTGCTCGACGCACCACTCGTTGAAGGCGCTCCAGACCTCGCGGTGGGTGCGGTCGTACTCGGCGCGGAACGCCTCCCACTCGGAGCGGTCGTCGGCGGGCAGGCCGGAGAAGACCGGCGCGATGTTCTCGCCGCGCACCTCGAGCGGGTTGCAGGAGACGATGCGGACGAACTTCTTGCCCGCGGTGAGCAGCGCCGGGAACGTGATCACGTTGTCCTCGACGATCACGTCGGGGTTCACCCGCTCGATGATGGCCTTGAGCTGCGGCTCGCAGTACTTCACGCCGTCGATCAGCTCGACCCAGATGGGCTTGGTGACGGTCTCGAGCTGCTCCTGCGTGCTCTTGCGGTATTCGGGCGCGGTCTCGCGGATGAAGTCCTTCCAGAACTGGCCGGGGTCCTGCTCCTCGGCGTTCTCCGGCGGCGGGGCGAGGTCCACGAGGTCCTCCTCGAAGCCCAGCGCCTCGAGCTTGCCCTTCCACGACGCCTCGGCCGCGAAGACGACGCGGTGGCCGCGGCGGCGGAGGATGTCGCCGATGCCGATGCAGTTGTTGGTCGGGCCGTATGCGCTTTCAGGCATGAACAGAATGGTGAGCGACATCTCAACTCCGGGGGAAACTCATCAATTTGAAGAGGAATTCAAGAACTCGTCTAGCGTTGAGGTCAAGTAGCGGGCACTATGGTCACGGCTAACTGAACGGCGGGCAAACGAGTGAGGATGGTGCGAGTGGCCCAGCGCAAGAGCCGTGGCGACCGGCGCATCGACTTGATCGAGGCCGCGCGCAGGGCCATCATCCGCCACGGCGTCGACGGCGTGCAGCTCTCGCACGTCGCCGAGGAGGCCGGGCTCACCTCCGGCGCGGTGCTCTACCACTACCCCGACCTCAGCGAGTTGCTGGTCGAGGCGCAGCACGCGGGCATGGAGCGCTTCTACGAGCAGCGCCTGCGCCAGCTCGCCACGCTCACCGACCCGGCCGAGAAGCTGGTCGTCACGGTCAGGTCGGGGCTGCCGACCGGGCCGCTCGACCCCGACGTGCGCCTGCTCAACGAGCTCGGCGGGGCCGCGGGCCGCAACCGGGTCTACGGCGTGCTGCTCACCTCGCTCTACGACCGCCAGGTCTCGATGTACCAGGCGATCCTGGACACGGGGGCCGCCCTCGGGGTGTTCAGGCTGAGCACCGACTCGGTGACGATCGCGCGCAACCTGGTGGCCCTGGAGGACGCGTACGGCTACCGCATCACGGCCAGGCACCCGGTCATCGGCCCGGAGGAGGCGGCCGAGCTGATCCTGTCGTACGCGCGCACGGCGACGGGCAACGACCTGACCCGCTGACATCATGCATCGACCGCCATGATGACCGCGTCCTCGGCCTTCCAGCGCACCTTGACCTTGGCGCCCACCTCCACCGAGCTCGCCCCCTGCACGGCGACGAGCACCGGCTTGGCGCGGCCCGGCACGTCCACGGAGATGTGCGACACGCCGCCGTAGAAGCTGACGTCCAGGACGCTGCCCTTCAGGCCGCGGGCGGCGCTCTCGCCGGCCAGCTCCAGCTTCTCCGGCCGGACCGCCAGCAGCGCCTTGGCGCCCGCCTCCAGCTCCTCCAGCGGGGTGCCGGCCAGCATGCCGAAGTCGTCGGTCTTGATCCCGTCGAGCCCGCTCGCCGTGCCGTGGAAGAGGTTGTTGGCCCCCACGAAGTCGGCCACGAACGGCGTGCGGGGCCGCTCGTAGAGCGCGACCGGCTCGTCCACCTGGCGCACGCTGCCACTGTCGAAGACCGCGATGCGGTCAGCCAGCGACATGGCCTCCTCCTGGTCGTGCGTGACGACCACGAACGTGATGCCGACCTCGTGCTGCAGCCGCTTCAGCTCCAGCTGCATGTCGGCGCGGACCTTCTTGTCCAGGGCCGACAGCGGCTCGTCGAGCAGCAGCAGGCGGGGGCGCTTGACGATGGAACGGGCCAGCGCGACCCGCTGCCGCTGCCCGCCGGAGAGCTGGGCGGGTTTGCGGCCGGCGTGCGCCGAGAGCCCGACGGTCTCCAGCACCTCGCCGACGCGCTGCTTGACCTCCTGGCGGGGCAGCCCCTCCCGTTCGAGGCCGTAGGCGACGTTCTTGGCCACGGTCATGTGGGGGAACAGCGCGTACGACTGGAACATGAGGCTGATCGGCCGCCGGTTCGGCTGCTTGGACAGCAGGTCCTCGCCGTCGAGGGTCACCGTGCCCGCGTCGGGCGTCTCGAACCCGGCGATGATGCGCAGCAGCGTGGTCTTGCCGCAGCCGGACGGCCCGAGCAGGGCGAAGAACTCGCCCTGGCCGATCTCCAGCGACACGTTGTCGAGCGCGGTGACCTCACCGAACCTGCGGGTGATGCCATCAATCTTGAGCACGAGCTTCACCGATCTTCGTCATACGCTGCCCGGCGATCACCGCCGTGAAGCTCACGAGGAGCAGGATCGCGGCCAGCGCGTTGATCTTGGGGGTGACCCCGAAACGGATCATTGAGTAGATGACGATCGGCAGCGTCTGCTCGCTGTTGCCGATCGTGAAGTACGCGATCACGAACTCGTCCAGCGACAGCGTGAACGCGAGCAGCGCGCCCGCGATGATGCCCGGCGCGAGCTGCGGCAGCGTGATCCTGACGAACGTCTCCACCGGCCCGGCGCCGAGGTCGCGCGAGGCCTCCTCCAGCGAGGTGTCGGCGTTGGCGAGCCTCGTGCGCACCACCGCGGCCACGAACGACATCGAGAACAGGCCGTGCGCGAGCACCGTCGAGTACAGGCCGAGCGTGAGCGCGATCAGGCCGTAGAACAGCAGCAGGCCGATCGCGATCACCAGGTCGGGCAGCACGGCCGGCATGAGCGCGATGGCGTCCAGCAGCTTCGACCTGCTGTGCCTGGCCAGCCCGACGGCCAGCAGCGTGCCCAGCACGGTGGCGATCACCGTGGAGCCCGCGGCCACGATCAGCGTGTTGACCAGGCCGTCCCTGACGCGTTCGTCGCGGGCCAGCTCGCCGTACCACTTGAGGCTGAAGCCCTCGTACGTGTACGCCGACCTGCCGGAGTTGAACGACATGACGACCAGCACGACGATCGGCAGGTAGAGGAAGACGTACGTGGCCCAGAACGGGACGTACAAGAACCTGGATCTACGCACGGCGGGCCGCCCATGCCTGCAGGAGGAGCAGCACGATCAGCACCGCGATGAGCGCCAGCGCGAGCGTCGCGCCGAAGGGCCAGTCGCGCGCCTTCAGGAACTGGTCGCGGATCAGGTTGCCCACCATGATCGACTTGCTGCCGCCGAGGATCTCCGGGATGACGAAGTTGCCGAAGCTCGGCACGAAGACGAACAGGCAACCGGTCAGCACGCCGGGCACCGTCAACGGCAGCGTGACCTTCCTGAAGGTCGTGAACCCCGACGCTCCCAGGTTGGCCGAGGCCTCCCTGAGCTGCGGGTCCAGCCGCTCGATCGCGGAGTACAGCGGCAGCACCATCAGCGGCAGGTACGAGTAGAGCAGCCCGGCGACGATCGTGCCCTGCTTGTACAGCAGTTCCATGTGCGTGCCCAGCAGCGAGTTGACCACGCCGGGACCGCTGAGCAGGATGATCCACGCGTACACGCGGATGATGAAGTTGGTCCAGAACGGCAGCACGATGGCGACCAGCGCCACCGTCTTCCACTTGCGCGGGAGCTGCGCGATCACGTACGCCGTCGGATAGCCGATCAGCAGCGCGACGAGCGTCGTCAGCGCCGCGAGCTTCAGCGAGACGACCACCACGCCCAGGTAGAGCGGGTCGACCAGGCGCTGGAAGTTCTCGGTGGTGAACTCGTAGACGACGCCGCCGAAGCGGCCGCGCCGGAACACCGTGTTGCTGAGCACCAGCGCCAGCGGCACCAGCAGCAGCACGATCAGGTAGGTGACACCGGGTGACAGGAAAACGAACGCACCCAGCCGGCGTCCCCACCAACGGGACACCGGCCGGGCCTTGACCTCTGACTTCACCGCAATTACTGCTGGGCCGTGACTTCGGTCGACAGGCGCGTGTACTTGGTCGACGCCTGGCCCAGGTCGATGATCGACTCACCGTTGAGCAGCTCGGCGGGCTTGATGCCCAGCAGCGAGCCCTTGGGGATCGTGACCCGCTCCATGGCGGCCTTGTTCGGGACCTTGTAGTTGATGTTCTCGGCGGCCCAGCTGTGGATCTCGGGGTCGAGGATGTAGTTGATCAGGGCGTGCGCGGCCTCCTTGTTCTTGGAGGACTTCATGATCACCATGGTGTCCACCCAGAGGTCGCTGCCCTCCTTCGGCACCACGAACTTGATGTTGTTCTTCGGGTCCGTGGTGGGGCACCAGCCGTCCCACGCCTCGACCATGACGGCCTCGCCGGACTTCAGCTTCTCGCCGAACGTGGTGTCGTCGTAGGTGAGCAGGTGGGGCTTCTGCGCGAGGAGGAGCTCCTTGACCTTCGCGATCTCGTCGTCCTTGTCGGTGTTGAGCGAGTAGCCGAGCGCCTTGAGCGCGGGCAGGGCCAGCCAGCGCTCGGTGGTCATCATGGTGACCTTCTTGTCGGCCCAGGACGGGGGCTTCAGCAGATCGTTCCAGCTCTTCGGCTCGGACTTCACCAGGTCGCTGCGGTAGCAGATGCCGGTCGTGCCCCAGGTGTAGGGCACCGAGTACTTGTTGCCCTTGTCGTAGGAGAGCTGGGTGGCCTCCGGGTAGAGGTTGGCCAGGTTGGGGATCAGCTCGGGGTGGATCGGCTCCAGCAGGCCGGCCGCGTTGAGCGCCTGGGCGTACTGGCCCGACACGAACGCCACGTCGATGCCGCTGTCACCGGGAGCGGTGAGTTTGGTCATCGCGATCTCGTTGGTGTCGTGGAGAGTGACCTTCATCTCCTTGACCTTGAGCTTCTCCTTGACCTTCTGCGGCAGCTCCTGGGGCGTGTAGCCGTCCCATACCGTGATCTGGAGGGTCTGCTGCGACAGGTCCGCGTTCGGCTTGAGCTGGTCGGCCGCCGCCGCGGTCGTGCCTTCTGAGCTGGTCGACGACTCACCGCCGCACGCCGCGACGGCAAGCGTGAGGCCGGCCGCCGCCACGGCGGCCGGGAGACGACGGGTGAACCGGGTACGGGACACGGCCGCTACTCCTTCTGAATTTGTGCTGTACGAGGGGTCGCGCGACCTTACCGGACACAGCAGACCAAAGCAGGAGTGTTGCAGGGTAAATCAACATGAGCAAGACTTTTGCCCACATTGCTACCTGGAAGTTTGGTAAATGAGTTGAATTGGGCTTCAATAGCCGCCCGGCTGCTCTCTCTGGGTGAGTCTCCACTCACTGCCCGAGACCGCGGCCTCACAGCGGCGCTTCTCCCGCTGCTGGAGGGTGATGTGCCGGCGCCGTTCGCGGTCCGCCGGTTCCTGCCGTTGCCAACCCTCTCGTACGGGGTTGGAGATCTCCACACTGGGGCTCCAGCTGAGCGCGACTTCGGCCCCCACGTGGACCAGACGAACTACTCCGTGGTGGTGGACGAGAAGGTCGTGGTCAAGTGGCTCACCCCGCCGGTCCCGCTCCCGCATCCCACTCCGGAGATCTTCGCCCACCTCGTTGAGGCGGGCTTCACGGACACGGCCCCGCCCTACGCCGCACTCACCCTTGCGACGGACACCCACGAGGAGCTCCTCGCGCTGGTCACCGGCTATCTGCCGGAGGCCCGCGACGGCTGGGAGTGGTGCGTGGACGAGGCCGCCGCAGGCAGCGCGGACTTCGCCGCCGAGATCGGCCGCCTGGCCGCCGACCTCCACCTCGCCCTCGCCACACTCCCTTCCACCGGTGCGGAGGACACCCTCGCCGCGGCCAGGGCGGAGGCGGCGCTCGCCGAGGCGCTGGAGCTGACCGGCGGCGCGGACGGCGCGTGGCTGGCCACCAGGGCGGGACGCATGAGGCAGGAGCTGGCACCCCTCCAGGACGACATCAGGAGCCCCCGCATCCGGATCCACGGCGACCTCCACGTGGGCCAGATCCTGCGCTGGCGGGACGGCTACGCGGTGATCGACTTCGACGGCAATCCCACCGTCGCGGACGCGGCCCCGTCCCAGCCCGCCGCCCGGGACGTCGCCCAGCTCACCACGAGCCTCGAGCACGTGGCCCAGGTGGCGATCCTGCGACGGGGCACCGAGCCCGCCCAGGCGGCGGCGTGGGCGGCGAAGGCCCGTGCCGGGCTGCTCTCCGCCTACGGATGGCGCCTGGCCGAGCGGAACAGGCCGGACCTGCTGGACGAAAGGCTGATCCGCCCGTTCGAGGTGGAGCAGGAGTGCCGCGAGCTGATCTACGCCGCCCGCCACCTGCCCCGCTGGCGTTACGCCCCCATGGGCGTTCTGCGTACCTGGTACCAAGAGGAGAACATCACGTGAATTCCGAGCTCTACCTGTCCGACCTGGAGGCCAAGCCTGCAGCGCTCAGGAGCCTGGCCGCCGTCCTGAGGAAGGAGAACCCCTTCGCCGCGCTCCCCCAGGGCCTCACCCGGGTGCTCTTCCTGGGCATGGGCAGCTCCAGGTACGCCGCCGGGGTGGCCGCCCTGCGCCTGCGCGCCGCGGGCATCGACGCGTACGCCGACTACGCCTCGGCCGCCGCCACCTACCCGGCCGCCGAGGGCACCCTGGTCGTCCCGATCTCGGCCACCGGCGCCAGCAGGGAGACCCTGGACGCCACGGAACGGTACGCGGGCGGCCCGTCCTTCCTCGCCGCGCTCACCAACTCCCCCGGCTCCCCCCTCGCCCAGGCGGCCGACCTGGTGGTCGGCATGGGGGCGGGCGAGGAGCGCGGCGGCGTGGCCTGCCGTACGTTCCAGCACACCCTGGCCCTGCTCCTGGCCTTGGAGGCGCACCTCACCGGGACCGGCCGCGACGTGCCGGGACTGCTGGAGCGGGTCGCCGAGGCCACCGAGGACCTCCTGGACCGCAGGGACGAATGGCTCCCCGGGACGATGGAGCTGCTGGACGGCGGGCACGGCGTCTACGCCATCGCCCCCGCGGAGCGCCTGTCGTCGGCCGAGCAGTCGGCGCTGATGTTCCGCGAGGGTCCGCGCCGGCCCGCCGACGCCTGCGAGAGCGGCGACTGGTCCCACGTGGACGTCTACCTCACCAAGACCCTCGCCTACCGCGCCGTCCTCTTCCCCGGCTCCCGTTACGACGAGCAGGCCATGGAGTGGGTACGCGAGCGCGGCTCCACGGTGGTCGCCGTCGGCGCGGAGGTGAAGGGGGCCACGGCCGCCGTCAGGTACGTCCACGACTCCGAACCGGACGTGGCCCTGCTCACCGAGACCCTGGTGGCCGAGCTGGTGGCCGCCTCCTGGTGGTCGGCGGGCTAGCTAGGGCCGGACGCTCAGGGCGTGCTCGACGAGCGTGATGAGGGTGCTCTTGACCGCCTGCCGCTCCCGGGCGTCCGTACGCGCGATCGGCACGTGCGGCGACAGGGTGAGCGCCTCCCGCACCTCGCTCTCGACGTGCGGGAACTCCCCGTCCCACCCGTTCAGTCCGACGACGAACGGGATGCCGGACTCCTCGAAGTAGTCCACGGCGGGGAAGCTGTCGGCCAGCCGCCGCGAGTCGACCAGCACGACGGCCCCGATGGCTCCCCGCACGATGTCGTCCCACATGAACCAGAACCGGTGCTGCCCCGGCGTGCCGAACAGGTAGAGGATCAGGTCGCGCTCCAGCGAGAGCCGCCCGAAGTCCATCGCCACGGTGGTGGTGGTCTTGCCCGGCGTGTGCGCGAGATCGTCGATCTCCGCGGACGCGTCCGTCATCACCGCCTCCGTGGTCAGCGGCATGATCTCGGAGACGGAGCCCACGAACGTGGTCTTCCCGACGCCGAAGCCGCCCGCCACGACGATTTTCGTGGAGGTGAGCCCACTAGAGCCTGCGAAGTCCACTCAACACCCTTTCGAGCAAGTCTCTGTCGGGGAGGCCCGCGTCCAGCTGCGGCTGGTACACCCTGACCAGCCCGTCCGCCTCCATGTCGGCCACGAGCACCCGCGCCACCCCGAGCGGCACGCTGAGCAGCGCCGAGATCTCCGCGACGGAGCGCACCTGCCGGCACAGCTCGCTGATCGCGCGGTATTCACGGGTGTACCTCGGGCCGAGTCGCGCGGAGGTGGCCGACGATACCAGGGCCTCCATGGCGAGCTCCGTGCGAGGAGCGGTCCTGCCGCCGGTGACGGCGTACATCCGGACGAGCGAGCTGCGCTCCTGCTCCGGCTCATCGTTGCGCCACATGGACGTCCCCGTTCAAGGCCGCGCCGCCGACAGTTCCGCCCGGACGGCCGGTGTGAGCACCTGCCCCGCGCGCTCGACCAGGATCGTCATCTGGTACGCCACCAGCCCCATGTCGCAGTCGGGCGCGGCCAGCACCGCCAGGCAGGATCCGTCGCTGATCGACATCACCAGCAGCAGGCCGCGCTCCATCTCGACGAGGGTCTGGGTGACGCCTCCGCCCTCGAACACGCGCGCCGACCCCTGCGTGAGGCTGACGAGCCCGGCCGCGACGGCGGCGAGCTGGTCGGCGCGGTCTTGGGGGAAGCCCCTGGAGTAGGCCATGGGCAGCCCGTCGGCCGAGACGACCACGGCGTGCGCCACGCCGGGGACCTCGTCCACGAAGCGGCTGACCAGCCAGTTGATGTCCCTGGCCCCCTGGCTCAACTCCCTCATCAATCCTCCTCGAGCTCGGCGCGGCCCTTGCGCACGCCCTGCTGGTAACTGGCCAGCCTGTTACGCAGCCGATCAGGCGACACCGGAGGAGCGGGAGCGGGAGCGGGCGGGGGTTTCGGATTCGCCGTACCCGGTACCAGGTTCGCTCTCGGGGTCCGCTTCGGCAGGCCGGAGTGGGTGGTGCCGCCCTGCGCGGGCTCGGTGGCCGCGCCGGCGGCCCGCCAGCCCTGGTCGGCGGGCGAGGCCCAGGCCGGGTCGCGGTGGTCCGCGGTCGGCGCCGTCTTGGTGAACCAGCCGGTCTCCTCGACGGCGTCGTAGATCGGCAGGAAGTCGTCCTTGGCCGGGCTGGGGGTGGCGAAGGAGGGGTAGGAGTCCTGCGGCGTGGCGAGCCGGCCCGGCACGTCCGGCGGCTGCGACTCGACCGAGTGGGCCGGGGCCGAGCTGAACCAGGACGAGGGCTCGGGAGGCGCCGGGGGCACGCTGTCCAGCGACGGGTGCCCGGGGAGGAGCCCGGCGGGCGGCAGGGTGGAGAAGGACGGGTGCCCGGAGATCGGCGACCCGTTCACCGGCCCAGTGAGTGGCCCAGTGAGTGGCTCAGTGAACGGCCCAGTGAATGGCCCAGTGAATGGCTCTGTGAACGGCCCGGTGAACGGGTCGGGGATCGGTGCGGCGGGCGGCCGCGTCGCCTGGGCGGGCACCTGGACGCGCTGCGGGGCGGGCGCAGGGCCCGGCACCGCCGTGAGCAGCGCGGGCGGGACGAGCACCATCGCGGTCAGCCCGCCGATGTCCTGCCTGCGCAGCTGGACCCTGATGCTGTGCCGCAGGGCGAGGCGGCCGACCACGAACAGCCCCATGCGCCGCGACACCGACACGTCCACGACGGGCGGGTTCGCCAGCCGCCAGTTGGCCTCCGACAGCTCCTCGGGAGTCATGCCGATCCCGTGGTCGGTGACCGACAGCATCAGCGAGCCGCCGTCGATGCGGCTGCTGGAGATGATGACCTTGGTCTCCTGCGGGGAGAACGAGACGGCGTTCTCGATCAGCTCGGCGAGCAGGTGGACGGCGTCGGTGACGGCCTGACCGGCGATGGCGACGTCCGACTGGACCTGGATGCTGACCCGGTCGTAGCTCTCGACCTCGCCGAGCGCGGCGCGCACGATGTCCATCAGCTCGACCGGCTCGCTCCACTTGCGTGCCGCCTCCTGACCGGCCAGGACCAGGAGGTTCTCGCTGTTGCGGCGCATGCGGGTGGCCAGGTGGTCGAGCTTGAACAGGTCGCCGAGCCTGGCGTCGTCGCGCTCGCCGCGCTCCAGCCTCTCGATCAACGTCAGCTGCCGCTCGACCAGCGTCTGGCTGCGCCGCGACAGGTTCACGAACATGGCGTTGACGTTCGCGCGCAGCCTGGCCTCGTCGCCGGCCAGGCGTACCGCCTCGCGGTGCACCTCGTCGAACGCGCGGGCGACCTCGCCCACCTCGTCCTTGGAGAAGATCCCGATGGGCGGCACCTCGGCCTGGACCGCGCCGTCGCGCGACTCGCGCAAGTGCTGGACGAAGTCGGGCAGCCGCTTGCCCGCGATCTGCAGCGCCTCGCTCCGCAGGCGGCGCAGGGGGCGTACGAGTGACCTGGCGACGCCGGTGGTGACCAGCAGGACGGCCACGAGCAGCGCCAGCACGGCGCCGGCGACGACGAACGCCTGCCGCCGCTCGTCGGCGCTGAGCGCCTCGCTGCGGGCCACGATGCCCTGGGCCTGGCGCTCCTCGACCTTGCGCATGGAGTCGACGACCACGCCTGTCGCGTCGGACCACTCCTTGGCGTCATCGCGCCTGCTCAGGTCGAGGCCGCGCAGGGGGAGCCCCTTCGTGCCCCTGATCAGCACAAGCTCGCGCAGGAACAGCATGCGGTCGGCGGACCTGCCGTTGACGGTCTCGTCGAAGAAGCGCCGCTCGTCCGCGGTGGCCTCGACGGCATAGGCCCTGCGCTCGTTGAGCTCCTTGGACTGCTCGCCGAGGAAGCGCTCGAGCTGGTCCTCGTCGAACGCCCCCTCGACCAGCGCGACGGTGACGAGCGCCTGCTGGTACGAGACGCTCTCCTTCGCCCTGGCCAGGGCGTCGAGCATGCGGGTGCGGCGGAACAGCTCGTCGTCCACGCTCCCCTTGACCAGCTCGTTGTGGACGGCGAGCAGGTCGCCGATCACGGTCGTGTAGAGCTCCACGGCCGGGCCGGGCAGCAGGGTGGCGTCGAGCGCCTGCTTGCGCAGGGCGGTCAGGTCGTCGAGCCGGCCGAGCAGGTTCTCGAGCTGGTCGGCGGAGCGGCCGGTCGCGTCGTCCAGCAGCTGCCGGACGGTGCCGCGTACCTGACCGGCGATCCTGTCCACCTCGTCCATCTGCTCGCGCACCGGGGCCAGCCCGTCCGCCGGGCGGTCGCGGGCGATGTACCAGGCGGTCCTGGCCCGCTCGGCGGCCACCTCGTGGGTGAGGCTGCCCAGCTGGACGGAGAGCTGGGCGAACTGGTTGGTACGGGCGTAATCGCCGGCGGCGGCCGTGCTCGTGAGTACCTGGATGCCGCCGAGCAGCACGGCGGCGGCCGTCGGGATCAGGATGAGAGCGACGAGACGTGCGCGTACCCGCCAATTGCTCAGCCGCCAGTTGCCCCTGCCGGCCTGCCTCTCGCCCAGCTCCGTACTCACAGAACGCACCTCGCCCGAAATCGGCGTATTTGAGGGTGATGTGCCCCAGGGGAAAGCCGCAAGTGCCGGTAATTAGAACACATCCCAACGCAGAGTAGCCCACACGAAGATAACGCTACAAAAAACAAGTCTTGTGACTCTTGAGACAAAATCTGGGGTCACGCCATAAATGACAAAACAGTGGGAAATAAACCCTTAACGCACTACATGTCCGGTAGTGGGAGTTTCGCTCGTTCCAACTCCATAACGTGCGAGAAGCGCCCCGATCTCTGGACGGTCACGGCGTTGAGATACCCGTTATTTGCGACATATGTTGTGCCAGTCATGAAGGAGGCAGGGTGGGAGATTCTCCCGACAGCGCGGCCATCACCGTCGAGGGTCTTTGGAAGATCTTCGGCTCCCGGGCGCAGAAAGTGCTGGACAGCGAGGACAGACATCTCGACCAGGCGACTCTGAGAGAGAAGACCGGCTGCACCGCGGCCGTCAGAGACGTGAGCTTCCAGGTGCGCCCGGGTGAGGTCTTCGTGGTCATGGGCCTGTCGGGCAGCGGCAAGTCCACCCTCGTACGCTGCCTCACCCGGCTGATCGAGCCCAGCGCGGGCGAGATCAGGATCGGCGGCGAGGACATCGGCGGCGCCTCCCCCGCCCGGCTCCGCGAGATCCGCCGCCACCGGGTCAGCATGGTCTTCCAGCACTTCGGCCTGCTCCCGCACCGCAAGGTGATCGACAACGTCGCGTACGGGCTGGAGATCCAGGGCACCGCCAGGGCGGCCAGGCACGCGCGGGCCGCGGAGATCCTCTCCCTCGTCGGCCTCGACGGCTACGCCGACGCCTACCCCGACCAGCTCTCCGGCGGCATGCAGCAGCGGGTCGGGCTGGCCCGCGCGCTGGCCGTGGAGCCGCAGGTGATGCTGTTCGACGAGCCGTTCAGCGCGCTCGACCCGCTGATCAGGCGCGACATGCAGGCGGAGGTGATCCGCCTGCACCGGGAGGTCGGCAAGACGATGGTGTTCATCACCCACGACCTGTCCGAGGCGCTCAAGCTGGGCGAGCGGATCGCGATCATGCGGGCGGGCTCGATCGTGCAGCTCGGCACCGCGGAGGAGCTCGTGGGCGCGCCCGCCGACGACTACGTGGCCGACTTCGTCCGCGACGTGCCGAGGAGCCACGTGCTGACGCTGCGCTGGATCTGCCGCGACCCGGAGCCCGGCGAGCCGCTGGACGGGCCGGCGTTACCGGTCACCACGCTCGTCAAGGACGCCATCGCCGCCTGCTCGGCCTCCTCCCGCCCGATCCGGGTCGTGGACGGCGACGACCTGGCGGGCGTCGTGGACCGCGTGGACCTGCTCTCCTTCCTGTCAGGCCAGGACCTCGCGGCGCAGGCCGGGACATGAGCTCGACGGCGGTCAGCACCCCGGCCGGGCTCCGGCTGCCCAGGTGGGTGGCGCCTGCCGGCGTGTCGGTCCTGCTCGTGGTCGCGTACCTGCTCTTCCGCGGCACGGCCACGCTGCCGCACGACAAGGAGGCTCCGCAGTTCCTGGCCGTCACCGACCTGCGTGAGTGGATCGACGACCACCGCAACGACAACCCGCTCTTCCTGTACTTCCTCAACTACATCCGGCTCTTCGTCGGCCGGCTCTACGACCTGTTCGAGGCCGTCCTGTACGCGCTCGGCTGGCCCGGCATCACCGGCGTGCTCGGCGGGCTGGCCTGGCTGGCGGGCGGCCGGCGGATCGCGCTCCTCGCGGTCGCGGGCGTGAGCGCGTTCGGCCTCCTCGGGCTCTGGCAGTCGAGCGTCGACACGCTGGCCCTGGTCGCGGTCTCCGTGCTGCTGTCGCTGGCGGTCGGGATCCCGCTGGGCGTCTGGGCCGGGCTCTCCCGCCGGGTGCGGCGGTTGGTCACGCCGGCGCTGGACGTCATGCAGATCATGCCGACGTTCGCGTACCTGGCGCCGCTCGCGCTCTTCTTCCACATCGGCGCGCCGGCCGGGGCCATCGCGACGATGATCTACTCGATCCCGCCCGCCATCCGCATCACCGCGCTGGCCGTCTCGGAGGTCTCCCCCACGGCCGTCGAGGCGTCCACCTCGCTGGGCGCCACGCGTACGCAGACGCTGTTCAAGGTCTACCTCCCGCTGGCCAGGCCAACGATGGCGCTCGCCGTCAACCAGACGATCATGATGGCCCTTTCCATGGTCGTCATCGCGAACCTCATCTCGGCCCCCGGGCTGGGCGGCGACATCATCCGCGGCCTGTCACGGGCGCAGGTGGGCATCATGCTCCCGGCCGGCGTGGCCGTCGTGATCATGGCGGTGCTGCTGGACAGGATGACGATGGCGGTTTCCCGCAGAGGACCGCACTCCAGGCCGAGCCGGGCGGACCTTGTCGGGGCCGGCGTCCTCGCGGCGGCCGGGCTCGCGCTCATCCCCGTGCTCCCCCGGACGTGGCCGGACGGCCTCACGGTCAACTTCGTCACCGAGGTGAACGTCGCCGTCCTCTGGGCCGAGGACAACTGGTTCGCGGTGACCACGTTCATCAAGGACCTCACCACCGGCGCCCTGCTCAATCCCCTGGAGACGCTGCTCACCTCGGCCCCGTGGTGGTTGGTGGCGCTCGCGGTGGCGGCCGTCGCCTGGTGGGTGAGCGGCGTGCGCCCGGCGCTGACGGCGCTGGGCTGCCTGCTGGCCATCGCGCTGCTTGGCGTCTGGGAGCACACCATGCAGACGCTGACCACGGTGGTCGTCGCGGTGCTCGTCACGCTGGCCGTCGGCCTGCTGCTCGGGGTGGCCGCGGCCCGCTCGCCGCGCTACTCGGCCGTGCAGCGGCCCGTCCTCGACGCCGCCCAGACCATGCCCGCGTTCGTCTACCTGCTGCCGGCGCTGGCGCTGTTCGAGACCACCCGGTTCACCGCGATCTTCGCCTCCGTCATCTACGCGGTGCCGCCGGTGGTGCGCCTGGTCGAGGAGGGCATCAAGGGCGTGCCCGCCACGGTCGTCGAGGCGGCCGTCTCGGCGGGCTCCACATCGGGCCAGCTCCTGTGGAAGGTGCAGCTGCCCATGGCCAGGCGGGCCATCCTGCTCGCCGCCAACCAGGGCATCGTCATGACGCTGGCCATGGTCGTCGTCGGCGGTCTGGTCGGGGCGGGGGCCCTCGGCTACGACGTCGTCACCGGGTTCTCCCAGCGGACCGACTTCGGCATGGGCTTCGTGGCCGGCATCGCGACCGTGCTGCTCGGAGTCATGCTCGACCGCATCACGCAGGGCGCCGACAGGCGTCCTTCCCCCCGAAAGAGGAAGCTCACATCTTGGCATCCTCCCCCTCGTAAACGGGGGGATTCTCACGGTCGCCCGTGAGGGTTCCTGCTTCACCGCCGGTTGCCCGCCCGAGAGGACTCTCGTTGAGGTCTTACACCAGCTCCACAGGCGTTTCAGCTCTCCGCCAGCCCGGCGGCGAGCACGTTCTTGGCCGCGTTCACGTCCCGGTCATGGACCGCGCCGCAAGCACAGGTCCACTCGCGGACGTTCAACGGCATCTTGTCTCGCAAGACCCCGCACGCCGAGCACAGCCTGGACGACGGGAACCAGCGATCCACCGCCACCAGTTCCCGCCCGTACCAGGCCGCCTTGTACTCCAGCATGCCCCGCAACTCCCGCCACGAGGCATCGGAGATAGCGCGCGCCAGCGAGCGGTTCTTCACCATGTTGCGCACGGTCAGGTCTTCCACGGCGATCACTTGGTTCTCGCGAACAAGCCGTGTCGTGACCTTGTGCAGATGATCCCTCCGACGATCAGCGATGCGGGCATACACCCGTGCCACCCGGCGCCGGGCCCTGTCCCGGTTGCTCGAGCCCTTCTCCTTACGGGCGAGCGCCCGCTGCGCCTTGGCCAGCCTCTTGCGGTCGGCCCGCTCGTGACGCGGGTTGACGATCTTCTCCCCGGTGGAGAGCGTCGCCAGCGCGGTGATGCCCGCGTCTACACCCACGCTCTGCCCGACGGGCGGGAGCGGGCTGATCTTCTCCTCGACCAGCAGGGACACGAACCAACGACCCGCCGCATCCTTGGACACGGTCACTGTCGAAGGCTGTGCGCCCTGCGGCAGGGGGCGCGACCACACGATGTCCAGCGGCGCATCCATCTTCGCCAGCGTCAACCGGCCGTCCCGCCACCGGAACGCCGAGCGGGTGTACTCCGCCGACGCCCGCGACTTCTTCCTGCTCTTGAACGTCGGATACCTGGCCCGCTTGGCGAAGAAGTTCGCGAAGGCGGCCTGCAGGTGGCGCAGTGCCTGCTGCAGCGGCACGGACGACACCTCCGACAGGAAGTCGTACTCACCGCTGCGTTTCCACTCGGTCAGCCGTGCCGAGGACTCCACGTAGGAGATGCGGCGGCCCTCCCGGGCGTAGGCGCGGGTGCGTTCTTCGAGAGCTCTGTTGTAGACCAGGCGGACGCAGCCGAACGTCCGGGCGAGCTCGAAGGCCTGCTCGGGGGTCGGATAGAAGCGGTACTTGTAGGTCCGCTTCACGGTCAGCGCCACGCCTCACGTTCTACCGCCCGACCGGCTAAAAATCGTGCTCTTGTTCGATACAGCGGTCCGCCTTACGGCGAATCGCCTACCCCTGCCCTACTCCCGATTCCCACCCCGCCTGAAGGCGGGGGTTTCCTCGGAGGTATCTGATGAAGATTCGCCTGCTCGCAGGCCTCCTCGCAGTCGGGCTCGGCGCCGCGGCCTGCGGCGGGGCCAAGGTCGAGACCTCTCCCAGCTCCTCCGCCGCCGCTCCGCAGGCCGGCTCCAGCACCCCCGCGGGGACCGTGAAGATCGCCATCAACCCCTGGGTGGGGTACGAGGCCAGCGCGAACGTCGTGGCGTACCTGCTGAAGAACGAGCTCCACTACAACGTGGAGCTGCCCGAGATCAAGGAGCAGCTCGCCTGGGAGGGCTTCGAGACCGGCGACGTCGACGTCATCATCGAGAACTGGGGCCACCCGGACCTGAAGAAGAAGTTCATCGAGGAGAAGAAGGTCGCCGTCGAGGCGGGCTCCACCGGCAACAAGGGCGTCATCGGCTGGTACATCCCCAAGTGGATGGCCGACGAGCACCCCGACATCACCGACTACAAGAACCTGAACAAGTACGCCGGACTGTTCAAGACCTCCGAGTCGGGCGACAAGGGCCAGCTGCTCTTCGGCGACCCGTCGTACGTCAGCAACGAGGAAGCCCTGATCAAGAACCTCAAGCTGAACTTCAAGGTCGTCGTGGGCGGCAGCGAGGCGGCCCTGATCAAGGGCGCCCAGCAGGCGCAGGAGCAGAAGAAGCCGCTGCTGTTCTACTTCTGGGACCCGCACTGGCTGTTCAGCAAGACCCAGCTGGTCCGGGTGAAGCTGCCCGCCTACACCGAGGGCTGCGACGCCGACCCCAAGAAGGTCGCCTGCGACTACCCGGAGATGGACCTCGACAAGATCGTCAGCAAGAGGTTCGCCGACACCGGCGGCAAGGCGTACGAGCTGGTCAAGAACTTCACCTGGACCAACGAGGACCAGAACGCCGTCGCCGACGACATGACCAACAACGGCATGACCGGCGAGCAGGCCGCGAAGAAGTGGGTCGAGGCCAACACCGCCAAGTGGCAGGCCTGGATCCCCAAGTGACGCCCTCTTGACCGCGAGATCTCATCATGCTGCGAACGAGGAAGCTCGTCGGGCCGCTGGTCGCGGCCCTGCTCCTGGCGGCCGCCTGCTCCGGCGAGGAGCCGGCGGCCACCGCCGGGGCCAAGGGCACCGTCAACATCGACATCCACGGCTGGGTCGGGTACGAGGCCCAGGCCGCCGTGCTGGCGTACCTGCTCGAGCACGAGCTGGGCTACAAGGTGCACAAGCGGACCATGAAGGAGGGCGATTCCTGGAAGGATTTCGAGACCGGCAAGGTCGATGTGATCGTCGAGAGCTGGGGTCACAACGACCTGAAAAAGACGTACATCGAGCAGCGGAAGGTGGCCCTGTCGGCCGGGCTCACCGGGAACAAAGGCGTGATCGGGTGGTATGTCCCTGAGTGGATGGTCAAGAAATATCCCGACATTACGGACTACCGAAACCTCAATAAATACGCCGACCTCTTCCGAACCGAAAAAACCGGAAATCTCGGACAAGTCCTGGACGGAGATCCGACCTTCGTGACGAACGACGAGGCTCTCGTCAAGAACCTCGGCCTCAAATACAAGGTCGTCTACTCGGGCAGCGAGGCCGCGTTGATCAGAGCGGCCGAGTTCGCGACCAAGAACCGGACACCGCTGCTGATGTATTTCTACGAACCGCAATGGCTCTTCACCAAGGTCAAACTGGTCAAGGTCGCGCTGCCGCCCTATGCCGTGGGCTGCGACGACGACGCGAAGAAGGTCGCCTGCGACTACCCGCCGTACCTGCTCGACAAGATCGTCAGCCGGCGGTTCGCGGAGACCGGCGGCAGGGCCTACGACCTGGTCCGCAACTTCAGCTGGACCAACGACGACCAGAACGCGGTGGCCGGCGACATGATCAACGAGAAGATGACCGCCGAGCAGGCGGCGGAGCGGTGGGTGCGGGAGAACAAGATCGTCTGGAAGGACTGGATCCCCCGTTGAGGTTCGACTACGTCATCGTCGGCGGCGGCAGCGCGGGCTGCGCGCTGGCCAACCGGCTGAGCGCCGACCCCTCGGTGTCGGTCCTGGTGCTGGAGGCCGGCCGGCCCGACTACCTGTGGGACGTGTTCATCCACATGCCCGCCGCGCTGATGTTCCCCATCGGCAGCCGCTTCTACGACTGGCGCTACGAGTCGGAGCCGGAGCCGTACATGGACGGCCGGCGGATCTACCACGCCCGGGGCAAGGTCCTGGGCGGCTCCAGCAGCATCAACGGCATGATCTTCCAGCGCGGCAACCCGCTCGACTACGAGCGCTGGGCGGCCGATCCCGGCATGCGCCACTGGGACTACGCGCACTGCCTGCCGTACTTCAAGAAGATGGAGAACTGCCTGGCCGACCCGGGCACGCCCTTCCGCGGCGGCGACGGCCCGCTGAAGCTCGAACGCGGCCCGGCCCGGGGGCCGCTGTTCGAGGCCTTCTTCGAGGCGGTCCAGCAGGCCGGCCACCGGCTCACCGACGACGTGAACGGCCACCGCCAGGAGGGCTTCGCGGCCTTCGACCGCAACATCCACCGCGGCCGCCGCCTCAGCGCCGCCCGCGCGTACCTGCACCCGGTACGCGGCCGGCGCAACCTCACGGTCAGGACCCGAGCCTTCGTCGAGAAGATCCTCTTCGAGGGCACGCGAGCCGTCGGCGTGCTCTGCGGCGGGAGGCGCGTGGCGGCCGGCGAGGTCATATTGTGCGGCGGCGCGATCAACACCCCCCAGCTCCTGCAGCTGTCGGGAGTCGGCCCCAGGGCGCTCCTGGAGGGGGTGGGCGTACGGGTGGTCCACGACCTCCCGGGCGTCGGGGAGAACCTGCAGGACCACCTCGAGGTGTACGTCCAGCACGCCTGCAGGCAGCCGGTCTCCCAGCAGCCGTCCCTGGCCCTGTGGCGCAGGCCCTTCATCGGCGCCCGCTGGCTCTTCCTCAGGGGTGGCCCGGGGGCCACGAACCACTTCGAGGCGGGTGGCTTCATCCGGTCCAACGACGACGTGGCGTACCCGAACCTGATGTTCCACTTCCTGCCGATCGCGGTCCGCTACGACGGCTCGGCCCCGGCCGGCGGCCACGGCTACCAGGTGCACATCGGCCCGATGTACTCCGACGCCCGGGGCTCGGTCCGCATCAGGTCGGCCGATCCCCGCGAGAAGCCGGCCCTGCGCTTCAACTACCTCTCCACCGAGCAGGACCGGCGGGAGTGGGTGGAGGCCATCAGGCACGCCCGGGCGATCCTGGCCCAGCCCGCCTGGTCCGACCTGGACGGCGGCGAGATCTCCCCGGGGCCCGGCGTGCGGACGGACGAGGAGATCCTCGCGTGGGTGGCCAGGGACGGCGAGACCGCCCTCCACCCCTCCTGCACCTGCAGGATGGGCACGGACGGCATGTCCGTCGTGGACCCCGGCACCATGCGCGTCCACGGCCTCGACGGCCTGCGCGTCGTGGACGCCTCGGCCATGCCGTACGTCACGAACGGCAACATCTACGCCCCGGTCATGATGCTCGCCGAGAAGTCCGCCGACATCGTCCTCGGCAACACGCCGCTGCCCCCGGAACCGGTGGAGTTCCACCGGCACAGGTGACAGACGCTTCAGCCTAAACTGAACGCCATGGCTCCTGAGGACGGCCGCGAGCGCATGCTCGAATGGGTCGAGCGCGTGGCGACGTTCTGCGGCGACGCCTGGGGCCTGGCGCCCATCACCGGCCGCATTCTGGGCTGGCTGCTGATCTGCACGCCCGCCGAGCAGTCAGCCGGCCAGATCGCCGACGCGATCGGGGCCAGCCGGGCGTCCATGACGTCCAACATGCGCCTGCTGACCTCCGTCGGCCTCGTGCGCCGCGGCACCCGGCAGGGCGAGCGCACCACGTACTACCGGATCGAGGACGACGCGTTCGAGAAGGTCGTGCGCCGGCGGCTGGCCGCGTTCGCCGCGTTCGGGGAGATCGCCGAGGAGGCGCTGCGGCTCGGCGGGGAGGACGAGGAGCGCACCCGCCGCATCCGCTCGGCCCAGCAGTCCATCGCCCTGCTCACCGGCTCGGTGCCGTAGCGCTCACGCGGCGCGGCTGTTCACCAGGGTCTCGATGCCGTCGAGGACGCGCTGGAGGCCGAAGTCGAAGGCGTGCTCCGGGCTGTAGGCCGCGTTGAGCGCCTCCCCCGCCGACTGGCCGACGCGCGCGGCGACGGGGTAGCGGTCGGCGTCGGCGATCCGGCTCAGGAAGGGCGCGTGCGCGGCCCACCACTGCTCGTCGGTCATGCCCGTCTCGCTCTCGGCCTGCGCCGCCTCCACGGCGCCCCGGGCCGTGCCGTGCACGAACCCGGTGATCAAGGTGATCACCGAGTCCATCTCGACGTCCGACAGCCCGATGCCGTCCACGGCCCGCAGCTCGTAGTCGTACTTGGCGGTGACGTTGGGCCCGAGCACCGGGCGGTTCGCCGCCACCTGCAGCAGCCACGGATGGCGCAGGTAGAGCGCCCAGTTCTCCCTGGCGATCTGCTCCAGCCTGCCGCGCCAGCCACCGGGCACGTCCTGCGGCTTGGCCGTCTCTCCGTAGACGGTGTCGAGCATGACGTCGAACAGCTCGGGCTTGCCCGGCACGTACGTGTAGAGCGACATCGTCCCGACGCCCAGCCGCTCCGCCACCCGGCGCATGGACAGGGCCTGCAGCCCTTCGGTGTCGGCCACCTCGATGGCGGCGCGCACGATGCGGTCGACGCTCAGCTCCGGCTTTCCCTTGCGGCTGACGCGCTCGCTGGTCCGCCAGAGCAGCGCCAGGCTGCGCGCGGGGTCGCCCTTGCCCGAGTACTCAACGGTCACATGCGTACGGTACACCGTACGGTTGCGTGTGTGAACCCGTATGCTGTACGGTACGCCGTACGATACAGGGAAGGGGCACGTATGTCAGCGGTGCTCGCGCAGGATCTGCGCAAGACGTACGGCGAGAAGGCTGCGCTGGACGGCATCGATCTCGACGTGGGCCGGGGCACGGTCTGTGGCCTGCTCGGCCCCAACGGCGCGGGCAAGACCACGGCCGTCCGCATCCTCACCACGCTCCTGCGGGCCTCGGGCGGCCGCGCGGAGGTGGCGGGGTTCGACGTGGCGACCCAGCCCCGCCAGGTACGCCGCAGCATCGGCCTGGTCGGCCAGCACGCGGCGGTGGACGAGATCCTGACCGGCCGGCAGAACCTCGAGCTGTTCGGCCGCCTCTACCACCTCGGCGCGAAGGAGGCCCGCGCCAGGGCGGACGAGCTGCTCGACCGGTTCGGGCTGGAGCACAAGGGGCCGGCCAAGGAGTACTCGGGCGGCATGCGGCGCCGGCTCGACCTCGCGGCCAGCATGATCCTCGCGCCGCCCGTGCTCTTCCTCGACGAGCCGACGACGGGGCTGGACCCCCGGAGCCGCACGGAGATCTGGCGCGCGGTGCGCGACCTCGTGGCGGGCGGCACGACCGTGCTGCTGACCACCCAGTACCTGGAGGAGGCCGACCAGCTCGCGGACCGGATCTCGGTGATCGACTCCGGGCGGGTGGTGGCCGAGGGCACGCCGGACGAGCTCAAGTCCAAACTCGGCGGCGACCGGCTCGACATGGTCATCCACGACCCGGCGCGGCTGGAGGAGGCGGCCGGGGTCGTCGGGAGGGTGACGTCCGGGCCGGTCGAGGTCGATCGGGACACCCGGCACGTGAGCGCGCCGGTGAGCGAGCGGGTGCAGGCCCTCACGGAGGTGCTGGCGGCCCTGGCGGCGGCCGGGATCGAGGTCGAGGACGTCGCGCTGCGCCGCCCCACCCTGGACGAAGTCTTCCTGAACCTCACCAACGCCGGAGGGGGCGCGAAATGAGATGGGCTCTGGTAGACGGCTGGACGGTCACCCGCCGCGACCTGATCCACTGGGCCAATCAGCCGATGACGGTGGTCTTCGGGGTCCTCTTCCCCATCATGATCACACTGGCCTTCGGCTACCTGTTCGGCGGCGCGGTGGAGGTGCCCTCAGGCGCTGATTACTTCGCCTTCCTCATGCCCGGCATGTACGGCATGACGATGCTCTTCGGGCTGAGCGCGACCATGATCGCCGTCACCACCGACGCGTCCAAGGGCGTCACCGACCGCTTCCGATCGATGCCCATGGCGCCCTCGGCGGTCCTGATCGGCCGGGCCGTCGCGGACCTGCTCAACTCGGTCCTGATCCTGGCCGGGCTCCTGCTCTGCGGCCTGGCGGTCGGCTGGCGCCCGTCCTCGCTCCCCGGCGCGCTGGGCGCGGTCGGCCTGCTGCTGCTCCTGCGCTTCGCGCTGCTCTGGGCCGGCATGTACCTGGGGCTGGTCGTCAAGGACGCGGGGGCGGTGGTGGCCGTGCAGATGCTGGAGTTCCCGGTCGGCTTCCTGTCGAACGCCTTCGTCGCGCCCGGCACGATGCCGGGCTGGCTCGGCGCGATCTCGGAGTGGAACCCGCTGTCGTCCACGGTCGCGGCGACCAGGGAGCTCTTCGGGAACCCGGGGTGGGGCGGTGACTCGTGGGTGGCCCAGCACGCGATCCTGATGGCGATCGTCTGGCCGGTGGTCATCACCGTCGTCTTCTTCGTCCTGTCGGTACGCCGCTACCAGCGCCTCGACCGCTGACGCCGCCCCCGGTCCCGGTGTGCTGGGACCGGCGGACGCCCCTTAACGTACGGGCGCGGCGCGCAGCCGTACGACGTGCTCGACCAGCGAGATCAGCGTCGCCTTGACCGACTCGCGGTGGCGGGCGTCGGTGCGCACGATCGGCACGTTCGGCGACAGCGCGAGCGCCTCCCTGACCTCGTCGTCGGAGTGCGGGAACTGCCCGTCCCAGCCGTTGATGCCGACCACGAACGGCAGCTTCGCCTCTTCGAAGTAGTCGATCGCGGGGAAGCTGTCGGCCAGCCGCCGCGTGTCGAGCAGCACCACCGCCCCGATCGCGCCGCGTACCAGGTCGTCCCACATGAACCAGAACCGGTGCTGCCCGGGCGTGCCGAACAGGTACAGGATCAGGTCACGGTCCAGGGAGACCCGGCCGAAGTCCATGGCCACGGTCGTGGTCTGCTTGTTCGGGGTGAGTCCGAGGTCGTCGATGCCCGCGGACGCGTCGGTCATCACCGCTTCTGTCGTGAGCGGGAGGATCTCGGACACCGCCCCCACGAACGTCGTCTTGCCGACGCCGAACCCACCGGCGACGACGATCTTCGTCGACGTCAGCCCGGGGCTAGAGCCTGCGTAGTCCACTGAGCACCCTTTCGAGCATGTTGAGGTCTGGCTGTCCCTGGCTGAGGCGTGGCTGGTGCAGGCGGACAAGCCCTTCGTCGGACATGTCCGCCACGAGCACCCTGGCCACGCCCAGCGGGACGCGGAGCAGGGCCGAGATCTCGGCGACGGACCGGAACGACCTGCACAGCTGCATGATGGCCTCCTGCTCGGGGGTGAGCATGGCCATCTCGTCGTCCGGGATCGACATCGACGAGATCAACGTCTCCATCGCTAGGTGATAGCGCGGCTCGGATCGGCCGCCGGTCACCGCGTAAGGACGGAACAGGGGCTCGTCGTCCCCGTTGCCGTCAACGCCATACACGGCCCGCTCCCATCAGTTCCATCACATCACCGGGTCCTGGCGGCCTGGAGCTCGGCCCGCAGGGCCGGTGTGAGCGCCTGTCCGGCCCTGTCCACCAGCAACGTCATCTGGTACGCCACCAGCCCCATGTCACAGTCCGGGCCCGCCAGCACCGTGAGCACGGAGCCGTCGCTGATCGCCATGACCAGGAGCAGGCCGCGCTGCATCTCGACGACCGTCTGCGTCACCGAGCCGCCCTCGAACACCCTGGAGGCCCCCACGGTCAGGCTCAGCAGGCCGGCGGAGACGGCGGCGAGCTGGTCGGCCCGGTCCGGCGGGAAGCCTTCAGAGGCGGCCAGGCACAGGCCGTCGGCCGAGACCACGACCGCGTGCGCGACTCCGGGCGTGTTACGCACGAAGTCGGTGATCAGCCAGTCGAACCTGTTCGCCTCATGGCTAAGGGTTGTCACGCATCCTCCCCGGCGGGACGCTCACTCACTCTGTTCCTCCTGTCCACGAACTTCCTGGCGGCCCCGTCGCACACCCTGCTGGTAACTGGCCATCCGGCTGCGGATCCGGTCCGCCGAGACCGGCGGGATCGGAGCGGGCCGCTGCGGCTGCTGCGGCTGCGCCGACTGGCTCGCCGTACCGGGAACCAGGTTGGCCTTGGGGGTGCGCTTCGGTAGCCCGGCGGCGGTGATGCCGCCGAGGCTGGGCTCGACGGCCGCGGCCGCCGCGCGCCAGCCGGCGTCTGCCGCCGTTCGCCACGCTTCCTCCCCAGAGGGTACGGCTTGCGCGGACTTGTCCTCACCCGGGCCTGCCGGACGCGGCTGCGCCTCGTGCGCCGGCTCATTGGGCGGCCTGCGGAACCAGGCGGACTCCACCGACGCGAAGATCGGCAGGTACTCCTCCTGGTCGGCCTCCATCGGCGACACGTCGACCGAGGGCGTGGGCTCCGGCCTGCGCACATCGTTCGTGGGGAACGACGGGACCGGCGGAGGAGACTGGAACGCGCCATTACCAGATGGGCGCGAGCCCTGGCTGGGGAACGACGGGTAGCCGCCCGAGTCGAACGAGGCCGGCTGCCTGCGGTAGGAGCCGCCGTCGGTGTCGGCGCCGAAGCCGTTCACGCCGGCTCTGCCGGGGTCGGAGTGGAACGGCCCGCTGTCGAACGAGCGCGGCTCCGGCTCGCTCTGAGTGGGCCGGAAGCCGTGCCGGGGCGCGGGTGCGCCGGGCCGGGGGCCGGCGTCCAGGGAGTCGAAGCTGCCGAACGACCTGAAGGTCCCGTTCTGCACGGGCGGTGCCGGCGGGGTCGGCACGGTGCCGCCGCCGAAGGCCGGCCGCTGCGGCAGGGGCGGCTGCGTGCCGTCGGTGATGAGCGCCGGCGGGAGCAGCACCATGGCGATCAGCCCGGCGCCCTCGCCCTTCCTGAGCTGCACCCGGATGCCGTGGCGCAGCGCCAGGCGGCCGACCACGAACAGGCCCATGCGCCGCGAGACCGACACGTCCACGACGGGCGGCTCGGCCAGGCGGCGGTTGGCCTCGGCCAGCTCCTCCTCGGTCATGCTGATGCCGGTGTCGCTCACCGACAGCAGCGCGCCGCCGCCCTCGATGAGGCTGCTGGTGACCGTGACCTGGGAGTTGCTCGGGGAGAACTGGATGGCGTTCTCGACCAGCTCGGCGACCAGGTGGACGAGGTCGTTGGCGGCGCTGCCCAGGACCGAGGTGGCCCGGTGCACCTTGACCTGCACGCGCTCGTAGCCCTCGACCTCCGACAGCGCGGCGCGTACGACGTCGACCAGCTTGGCCGGCTGGCTGCGCCGGCGGGTGGCCTCGTGACCGGCCAGGACCAGGAGGTTCTCGGAGTTGCGGCGCATGCGGGTGGCCAGGTGGTCGAGCTTGAACAGGTCGGCCAGCCGGCCGCCGTCCTGCTCGCCCTTCTCCAGGCCGTCGATGAGCGAGATCTGCCGCTCGACCAGCGTCTGGGTGCGGCGCGAGAGGTTGACGAACATCGAGCTGATGTTGCTGCGCAGCTCGGCCTCCTCGCCCGCCAGGCGTACGGCCTGCCGGTGCACCTGGTCGAAGGCCCTGGCCACTTCACCGATCTCGTCGTTGCCCTCGACATCGATCGGCCGGACGTCGGCCGTGGAGGCGTCCCCGTTGACCCGCAGCCGGTGCACCACGTCGGGCAGCCGGAAGCCGGCCACCTCCAGCGCCTCCGTGCGCAGCCTGCGCAGCGGGCCGACCATGGAGCGGGCGATGGCCACGGTGAGCAGCAGGACGAGCAGCAGCAGCGCCAGGATCAGGACGCCCGCGATGATCGCGTTGCGGATCTCGGACTCGCGCAGCTCCTTGCTGCGCAGGCCCACCTCGCCGGCCAGCTGCTTCTCGATCCCGTTCAGCACCTTGATGGCGGCCGTGTTGTCGTTGAACCACTGGTCGCGGCTGCCGTTGGCGGAGATCAGGTTGTCGGCGATCCGCAGGCCCGGGCCCTGGCCGTTGGACAGCGCCCGGCTGCTCACCAGCGTGACCGCGCGGGACTTGGTGAGCTGGGCGTTGACGTACTGGGGGTTGGAGGTGAGCGCCCTGGACAGCTTGAGGCCGATGTCGGCGCCGGCCTCCGCCCCGACGTCGGAGATGTCGCTCAGCTGGCGGGCGTTGGAGGCGATGAACTCCTCGACCTCCTTGGCGTCCACCTCATCGGGGTTGTAGGAGGCCTGGAGCAGCTGGATGCGCTGGCGGGAGATCTCCTCCTTGGCCGCCGCGAGCGCGCTCAGGGCGCGGAACTGGCCGATGATCTGCGAGTCGTCGGAGAGCAGGGTCAGCTCGTCGTGCAGCTTGAGCAGGGTGTCGGTGAGGAAGTCGTACCGGATGGTGTCGACCTGGCCCTCGCTCCTGATCTGCGGCAGCCGGCTCAGGTCGTGCCTGGCCTGCTGGGCGGCCTTGACGATGCGGGGGCCGTACGAGTCGTCCATCGCGTCGAGGTCGGCGTTCACGACCTTGACCAGCGCGTCCACCGCCGCCTCGCGCTGCTCGAGCGGCCCGGCGAGCTTCTTGCGCATCGCGCGGCTCGCGCCGAGCCAGCCGCTCGTGTCACGCTCCAGACCGAGCGCCTGGAGGAGGTCGCGGATGTGTCCTGCCTGCTCGGCGCCGGCCGCCGTGCGGTCGTAGTCACCGATGCTCTGGACCGAGCCGACCACGCGGGCTCCACCGAGCACGACGCCGGCGATCGTGGGCACCAGGATGAGCGCGGTGAGCCGCCACCTCACGCGCCAGTTCCGCAGACCGAGGCGTGGCAGTGACCGCTTCCCGCGGTCCCGCTTCGCGGCGACGCCGCTGTCGGAGTTCCCCGTCGTCACTGCTTTCCGTACCCCTCAATCGTCCCGTCCACCACGGGCCTTAAAGCCGTCACACAAGGTATCCGCAGCTACTGACTTAACCGGCAATTCGGACAAATTGTCGTAGAAATGTGACCGGCAGTCGTGAGCTGTTGGTTATCGCAGCGCGGCAAGGACCTGATCGCGGACTTGTGCCCTCTGCCCGGCGTCGCTGAGGGGGCGACCGGCGCGATCCACGACATAGAAGACGTCCACCGCCTCCGCGCCGAGAGTCTCTACGCGAGCGGCCCTCACGTCAAGACCACACTCGCCGAACGCCCGTCCAATACGCCACAGTAGTCCCGGTCTGTCATGGGCCCTGACTTCCACCACAGTGGCAGTCGCGGAGGCGTCGTCGACCAGTGTTACGCGAGGTGGAGCCACGGGCACCCGGGGCGGCCTCATGGCGCGGGCGCGGCGGGCCAATCTCTGTTCGATGTCAAGACGTCCAGCAAGGACGAGACGGAGGTCGGACTCCAGTGTCGCGGGGTCCGGCGGGGAGCCGTACTCGGGGATGACCGAGAACTCGATCACCGCCGTGGAGCCCGCGGAGGCCGACGAGGCGGAGCGCACGATGAGCCGGTGCGCCGAGAGCACGCCGGCGGCGCTCCACAGCAGTCCCACCCGGTCGGGGGCGACGACCGTGACGGCTCCGCCGTTGACGCGTACGGCCCCGCCGCCGTGCCTGGCGAGCGCGGCCTGCTCGGGCGAGAGGGTGGGCGGCTTGGGCGGCGGCGAGCCGGCCAGCACGGACCTGACGCGGCGCACGAGGTCGGCGACGAGCCCCGCCTTCCAGCCGTTCCAGGCGGCGGGACCGGTCGCGTGGCCGTCCGCGACCGCCAGCGCGGCCAGCAGATCGAGGACCTCGCGCGTGCCGACGGTGGCGGCGACCTTCTCGATCGTGACGGGGTCGTCGAGGTCCCTGCGGGTGGCGGTCTCGGGCAGCAGCAGATGGTGGCGTACGACGGTGGCGAGGGTCTCGACGTCCTGCGGGGGCAGGCCGATGCGGGTGGCGATGTCGCGGACCACGACCTCGCCCGTGGCGGAGTGGTCCCCCGGCCAGCCCTTGCCCACGTCGTGCAGGAGCGCGCCGATCAGCAGCAGGTCCGGGCGCGAGACGTCACGGGTGTGGCTGGCGGCGTTCGCGGCGGCCTCGATCAGGTGCCGGTCGACGGTGAAGCGGTGGATCGGATTGCGCTGGGGACGGTGGCGTACGCGTTCCCAGTCAGGAAGGAGTTTGACAAGAATGCCCGCCTGGTCGAGCTCCTCCCACACGGGCACGGCGGCGCGGCCCGCGCCGAGGATCGACACCAGGCAGTCGCGTGCCTCTTCCGGCCACGGGACCGGCATGGGCGGCGACTGACCTGCGAGTACGGAGACCGTGGCGGGGGCGAGCGGCAGCCCGGAGTCGGCCGCCGCGGCGGCGGCACGCAGCACGAGCACGGGGTCCTTGCGCGGGTCGACGCCTCTGGCGAGCACCACCTCGCCGCCGTGCTCGACCACGCCGTCCGCCAGCGGGCGGCGGCCTCGTGGCGCGGGCCCTGACAGCAGCCTGTCAACGGTGCGCCAGGTGCCGTCGAAGGCGTGGGAGATGGTCCGGCCCGCCTCGGCCAGCCTGCGCATGAGCGCCTCGGCGTCGAGCAGGCCGAGCAGCCCGGCCACGGCGTCCTGCTCCTGCAGCACCAGCCGGTCGGTGCCGCGGGCGGTGACGACGTGCAGCGCGTGCCGCACGTCCAGAATGAACTCGTACGCCTCGCGCGCCCTGGGGCCGGGGGCGGAGGCGACCCAGGCGGCGGCCACCGCCTGCATGGCCTGGACGTCGCGGAGCCCGCCGCGGCCGTCCTTGAGATCGGGTTCGAGCAGGAAGGCCAGCTCGCCGCTGACCTGGGCCCGCTTGTCGGCCGCGTCGCGCAGCTCGCCGAGCCTGCGCCGGGAGTCGGCCCGCCACTCGGCCAGCACCGCCTCCCTGGCCTTCCTGGTCAGCTCGGGGTCGCCGGCCACGTGCCTGGCCTGGATGAGGCCGAGCACGGCCTTCAGGTCCTGCCTGGCGACGCTCACCGCCTCCTCGACCGTCCGCACGGAGTGGTCGAGGTTGACCGCGGAGTCCCAGATCGGATACCAGATCCGGTCCGCGACCCGCGCCACGTCGGCCCGGCCGTTGTGCAGCAGGACCAGGTCGAGGTCGCTGCCCGGGGCGAGCTCACCCCTTCCCAGGCTCCCGACGGCGACCAGTGAGACGTGGTCGCCGTCGGTCGCCGTCCTGAAGAGATCCTTGAGCCAGCGGTCGATGTCCGCGGCCCGCTCCTTGCGGGCCGCGGCGTACGAACGGGCCTCTCCCCTCACTGCTGTGCCCCCTTGCCGAGCTCCGCCCGGACGCCGTCGTCCGGGCTTCGCGCTGTCAATGGCCTCGCCCTCGCTCCAGGAGGACGCTCACAGGGCTTCGGGACCCCGTTCTCCGGTGCGTACCCGGACGACGGCGTCCACCGGGACGGACCAGACCTTGCCGTCGCCGATCTTTCCGGTGTGCGCGGCCTTGACGATGACGTCGATCACGTCCTCGACGTCATCCTCTTCCGTGAGGACCTCCAGGCGGACCTTCGGCACCAGGTCGACCTGGTACTCGGCGCCGCGGTAGACCTCGGTGTGGCCGCGCTGGCGGCCGTAGCCGCTCGCCTCGCTGACCGTCATGCCCTTGATGCCGAACTGCTCCAGTGCGGCCTTCACGTCATCCAGCTTGAACGGCTTGATGATCGCTGTGATGAGCCTCATGCGTCCACCTTCTTAACGGCCGGGGCGGTGGGCCCGTTGGGGGAGGTCACGCCGGAGGCGTAGACCGTGCCGAGGTCGTACCCGGTTTCGGCGTGCGTGGTGACGTCGATGCCGGTCATCTCTTCCTCGGTGGAGATACGGAAGCCCATCGTCTTGTCGATGATCTTCCCGAGTATCCAGGTGACGATGAAGGAGTAGCCGCCGATCGCGACCGGGCCGAGGACCTGCAGGCCCAGCTGGCCGAAGCCGCCGCCGTAGAACAGGCCCTTGCTCTGCTGGTCCAGGAAGGGGTACGCGGCCAGGAAGCCGAGCGAGACGGCGCCGATGACGCCACCCACCAGGTGCACGCCGACCACGTCGAGGGAGTCGTCGAAGCCGAACTTGTACTTCAGGCCGACGGCGTAGGCGCAGATGACGCCGGCGAGCAGGCCGATGAGGATCGCGGCCCACGGGTCCACGAAACCGCAGGCGGGGGTGATGGCGACCAGACCGGCGACCGCGCCGGAGGCGACGCCGAGGCTGGTGGCGTGCCCGTCGCGCATCTTCTCCACGACGAGCCAGGCGCCCGCGGCGACCGCGGTGGCGATCTGGGTGTTCATGAACGCGAGGCCGGCGGTGCCGTCGACGGCCAGCTCGGAGCCCGCGTTGAAGCCGAACCAGCCGAACCACAGCAGGCCCGCGCCGAGCAGGACGAAGGGGAGGTTGTGCGGCCGCATCGGCTCCTTGCGCCAGCCGTGGCGCTTGCCGAGCACGAAGCACAGTGCCAGGCCCGCGGCGCCGGCGTTGATGTGGACGACCGTGCCGCCCGCGAAGTCCTCGATGCCCATCGTGTTGAGCCAGCCGGTGCCCCACACCCAGTGCGCGACCGGGAAGTAGACGATCGTCGCCCACAGGATGCTGAAGAGGATCCACGCGCCGAACTTCGCCCTGTCCGCGATCGCGCCGCTGATCAGCGCGACCGTGATGATGGCGAACGTCAGCTGGAAGGCGGAGAAGACCAGGCTCGGCATGCCGGTGCCGTCGTCCTTGGTGGCGGTGTCCACCAGGCTCTGCAGGCCGAGCGCGTCGAAGCCGCCGACCACGTTGTTGATCGCCCCGATGGGGTTGTCGGTGAATGCCAGCGAGTGTCCGAAAAGCACCCAGGCGATGGTCACCGTGATGATGGCGCCGAACGACATCATCATCATGTTCAGGACACTCTTGGCCCTGGTCATGCCCCCGTAGAAGAAAGCGAGGCCCGGAGTCATCAGCAACACCAACGCGGTGGCCGCGAGCATCCAGGCTGTGGTGCCGCTATCGATCTTCACGACGCGACCCTCCTTACATGTGACGTGTGGCCACAGCGTGTTCGTCCGGCGTTTCATGGCTCGACCAGGCGTGTTTCACATTCGTGAATCTCGCCGGACGGGTGTTTCGCGTAGGTTTCGGAGTCCTCACTGACGCGTTTTCGGCTCGGACATATCGGCCGTGAGATACTTAGGATTGCCTAACCTAAAAGATCAAGGAATGCCCATGCGCCTCCGCCTGGCCGTCGCCGCCATGCTCCCCGTCCTCGCCCTCGCCGCCTGCGGCACATCGACCTCCTCCCAGGACACGGGCCCGACCCGGACCGTCAAGCACGCCATGGGAGAGACGAAGGTGCCGATGGCCCCCAAGAAGGTCGTGGTGCTCGACACGGACAAGCTTGACTCGATGGTCTCCCTCGGCCTGGCGCCCGTCGGCGCGGCGCAGGCGTCCCAGAACCAGAAGTGGCCCGCCTACCTCGGCTCGGCCCTGTCGGCCACCAAGGCGGTCGGCACCACCCAGGCCCCCAACATCGAGGCCATCATGGCGCTCAAGCCGGACCTCATCCTGGGCAGCAAGTTCCGGCAGGCGGCCTTCTACGACAAGCTCAGCAAGATCGCGCCGACCGTGTTCACCGAGAAGGTGGGCGTCACCTGGAAGGAGAACTTCCTGCTCGACGCCGAGGCGCTGGGCAAGAAGGACCAGGCCCAGCAGCTGCTGTCGGCGTACGAGAAGCGGGCCAAGGAGGTGGGGGCCAAGTTCTCGAAGCTGCAGGTGAGCATCGTGCGCTTCATGCCCACGGAGATCCGCATGTACGGGCCCGAGTCGTTCAGCGGCATCGTGGTGGGCGACGCGGGCATCCAGCGGCCCGAGCCGCAGCAGCTGGCCGACCAGGCGGACAAGCGCTTCGGCAAGCTGAGCCAGGAGAACATCGCCAAGGCGGACGCCGACGCGATCTTCTACACGGCGTACGGGGATGCGGCCGTCAAGGCGCAGGCCGCGGTGACCGGCGGGCCGCTGTGGAAGAACCTGAAGGCGGTCAAGTCGGGTAACGCGCACAACGTGGACGACGAGATCTGGATGACCGGTATCGGCGTCACGGCCGCCGGCAAGATCCTCGACGACCTGGACAAGTACCTGACGCCGCTGGTGTGACCCAGGTCAGGTGCGGTGGGCGGCGGCGAGCCGCACCCGGTCGCCCTTCTTGACGCGGCCGGGCCGCAGCACCCGCGCGTACACCCCCGCGCACGGCTGCGCCCCCATGTCGAACACCGGCACCCGGTTGTGCCTGGCCACCGTGCGCAGCGCCTCCGTGTCGCGCTCCAGGGGCCCGTGCGCCAGGGTCGGCACGGCGCAGCGCGGGCTCGCCACGATGACCTCCAGCACCACCTCGTCGCCCACGTACAGCTCCCGGCCCACCCAGTCGTTCTCGGGAAAGCCCTCCTCCTCCGTCCCGATGACCAGGTTGGGGCGGTAGCGGAGGGCTTCGACGTGCCCGCGCGGGCTGAGCGCCCCGATCCGCTCGACGGCGGAGGTGGTGATCAGGTGGATCGGCGCGAAGTCGAAGAACGTCCCTTCGGGGGACGCGCCGCCGAGCCGGCCGACGGTGTGGGCCACCTCCGCGTCGATCCCCTCGGCCAGCACCTGTTCCGGCACCGAGCGCTCGAACTCGGCGTCCTCGGGCGGCACGTCGATCAGCCGCACCTCCCGCCCGAGCAGCGCCGACAGCTCGGCGTCCCCGGGGACCCGGGCGCCCTCGACCGTCAGCAGGCCGCGCCAGAGCCGCGGGTTCTTGGCGCTGGCGATCTTCCCGGTCGCGACGTCCAGCACCGCGCGTGCCCGGTCGCCGGCGAGCCCGCGCTCGGTGACCTCGCTCTCGGAGAGCTCCTCCCCCAGCATCGACTTGACGGGGTAGCGGCGCAGCGTCTCCAGGTGCATGGAGCCGATCTTACGGCTGGGCCCGGAGTCCAGGTCCGGCCCAGAAGCGGCGCAGATGCGGCACCAGCTCGCCCGCCCGCTCGTCGGGGAAGAAGAGCCTCCCGCCCTCGATCTCGACGATCTCCTTGACGCCGGGGATCGTGTCGCGCAGCCAGTGGGCCCAGCTCACGTCGAAGAACACGTCTCCCGTGCCCCAGACCACCAGCGTCGGCACGGTGAGCACGGTGAGCTGCGGCTCGATGGCGATCAGGTCCTTGGCGTCGATGGAGGCCAGCATCCGCTCGAAGGCTCGGGCTCCGTCGGGCTTGGCGAAGATCGGCCTCAGGAACGCGTCCACCAGCTCCGCCGGATCGGCGATCCGTTCATACCCCTCGCCGAACGCGGTCCGGGCCAGCAGCTCCGGCTGCTCCAGCACGGCCGCCGTCAGCGCGGCCAGCTCCCCTCTGGCGGCCAGCTCCACCGCGGGCTTGAACGCCTCGGGCGGGGCGTTGGTGTGGACGTCGCAGTTGGTGAGGGTGAGCGTACGCAGGCGCTCGCGATGGCGTACGGCGAAGATCTGCGCAACGGCGCCACCGGTGTCGTTCGCGACGAGATCCACCTCGGTGAGCCCGAGCCCGTCGCACAGCTCCTCGACGGCCTCGGCCAGCGCAGGCATCGACAGGTCGTCGCGCGGGGCGCTGCCGCCATGCGCCGGCAGGTCGATGGCCACGCAGCGGCGCTCCTCGCGGAACGCCTCGATGACGTGGCGCCACAGGTACGAGCTGGTGCCCACGCCGTGCACGAACAGGCTGACCGGCCCTTCGCCCACGTCCACGTAGCTGATGCCGAGCGCGGAGCCGCCACCCGCGACAGGGTCCTGGCGATCGCCACGCGGCTGTTCGCCGAGCGCGGCTACGACGACACCTCGATCGAGTCGGTGCTGCAGGAGTCGGGGCTGAGCAGAGGGGCTCTGTACCACCATTACGCGGGCAAGGACGCGCTCTTCGAGGCGGTGCTGGAGGCCACCGAGTCCGCCATCGGCCGCAAGATCGTCGAAGCGGTCCGCGGCATCGCCGACCCGGCCGCCGCCCTGCGGGCCGGCGTCCTGGCCTGGATCTCACTCGCCGGGGACCCGGTCATCAAGCGCATCGTCCTCATCGACGCGCCGTCGGTGATGGGGTGGGAGCGGTGGCGCGCCATGGAGGAGCGCTACTCGTTCGGGATGCTCAAGACCGCGCTGGAGGCCACGGGGGCGGTGCCGGCCGCGTTCCTCGATCTGCACGCCCACATGCTGCTGGCGGCCGTCAACGAGAGCGCGCTGCTGGTGGCCAGGGGCGGCGACCACGACACGGCGGTGGCCGCCGTGGAGGAATTCCTCCGCCGCGTCATCGAAGGTTAGGAAACCGCAGCTCAGCAAAATGAGCAAAAGGCGAATGCCCGGCCACGCAGAGCTACCATTGCCCCCAAAGCGGCTCAACGGAGTCCCGGGTCAGCACCATTTGCGGCGAAAAACGGGGTGAATCGTGAGCATATTATGTCGGCATTCGGCAGACCGAATCAGCGGGCGGCTTCCCGAGCGAAGGGTGCGCCGGGCATGAGGCCGATGCTGGAAGCGGAAGCGCTGACGAAGCGGTTCGGTCCCACCGTGGCGGTGAGCGACGCCGGCTTCGCCATCAGGCCGGGCGCCATCACCGGTCTCCTGGGGCCGGACGGCGCCGGCAAGTCGACGATCCTCCGCCTCTTCCTGGGGCTCGTGCACCCGACCTCGGGCTTCGCCCTCGTCGACGGCAGGCCGATCCACGAGTGGACCGCTCCCAGCCGCAAGGTGGGCGCCGTCCTGGACATCGACGCGTTCCACCCCTCCCGCCGGGCGATCGACAGCGTGCGGTGGGCGGCCCGGCTGGCCGGAGTGCCCTCCTCCCGCGCCCGGTCGCTCCTCGACCAGGTCGGGCTCGGCGCGGTGGCCGCCCAGCGCACGAGGACGTTCTCGGCGGGCATGCGGCAGCGCCTCGCGCTGGCCGTCGCGCTCGTCGGCGACCCCGAGATCCTGCTGCTCGACGAGCCGATGAACGGGCTCGACCCCGCTGAGATCGCCTGGTTGAAGGACCTGCTGCGCCGCCTGCGCGACCAGGGCCGTACGGTGCTCGTCACCAGCCATCTGCTGGCCGAGCTGGAGGACCTGGTGGACGACCTGGTGGTGATCTCGCGCGGCAGGATCATCGGGAGCGGGTCCGCCGCCGCGTTCGTCGACCGTTTCCAGCCTGAGACGATCAGCGTCCTGTCGGACCAGCCGCAGCCGCTGGGCGCCGCCGTGATCGAGGCCGGCGGGGAGATCGTCGGGACCCAGGGCCAGCGCATGGAGATCAGCGGCCTGACGTCCATCCAGCTCGGCCGGATCGCCCGCGTCGCCGGGATAGCGCTCCTGGGGCTCACGGAGGAGCGCGGCCTGACGAGGGCGTTCTCGGGCGCGGCCGCCACCATGACCGAGTTCACCCGCGAGTTCGGCTAGCGGTCAGGCGCGCGGGTGGCCTCGCCGTTGCCGTTGGCTAGCGGTCAGGCGCGCGGGTGGCCGCGCCGTTGCCGTTGAGGAAGGCCCTGGCCCGGCGCGCCCTGAGGGCGGTCCGCTGCACACCGGTGACCTTCGCGATCTCCTCGGCGGTGACCAGGTCGTCGTAGGCGGCCTTCGGGTCGCCGAGCAGGATCCGCGTGGTGCCGAGGTCGAGCAGGATCTCCGAGAGCACGACCCGGTCGCCGATGAACGCGGCGATCTCCAGGGCCTTGAGCAGTTCGGGGCAGGCCTCCTCCGGCGTGCCGGCCCTGGCCGCGTGCATGGCCAGCCCGCGCCGGATCTGGGCCTCGCTGCGCAGGCTGCCGCCCTCGCGGCTGAGGACCAGCGCCCTTTCCAGGCGTGCCTGGGACGCCTCCTCCTCCCCCGTGCTGTGCAGCACCATCGCCAGCCCGCCCAGCGCGTCGGCCTCGCCGACCGGGTCCCCGCTCCTGCGCAGCACCTCGACGGCCTCCTCGTACGCCCTCCGCGCCTCGATCGGCATCTGGCGGATCCGGCAGAGGTCGGCGAGCAGCCGCAGCGCCAGCCCGCGGCCATGGCCGTCGTCCAGGTCCCGGAAGAGCCGTAAAGCCTCCTCCGCCCGGCGGGCCGCGCCGAGGTAGTCGCCGACCAGCAGCGAGCGGTGGCCGAGGGAGTAGAGCAGGGCCGCCTGGCCGCGGCCGTCCCCGGCGGCGCGCGCCCCGGCCAAGGCCAGCTCGTGGGAGTCGAGCCACGCGTCCAGGTGGAAGCCCGCCTCGTAGAGGGCGAGCGGTGCGACGGCCAGCTCCCAGCACACCTCGGGAAACGGGGCCGCCCGGCGTACGGCCGCCAGTATCCCGTCCAGGTTGGCGTCGAACCACAGCGCTCCCTCGCCTGACCGGGCCGCCGCTCCCCGAGGCCGGTAGCGCGGAGCCGTACCGCGTGGGATGGAGTTGCCGGGGCCGCGCATCGAGGCGTGGGCGTCGTCGGTCAGCGCGAGCCAGCCGCCGAGCGCGCGCCGTACGGCCGCGTGCAGATCCTCCTGCGAGTCCTCCTCGAGCGCGCGGCCGGCACCGAAGCCCAGCAGCAGCTCGTGACAGCGGAACCGCTCGCCGTCCCGCAGGGTGACCATGAAATGGCTCTCGGCCAGCTCTTCCAGCATGTTCTCCGCCACGTCCACGGGGACGTCCGCGAGCGCCGCGGTGGTCCAGGCGGTGACCTCCGCACTGCCGTAGAAGCCGATCCGGCGGATCAGGGAGCGCGGGCCGTCGGGGAGCACCTCGTAGCCCCGCGTCAACGTCGGGACGACGCTCTGGCCGTCGTGCCGCAGCTCGCCGAGGATCCGCACAGGGTCGGCGAGGCGTTCGGCCAGCCGCGCGAGCGTCCAGTGCGGCCGGGTGGCGAGCCTGGCGGCCGCGATGCGCAGGGCCACCGGCAGCCGGGCGCAGAGGTCGATGATCCGGTTCGCCGCCTCCGGCTCCGCCGCCATCCGCTCGTCGCCCGCGCCCGTGGCCAGCAGCGCCCGGGCGTCGGCCCGGTCCAGCGCGGACACGTGCACCCGGACGGCTCCGTGGAGCAGGGCCAGCGGCGAGCGGCTGGTCACGATGACGGCACAGCCCGGCTGTCCGGGCAGGAGGGGGTCGATGCCGCGCGCGTCGCTGACGTCGTCCAGCACGATCAGCACGCGGCGGCGGGCCAGCAGGCTGCGCAGCAGCCCGGCGCGCGTGCCGGTGCCCTCAGGGATCCCGTCGGCGGCGACCCCGAACGCGGTCAGGAACTCGGCCAGCACGTCGCCGGGCTTGCTCAGATCGTCGGCGTAGAGCTGGCCGTCGGGGTACCGGCCGGCCACGCGGTGCGCGGCCTCCAGGCTCAGCGCGGTCTTGCCGGCGCCACCGGGACCGGTGATCACCACCACGGGCGAGGTGCTGTGCTCCTCGATCGCGGCGGTGACGCGCCGCAGCTCGGCATCCCTGCCGACCAGCACCCCCGGGCGCGCGGGCAGCTGCCGCGGCACGGGCGCCGAATGACGCGCCGTTTCGAGGGAGGAGTCCGGGGGCGCCGGTTCGAGGACGGAGTCCTGGCGCAGGATCCGCGTCCTGAGCTCCCGCAGCGCTGGACCGGGATCGGTGCCGAGCTCCTCCCGGAGCCGCCGCTCCAGGTCGGTGAACGCCTGCAGGGCCTCGCTGCCTCGCTGCGACCGGTACAACGCGAGCATGAGCTGGCCGCAGAAGGCCTCCCGCAGCGGGTGCTGGTCGGTGAGCAGCTGAAGCTCGGCGATCACCTCCCGGTGCCGGCCGAGCGCGAGATCGGCGTCGACGCGGGCCTCGATCGCGGCGAGCCTGCGTTCGTCCCACACCGCCGCCTCGGTCAGGAACGTCTCGCTGTCGAGGCCGGACAGGGCCGGGCCCCGCCACAGGGCCAGGGCCTCGCCCAGCGTACGGGCCGCACCGGCGTGATCCCGGCCGGCGGCCGCGGCGCGCGCCTGGCCGCACAGCCGCATGAAGACGAGGGCGTCGACCTCGTCCTCGGCGGCCCTGAGCCGGTAGACGTTGTCGTGCGCGTCGATGACGACGCCGCACTTCCTGAGCTCCCCGACGCCACGGTGGACCTGGTTGCGGGCGCTCTTCGTGGGCTCGTCGCCGTAGACGGCGTGGATGAGGCCCTCGATCGAGGCCGAGCGAGCAGGGCTCAGCAGCAGGTGTGCCAGCACTCCCCGCGACCGCCGGGTGGCGAGCCTGATCTCCTCGCCGTGCTGCCAGATCACCGGTCGGCCCAGGATTCCGAAGCGCGTCAGCGGCACAGTCACCCTTTTCCGGCCCCCTTTTTCGGCCCCCTTTTTCGGCCACTCTTCCGGGCCTGCCGGACTAGGAGATGTCCCGTCGCTCGGAGACGACGAAGGTCACGGCGACCACGATCGCCACGTACAGGGCGAAGATGCCCAGCCCCAGCACCGGACCCGGCCCCTCCGGCAGGATGCCCGGCCCCGCGCCGACCATCATGAACGGCAGATAGGGGTCGATGTTGTCCGGGAGGACTATCGCCAGGATCCCTTCGCCGGCGAACGCCCACACCAGCAGGATGGACAGGGCGCCGGCGGTGCTGCGCACCAGCACCCCGACCGCGACCCCGAGCGCGGTGACCAGCGGCACGCTCCCCAGGAACGCCAGGATGGTGGCGGCCCCGCCGTCGGACATCGGCGCGTACTCGGTGCCGCTCGCGGTGATCAGCGAGGCGCCGTACGCGACCAGCAGGCCGACGATCGTGACGGCGAGAGCGATCGCGGCGAGCGTCACGATCTTGCCGGTGAGGACCCGCCTCCGCCAGGGAGCGATGGAGAGGGTGATCCGGAAGGTGCCGTTCCTGGCCTCGTTCGTCGCGGAGAGCACCCCGAGGATCATCATCGAGTACATCACGAACTGCATCGGCGAGGCGACGGCCTGAGAGCCGGGCGCGCCCTGGACGAGGTGCCCGTTGGGTCCGATGTTGGAGCCCATCAGCAGCCCCACGGCCGCCACGCCGGCAAGGGCGCACAGCAGCGTGATCCGGTTGCTCAGGAGCGTACGGAACTTGAGCAGTTCCGCGGCGCAGACGTTGGCGAAACCCACCTAGCCCACCTCACCCTTGATGCTCGATCTGTCCCGCGTAGCCTGCGCGAAGGCGTGGTGCAGGCTGCGCTCCTCCCTCAGCTCGTAGAGCGCCACCATGGTGTCCCGGGCGATCGTCCCGACCTGTCCCGCGCCCAGCCCGGTGACCTTGATCCCGTTGGCGCCGCTCGCCTGTACCCGGCCGCCGGCCCGCACCAGCGCGGGGGCCAGCACCTTCGGGTTCTCGCACTGCACGCTGACCTTCTTGACCTGGAAGCGCTGCATGAACGCCGGCGCCGACCCGCTGCCCACGATCCTGCTCTGCGCGATGACCACGAGATCGTCGACGAGATCCTCCATCTCCGCCAGGAGATGGCTGGAGACGAAGACGGTGCGGCCCTGGTCGCGGAACTGCCGCAGGAGGTCCTTCATCCAGGCGATGCCGTCGGGATCCAGCCCGTTCATCGGCTCGTCCAGCACGACGATCTCCGGGTTGCCGATCAGCGCGATCGCCAGCGCCAGGCGCTGCCTCATTCCCAGCGAGAACCTGCCGACCCGCTGCGCGGCCACCTCGCCCAGCCCGACCCGGTCGAGCATCACCTCGCCCTGCTTGGGATCGACCCCGATCAACGTGGCGGCCCAGCGCAGGGTGTCGATCGCCCGGCGGCTGGGGTGGGCGCACTGCGTGTCGAGCGCCGCCCCGATCTTGCGGGCGGGAAGGGGCCACTCGCCGATCGGTTTCCCGTCGATGAGCGCCTGCCCGCTGGTGGGCCGGTCGAGGCCGAGAAACATCCGCAAGGTGGTCGATTTCCCGGCGCCGTTGGGCCCCAGGAAGCCGGTTATGGCGCCGGCGCGGACCGAGAAACTGACGTTGCTCACCGCCAGCACCGGCCCGTACCTTTTGGTCAGCCCTACTGCCTGCAGTACGGTCATTTATGTGATCCCCATGAGCTGAATGGTCATCCTGCCCCCCGTGATGCGCTATTCCGCTGTTTTCTCGATGAATTGCGCCAGCAATCCGGGCACCGCCTCGTCGGCCATCATCAGGCCGTCGCCGTAGCCGACGTCCCGTACGACGTAGGTGCCCGTCGTCCCCGCCGCCGTCGTCGCCGCGACGGTGGCCAGTCCCGACCTTCGCTGGAGCGGCGAGCGGGTGACGGTCCAGCCGATGATGCCGGCGCGCTGCAGCGCCACGGTGCGGCGCCGCAGCGCGCCCGCCCGGGTCACCAGGTAGGCCCCGTGGAGCGTGTGCCCGAGCGACCGGTACGCGTCCACCGCGAGCACGACGGAGACGGGCACCGCCACCACGGCCACGACCGCCGCCGACCAGCCGACGGACCACCCCGCCACCGCGGCGAGCAGCGCCGCGGCGGCGACGGCGGCCGCGCTCGCCGCGCCCGCGCGGAACAGCCTGCGGCGCAGCGCGGCCCGCGGATGGGCACGCAGTCGCGCGGGCAGCAGCGGGCTCTCCGCCTCCCGCAGCACCGACGCCGCCGTCTCGTGCGCCAGCCGGCGGGGCGCGGGTGGCAGCAGCGCCCCAGAACCGCCCCGGGGGCCGTCCAGGGTCTGGCGCAGCCCGCTCGCGATCGCCTTGAGCCGGGCCCCCTTGCCCCAGCGCAGCATGAACGGCTCGAGCAGCTCGGCGCCGCGCAGCCGCCGCTCCTCCAGCGTGAAGGAGCGCGTCGTGATGAGCCCCCGGTTCACGCGGAGCGTGCCGCTTCCCGGGTCGCGCTCGAGCCGGAACCTCCACCACGACTCGGCGAACAGCAGCACCGTGCCGACCGCCCCGGCGACCAGCACCATGACGACGAACACGGCGAACAGCCAGCCGGGTATCGAGACCAGGAACTCGACGGCTCCGACCACCGCCCCGCCGATGTCCACGGGGATGCCCAGCCTCTCGGCCAGGTTGTACGCCTGGCTCAGCGGGGCGAGGCCGATCACGAACACGAGCGGGCTCAGCGGCGCGTACCGCACCCACCGGGGATCGAGACGGGCGATCTGCTCCGCCGCCCGCGCCCGCGGCACGTCCGCGGGTGCCGGCTTCGCGGGCTGCGACCGGGGCAGCAGCTCCTCGCGGAGCACCCCCGCCTCGGCGACGGAGACGGCGTCGATCTTGAGCTGGTGCCGCCGGTCCGTCCTGAGCGCCTGGCCGGTGCCCATGGTGACGATCGACAGGCCGAGGACCCGGTGGACCGGCCCCGACGTGACGTCCACGGTGCGGAGGCGGTCGCGGGGTATCGCGACGTGCCGGCGCCAGAACAGGCCGGAGTGGACCTCGACCTGCTCATCGGTTACCCGGTAGCGCGTGGTCCGCCAGCGGACCATCTCGCTGCAGGTGAGGTAGACGAAGAGCAGCGCGGAGACGATCTGCAGTTTGTGATCTTCCCAGTTCACGCTGCCCGAGTGCAGCGCGGTCAGGGCGAGGATGCCCAGCGGCGGCAGGATCCAGCGCAGGTTGACCAGGCACATGCGGGGGTCGAGCCGGCGCCACCCGACGGACCTGACCACCATGTCCTCCACGGTCACGTCGCATCTCCGGGTGTCGCCTGGGTCACCCGGTTGAGCCGGTCCACCAGGTCCCTGGCGAACTCCTCGTCCAAGCCGTCGATGGTCAGCGGGCCCATCGCCGACGCGGTGGTCACGGTCACCGCCGACAGCTTGAAGAGCTGGTAGAAGGGGCCGCGCAGGGTGTCCACCGTCTGGATGCGCGACATCGGCGCCACGCGGTACTGGTGCCACAGCCAGCCGGAGCTCGTGTAGACGGCGTCGCCGGTGACCTCCCAGCGGTGCACCCGGTAGCGCCACCGCGGCACCACGATCGCGTAGCAGGCGCCGGCCAGAGCCGTCAGGAACGCGAGGACCGCGAAGACGGTGCCCGCTCCTTCGACGAACGCCGACAGGCCCAGGAACACCAGTGCCACCAGCCCGTACGACACGGCGGACCGGGTGGTCCACATCGTGATCGCCCGTCGGTGCACGGTGTTCTGAGGCGGCCTCAGGCGTACCGCTCCGGCCTTCTGCGCCACGGTCACAATCCCTCCATCTCCATGACCTCTCGCTCGATCTCGTCCGCCAGCCGGTCCGCCTCGATGTCGCCGACGACCACGCTCGGCAGGGGCATCCGCCCGTACGTGCTGACCGCCGCCTCCACGACCTCGTCGGCGGTGATCTGCCCGAGCCGGTCGTACAGCCGGGTGAGCAGGCCGGCCCCCTGGCCGAACGAGAACCCGATGCGTACGAGATCGGCGATCTTCGAGGGCGAGTCCAGCCCCCAGAGCATCTCCATGACGCAGTACTCCCTGGCCCGGTCGAGCTCGACGGGGTCCGGGGCCTGGGCCGTGAGCTCGGGCAGCCGGTCCAGGACCTCGGTGAACACGTCCGGCACCTGCTCCTTCGGCCGCATCAGCTGGATGTAGGCCCGCGGGAAGCCGATGAGGACGTCCCGGCCGAGGAACGCCTCATAGCCGCTGGCCCCCAGGCCGGTGGTGCCGGGGGCGTCACGGATCGAACGGTTGCGGTGATAGCGGCCGAGCACTCCGGTGGCGAGATAGCGTGCCACCTCGTCGGGGCCGCCGGCGGGCTCCGGCGCGCTGAAGGTCACCAGGATGTTCGACAGGTCCTCCCTGGGGACGAGCAGGACCCCGCCCTCGGCGGCAATGGCCGGCGTCTGCTGCGCCCGCCCCTGCCACCCGTCCAGAGCGCTCTCCAGGCGGGAGAGCAGCCATCCGGGGTCGGCGTTCCCCACGGCGACGAGCGATCCGCCGTCGGGCACGATCACGGTCCGGTGGACGTCCGCGAGCGCCGCCGGCTCCGACGGCGCGGGCCCGAGCAGGTGCGCGCGCAACGCGTCGTCGGCGATCCGCGCCGGCGTGCGGCCGCGGAGCAGGGACCGGCCGAGCGCCAGGGGCTCGGCCGCGGGGCCCGGCGTGAGGATTTCCGAAAGTACGGCGAGCCACGCGTCCAGCCCGTCCGTCCCCGCGTACCCGGCGAAGTCGAGCCACTGCCCGTCCGTCCTGACGGAGAGCTCGCCGCCCGCGCCGCGGGCGTGCAGCCCCACGCGGGCGCGCCGGCCGAGCACGTGCGCCAGGAGCTCGAGGTGGTCCGGGCGCCGCCAGCCCGCGGGACCGGCGGGCACGCGGAGGCGGAGCTCCACCACGGGCGCGCTGCCCGCGCGGATGGCGACGGCCCGCAGGCCGCTGCCGAACGTGGCCTCCGCGTGCTCGCCCAGCACCGGACGGGCCTGGTCCTCCCGGGGCGGCACGGTCCTCGGCCCGGTCACCGGCTCCGGGATCCTGACGGTGGCGGCGGGCTCGCGTTCGGCCCGCTCGCTGTGCTGGGGCTTGGGACGGGTCCGCCTGCGGCCAGGCTCGATCGTCATGACCGCGCACGCCGCGCCGTGCAGGCGCGTCGCCGCCTGGGCGACCTGCGCCGTGGTCACCTCACCGAGCAGCCCCGGCAGCTCGTCGAGCAGCTCCGCCCGGTCGAAGAGGGTCTCGAGGCGGCCGAGCGCGCGGCATCGCGTCTCCAGGTCGTCGTGGTCGCGGTGGTGCTCGGACACCAGCTCGTTGACGGCCGCGGACACCTCGCCGGAGATATCGCTCTTGGCCCACATGCCCCATTGCGCGCGTACGGCTTCGACCATCTGCGCGGCCGGGGTGGCCGGCGGCACGAGGGCGGTCAGGAGCAGCGCGTCGGGGGCGCGGGCGTCGAGCGGGCCGAAGAACCCGCAGCTCGTGCTGACCGCGGGCATCCCGTCCGGGGTGATCTGCCGGGCCATCATGCGGGCCAGGACGGTGTGGGCGAGGTAGCCCCGCAGGTCGGAGGCCGGATCGGGGAGCCACTGCCCGATCGTGATCGCGGTGGCGGGGACCCCCGGCTCGGTGAACGAGGCGGTCTGGTCCATGAAGAACCCGGGCTCGGACAGGTCGGGCTGCGGGGCGGCCGCCCGCGCGGGGATGTCGCCGAAGTGGCGCTCCACGCGCGCCGCCACGTCGTCGGGATCGACGTCGCCGGCCACCGTGAGCACCGCGTTGCCGGGCGTGTAGTAGCGGGCGAAGAACTCGGCGCAGTCCTCCAGGGTCGCCTTCTTCAGCTGCTCGGGGTCCCCGTAGCCGTCGTGCGCGTTGGCGAACGAGGTGTAGAGCAGGCCGGCCATGTGCGGCCACGGCGTGCCGCCGTAGGGCCGTTCGACGATCATCTCGCGGATCTCGGCGGCGACACCGGCCAGCTGCTCGTCCAGCGCCTTCTGCGTGAAGCTCGGGGCGCGCATCCGGTCGGCCTCGCTGAACAGCGCCTGGTCGAGCGCCAGGCGTGGCACCACCTGGTAGAACTCCGTGTAGTCCTGGTGCGTGCGCCCGCTCGCCACGCCCGCGGTGTCACTGACGTGGTTGAAGAACGCGCCGTCCGGCAGGCTCTGGCTGCCGAGGAACATCAGGTGCTCGAACAGGTGGGCGAAGCCCTCCATGCCTGGAGGCTCGACGCGGAAACCCACGCGGTAGTGGACCGCGACGGCGACTCGCGAGGCGCCCGCAACCGGCGCCACCAGCAGTTTCAGCCCGTTCGCCAGCGTCCGCCTATGAATTCCGGGCATGCGGCGATCCTCCATCGATATTGACAAGAAAATCAAGGAATCCCGCGTACGTGGTCAACAGAGAGGCGTCAAGCCCGACGTAAGCGGATATATCGTGCAGATGTAGCGCGATTCTCATGGCCACGAGCCGGTTCGTCTCCGCGCCCAGGTCCCGGCCGTACCCCTCGAAGAGCGCGTCCAGCAGGCGCTGCCAGTCCTGCGGGTTCCCGTCGTTCAGCCAGCGCATCTCCACGAGCTCCCCGGCGACCCAGGCGAGGTCGTGGTACCAGGGCGCGACGCACAGGTCCTCACCGGTCAGCAGCTCGCCGGTGCCCCTGTCGGCGTCCACCACGAGCGAGCCCAGGCCGGGCGCGCCGTGGGAGAGCACGACGTCGGGGTCCGCGTCCTGTTCGGCGCACCAGCCGCGGAGCCTGTCCCAGGATTTCGCCCCGAGCCGGTCGGCCAGCGCGGCCCCGGCCGCGGCCGCCGTCGCGCTGGGCGAGCGGCCGGCCAGCCACTCCTCGAGCCTGCGCAGCGCGCGGGGCGGGCCGGAGACGTCGCCGGGGGCGACGGCGTGCAGCTCGCGCAGCGCCCGGCCGAGGCCGCGCATCAGCCCTTCGAGCTGCTCCCCCGGGCCCTCGCGCAGCAGGATCCGCGCCGCGGACTCGGCACCGGCGACGCGGTAGACGCGGGACCCGCCGTCCTCCTCCCCGGGGGCCAGCCGCACGTCAGCCTCCCCCGAGGCCGGCCGCACGTCCGCCTCCCCCGAGGCCGGCCGCACGTCCAGCATCCCGGCGAGCTTGCCGTTCAGCGCGGCGTCGACGGGCGTGAACCCACTCCGTGCGAGCCGTCCCGGCCTGCGCCGCCAGACGTGCCCTCCGGCGGCGTCGGGCGTCACCTCCATCACGAGGTGGCCGGTGCCCTCAGCCGTGGGGGCGTCCCGGCGGAGGTGCTGCTCCCATCGCGCGTCCACCGCCTCGATCGCCTGCGCCAGCGTCGACAGCCACGAGTCCGGCCGCCCGGTCGTGGTGCTGATCCCGGGACGCGGGGGGACGAGCACCACGTTGGGGCGGGCGCTGAGGGCGCTCCAGTGCGACTGGTACGCGGCGCTCTCCACCCCTCCCGGCGGCAGGGCCGGCGCCAGGGCGACGAGCGCGCGCGTGCACTGGGCGGCCAGCAGCGCCGGGGTGTCGGCCAGGCCGAGGGCCAGCCGGCCCATGAAGTGGAGGGTCATCGGGTAGACGACGACCGCCTCCGCCCACTCGGCCCACTCGACGTGGCGGGCCCGCGCGTCGTCGTCCGGCCACTCGTCCGCCATGACCTCGTCCGCCTCGGGAGCCAGGGCCGCCCGCGTGACGAACTTCTCCGCGCTCCGCGTCACGACCACCCGGATGCTCAGGCCCGGACGGGACTCGCGCAGCAGGGTCAGCGCGAACGGCAGGTTGCGCGCCGCCAGGGAGCCCGTGACGACGAGCAGCAGGCGGGAGAAGCCGGCGCCCGGACGAGGTGAGGTGGACGGCGTACTCATGGCGTGGCCTGTCCCAGGATCGTCTCGGCCTCCGCCAGCGCCGTCTGCGGCCCGTAGGAGCCGGCCACCCCGGTCAGGTTGATCACCACTTCGTCCACGCCCGCGGCGTGGAACTCGCCTATCTGCTCCCCGAGCTCCTCCGGGCTCCCGCTCAGGAACGCCCCGCCCGCGATCAGCCGCTTCACCGTCTCGACCGGCTGCTGCGGGTCGATCTCGATGCCGGACCTGCCCAGCATGTCGACGTAGTGCGGCAGCATGAGGTGGCCGGCGTTGGACTGCAGGACGATGCGGGTCGGGTCGCGGTCGGGCTGGGCCACGTACATCGGCACCATCGCCACCAGCCGGGGCACGGGACGCCCCGCGTTCTTCGCGCCCTCCTCCATCGCGGGGACGATCACCTCACGCAGATAGGAGGCGGGCGTGAGCCAGGTGATCGCCACATCGGCGATCTCACCGGCCAGGCGGGCCATCCCCGGTCTCAGCACGCCGACGCCGATCTCCACCGGCGGGGTCGGCAGGGGCGGCAGTATGTCGTGGGCGGTGAAGTGCTCTCCGTCCAGGTCCACCCCCTCGCCGTCCAGGAGGCCGCGCATCGCGGTGACATACTCCCTGACCGCCTTGAGCTGGCTGCCGTACGCGCCGCCGGCGATGTTGCGCTGGAAGTCGATGCCACCGGGGCCGACCCCGGCCACGAACGGGTGGCCGGAGGCCACCGCCACGGAACGGGCCTGCACGGCCGCGTCATGCGGGTGCCGGAGCGGCATGAGCGAGACGCCCACGCCCATCGGGACCCGGAAGCCGGCGCCCGCCGCGAAGACGAAGCTGTGGTGCGGGTCGAGCGACAGGGCCTGGCCCTGCCACAGGCGGAGCGCGCCCGTCCACTGCACGAGGGCGGCGAAAGAGAGAACCTGCTCGTGCCGCGTGGGCATCATCGGCAACAAGACAGACAGGCTGGGCATCGTCACTCCTGTTCAGGCAGTCCGTACGGAATCCACGGGGCGCAGCATCTGGCCGTGCACGAGCTCGGCGTACGGCTCGCTCTCGCTCATCAGCCGCTCGTGCGTCCCCTGCGCCAGCACCTTGCCCCGGTCCAGGAGGATGACGTGGCGAGCGTGCTGCACGGTGGACAGCCGGTGCGCGACGACCAGGACGGCCCGGTCCTCGGCGAGGCGGTCGACGACGTCCCTGAGCCGGCTCTCGTTGAGGCTGTCGAGCTGGGACGACGGCTCGTCGAGCAGCACCAGCCGGGCGTCGCTGAGCAGCGCTCCGGCGAGGGCCAGCCGCTGCCGCTGCCCGCCGGACAGGTCGCTCTCGCCGCCGATGGGCGTGTCCAGCCCCTGCGGCAGGGCGGAGATCTCCTCGCGCAGGCCGACCTGCTCCAGCGCGTCGAGCAGCACCTCGTCCGGCACGGTCCGGTCGAGCCCGAGCAGGAGGTTGTTGCGTACCGTGTCGCGCAGCAGCGTGAAGGACTGGTCGACGTACGCGATCCGGCCGCGCAGCTCGGACAGCGGCCAGTCGGACAGCTCGCGCCCGAAGACGGAGATCTTCCCGGAGTCGAGCTCCATGAAGCGTTCGATCAGGCCGAGCACGGTGGTCTTGCCGGCCCCCGACCTGCCGACCATCGCGGTCAGGCCGCTCGGCGGCACCGTGAAGCCGACGTCCTCGAGCACCGGCTGGCCCGGCTCGTAGGCGAAGCCGACGCGATTCAGCACGACGGCGGGGGCCCCGGGCTCCACGGCCACCGGCTCGCCGCCCTCCGCGCGGTCGTCCACCTGCTCGTACGGGAGCGAGAAGACCGATTCGAACCGCTGCTTGGCCACGAGACCCGCCTGGATGGCGCCGGTCGCCTGGATGGCCATGATCAGCGGCGCGGCCAGCTGCAGCAGCAGGAGCAGGAACGAGACGAGGCTCGGCAGGGTGATCTCACCGGCGACGTAGCGGACGCCGCCACCCATGATCACGATGACCAGGGCGACCTGCTGGGCCAGCGTCATCACCGGCACGACCATGGCCTCGAGCCGCGCGGCGGCGATCTCGAGCGCGCTCAGGTGCTCCGCCCGCTCGGAGAAGCTCCGCAGGAGCCTGCGCTCCGCCCGGTGGGCCTTGACGACGGTGAGCGCCTCCAGGGTCGCGACGAAGTCGTCGGACAGCTTGCCGACGCCCGTCTGCAGCGCCTCGAACTTCGCGCGGATCGCCTTGATCACGAAGGTGACCCCGACGATCGCGATGAGGAACGATCCGACCGTCATCAGCAGCAGGACCCAGTCCAGGAAGCCCATGATGACGAGCGTCGCGATCACCTGCAGCGCGGCCATGGGCAGCTGCAGGGGCCCGACCTCCGTCAGACCTCTCACCTGGGAGGAGTCCGAGGTTAGCCGGGCGGCCAGGTCGCCCGTGCCCTCGCGCCTGGCGATCTTCAGCGGCAGTCCCAGCGCGTGCTTCATGGTGCGCACGCGGAGCTTGGTGACGAGCTGGATGCCGAGCTTGGACAGCAGGTAACCGGACATGGTCCCGGTGGCGGCGGCGGCCAGGCCCGCGGCGACCATCCAGAGCGCGGTGGAGGTCACCGCGCCGCCGCCCTTCTCGAGCTCGGCGACGAAGGCCCCGCCGATCAGCGGCAGGGCGAGCGTGGTGACGGTCGACAGCAGGGCGAGCGCCACGATCGCGGCCACCTGGTTCGCCTTGCCGGCCGTCATCTCGCGCGAGAGCGCGAGCTTGTCCGCAGGGGGCCCTTCCTGTGGGGGCGGTTGCTCTTCCGCGACGTGCAGGGGCGGTGGCTCTGCCACGATCTGCGTGGCCGGTCGCTCTTCCACTTCTCACCTGTCCAAGAGAGTGCCTGTCAATGAGCGCGGAACTCCAGGAGCGTCCGCCTTCTCGTCGTCGGGCCCTCCCACGAGAGCTCGAGGCCCGCCGCCGCCCCGAGCCGCTTGAGCTGCTTGAGCGTGCGCACGGGCACCGGCACGGTGCCGGTCAGGAGAAGGTTCATCCGGGCGGCGTCCGCGTCGTCGTCGTCATAGATGAGGTTCATGTCGGCCACGAGTACGCGGCCCGCTGCCCCCGCTGCCTCCCCGCAGCGGCGCAGGATCTTGATGGCGTCGTCGTCCGGCCAGTCGCACAGGATCGCCGACAGAAGGTAGACGTCGAATCCCGGGGGGATCGGATCGAGGAAGCTGCCCTCGACCGTCTCGCACCGGTCGCCCAGACCGCACTGCTCGATGCGCTGCGCCGCGGCCTTCGCCATCCCGGGCAGGTCGAGCAGGGCGCCGTGCAGGTGCGGGTGGGCGCGGGCGAGCTCGATGAGCACCGTCCCGTTGCCGCCACCGACGTCCATCACGCGGCGCACACGCGACCAGTCGTAGCTGTGCACGATCAGGTGGCCGTCCCCGGACAGCTCCTTCGCGACCTCCTCCGCCAGCACGTTGGCGTCGTCGGGGACGTCGCTCACGTCGTGCCAGAAATCCCGGCCGAAGGCCGCCTTGTACCCCGCCTCCCCCGTGCGGACGGTGTGCAGCAATCCCACCAGGCCCAGCTCGGCCAGGCCCAGCAGCCCGTCCATGCTCAGCCGCCGTCGCACGCTGCCCGGCGCGTCCTCCAGGAGAGGGGCGCCGAGGTCGGTCACCTCGTAGCCGCGCTCCTGGCTCCACCGGAAGACTCCGCGGGAGACGAGGTAACGCAGCAGCTTCTTCAGCGTCGCGGGATGCGCGCCCACCTGCTTGGCGAGGCCCGCCCCTGTCGTCACCCCCGCGGCCATGTGGTCGGCCAGCCGGAGCGTGGCCGCCACCCGGATGGCGAACGGCCCGAGCAGGTCCGCCATCGCGGCCAGGTCGTCGGCGTTCGAATCCAGCATGAGTTTTCCTCGATACGTCGGAAAAGGGCCGGACGGGTGTGGGCAGGCGCCCTGCATATATCGCCTGCCCACCCGTTCATCCGGTTTTTCAGCACCCGAAGATGAAGGTTCGGTCCCACGCCTTCCGCGCGATCCCGCTGACCGCGTAACTCGTGGCAAGGCCGCCGAGTACGAGAATCGTCAAGGGCGTGGCGGCGGGGGCCTCGGACTCGGCCGGCAAGCTGAACTCCGCGGCATCGGCATATGCGTCATAGCCCGCCGTGAGCTCCATGATCGCCGCCGTCTTCGACGGCCGCACGACGTCGTGCATTTCTACCCTCCCTTCATTTCATCGCGAGGAAAAAGATCGGCGCGGTCCTAGCGGTTCAGGATCCAGCCGGAAACGGCGCCGGAAGCGGCCGAGGCCCAGATCGCGCACTTGGCCGAGCTGATGCGCACGCCGTAGCTGATGGCCCAGATCGTGAACCACAGCTCGGGGGCGTCGGAAACCGCGGAGACCTGCAACTCGCTCGGCTGTGCGTACGAGTCGTATCCCGCGACCAGCTCCATGATGGCGGTGCTCTTCGTCATGCTGTACACCTCCTCTCCTGCTGCGTATCCGATATCGCAGGGCCGTTCAGCGGCCCTCCGTCATCGCCTGGGGCGACGTCTGGTTCCGTGCGAGGTCGCACGGGTCGATGTTGGCTTCGGCGAGCCGGGCGGCGACCGCCGCGGAGACCGGCGCCTTGCCGGCGGCGGCCTCCACGAGCGCCTGCCCGAGCACACCTGCGCGGTGCTGGCCGAAGCTCATCCCTTTCATGACCGGCCTGCGGTCGTCGGGCTCCCACGCGGTCGCCACTCCGGGGCCCAGGGCGTTCGCGAACGCGGACGTCTCCGTCCCCACGCCCGGCAGGTCCTCGACGAGGGTGGCGAGATCGGGGGCGAGGCCGCGGGAGCGGGCGCCGAGGTAGACCACGAGCCCGTCGCGCCGCGGGTAGAGCAGCGGGGAGGAGAGCACCTTGGCGCGGTACTCCGCCTTCCGCTCCTCCAGGTAGGACAGGACCACGTACCAGACGGCCGGGGCCTGCTCCGGGTCCGCCAGATGGATGTACACGCGCAGGAGGTCGCCCCGCATGTCGCTCGGCGCCGAGCCGTGCACGAAGAAGAAGCCCGGTGAGAGCGCCGGCCGCAGGGGTGACAGCGTGACGTCCACCCGCCGGCCCGGCAGGAGCGGCCCGCCGTTCAGGATCCTGCCGCGCGGCATCCAGACCCGCGTCCCCCCGCACACGACGAGGACCTGCGTGTCCTCCCCCGCGTCGGCGGCGACCGCCTCGGCGATCACGCCCTCCGACACCGTCGTCGCGTGCGGGACGTGCTCCGCGAGGGCCTTCTCGAACGCCCTGTCCCGGATGTGGAACGGCAGCGCCTGGCCTTCTTCCGACCGCCGTCCGGTGTGGAAGACCTCGTAGAGTGCCTGCGAGAGTTTCACCGTCAGCTCGCCGGCGCTGTCGGCCTCGACCGTGACTCCGGCCACGTCCGCGCGGAGCTCGTCGATGTCGACGGTCACCGCGTCCAGCACCGGGACGATCTCACCCGGCACCGCCAGGTCAGCGACGCTCATTCGTCCTCCAAACCAAGGGCGATCGTGAATCGGGCGGGCGCGAGCAGCGCGGTGCGGCCGATGCCGGCGGCGGCGCGCTGGATGCCGGAGAGCTTGGCCGAGCGCGCCCCCGAGGCCAGCAGGCGGTCGATCATGTGCCAGCCGGCGAACGCCGTGGCCCGCACGGCGAACTCGGCGTCGAGTCCCGTCCTGACGGCCCGATAGCCCTGCCAGAAGCTGTGGATGCGCGGCCTGAGCCGCTCGATCTTCTCCGCGCCACGCTGGAGGACCATCTCGTGCGTGAACTCGGCCGCCTCGAAGACGACCTCGTCGCCGCGCGCGCTGACGATGTCCAGAATGGAGCGGAAGAGCCATTCGCCGGCGAAGGCGCCGACGTCCCGGGCGGGATCCCCGAGCCGGAAGTCCTCCCAGTCGGTGATCTGGAACCCGCCGTCATCCGGCAGCAGGATCTGGTCGACCCGGAAGTCGCCGTGGACCGGCACCTTGGGCGCCTGGCTCTCCCTCTCGCACAGCGCGACGATGCCGCGCATGAGCTCGGGGTCGCCGTGCAGGATGCTCCAGCTCTCCAGCTCGCCGTAGCTCAGGTTGTGCCAGAGCTCGAGCGGCAGCCCGCGCAGGAGGTCCAGGTCCGGCAGCGGGAAGGGGCCGTCGTCCAGCCCCTCACCGGCCTCCGGCACCGCATTGTGCAGGTGGCCTATCGCCTCGCCGATCTGCCCGGCGAGCTCGTCGCCGAACGACTCCGCGATCATGGACTCGGCGCCGTTGCCGGCTTCGTCCATGAAGTCGAAGGCCACGAGCCCGGCGTCCTCGTCGGCGCCCAGGAAGCCGGGCGTCCGGACCTGGTCCGCGAGGAGCGGCCGGTTCGCCTTGAACCGCTCGAAGGCGAGGATGCGTCGCAGTCGCGGTGCGGCGTCGTCGCCTCCGATGAGACGTTTGACGAAGACCTTCCTGCCGCTGTCCGTCCTGCCCGCCCACACCTCGTTGCGGCCGATGGGCGCCACCAGCGTCTCCCGATCGAACCGGCCGTAGCCGAGCCGGTCGAGAAACACCTCGACGTCGGGCACCCGATCCAGATCTATGGGTGCCATCCAGCCTTTGGCTGTGTATTTCTCCCCGTCTTTCAGCGCCGTCATCGTTTCCCCGTCTTCAGCGACCGTGGCTCTGATGGAAGAAAAGCTAACAATCGCCACTTCCTCCGGGCTTCCTCGACGCGTCCTCCCGCCGGAACCGCAGGTGAAGCCGGATTTTCGGCGTCGTACGACCGGTGTTTTCCAGCGGCGGCCGGCGATGCGCTACGCTCGCCTCGACACGCGGCAGAGGCCACATGACAGATGTCACAACACCCTGATGACATCAATGTCTACGCGGAAAAGCCGGGCCGGAGAGACACTCGCGATATGTCCACAGAACAGCTCACGTTCCCGGAAGAGCTCATCCTGCTCGCTCATCGGGAGAGCGACGGCAAGCAGTTGATCCCCAACAATGTGCTGAACATCAGCCTCACCGCCGCCGAGCTGGCCGAGCTGGCCGCTCTCGGCAGGGTGGAGTTGCGGGGCGCCGATCTGGCCGTGGTGGACAG